>JANMTV010000399.1:0-30288 GCA_031390905.1 Ilumatobacteraceae bacterium | reverse complement strand
TCGGGAGGAACTCAGGCAGATTGCTGCGGCGCTGCCGGAGGCCACGAGTCGACGGGCACTGGTTACGTCGATGTTTCGCAGTGTGGCTGCGGCGCCGAACAAGCCGACCGTGGCGAAGCGGGTTGTGGTGAAGATACTTCGCTCACCCGTTGACTTGATTCGCCGATCACGGACGCGGTAGTTCGTGCGTCCACTCAACGTCTTCGTTGCACCGCGTGGCAACGCGTTCATGGGCGACATCGCATCGTGGCTGGTCGAGGCGGGCGGACTGCTCGGTCGGGTCACGACGCTGCGGTGTGACGGCGCAGCCCCGGACGACCCCGACGCGATCAACATGGTCGTCGCTCCGCACGAGTTCTATCTGCTTGGGGACTTCTCCGACCGCGAGATCGACTCGGCGGCTCGGATCAGCGTGCCCGTCTGCACCGAGCAGCCAGGAACGCCGTGGTTCGAGATCACCCGGCTCGTGGCTGCCGCCAGCCCTGCCGCGCTCGACATCAACGTGCACGGAACCTCAGCCTTGCGCGAGGCCGGAATCGAGGCGAGACACCTTCGACTCGGTGGGGTCCCGAGCATCAGCCGTCCAGCCGATATCCGAGATATTGAACTGCTGTTCCTTGGTGGCAGGACACCGCGCCGCGGGGAGAAGCTGGCCGAGTTGGCTCCGATGCTCTGGGGCCGGGCGGTTGACCTCCGATTGTTTTCGTTCAGCCGTCCGGTCACGCACGGCGTCGGCGGCTTGGTGTTCGGAGCCGACAAGTACGACGTGCTCGCCCGCAGCCGAATTCTGTTGAACATTCACCGCGACGACTCGGCACCGGGATACTTCGAGTGGGCGCGCATGATTGAAGCGATGGCAAATGGGTGCTGTGTGGTCACGGAGCCGTCCGCTGACCACGAACCGTTGATCGCCGGTGAGCATTTCATCGAGACCAGCGACGTGGCGGCGACCCTCTTCGATCTATTCGACGATCCGGAGACGGTGGCGGCGATCGGTGCCCGAGCGGCAGGAGCGGTGCTCGACGAGTTTCCTCTGACTGAAACGCTACGCCCTGAACTGGAGCGGCTCGACCAGGTTCGACCCATGCCGCGGCCTCGGATAATCGCCCCTCGGTACTCGGCCCGAATGTTGCGGGCGCAGCAAATTCCGCTACTTCCGGCGTTCATGCCGACGGCCGAGCTGCGCAAGCGGATCTACCGGGCGCTGATGGCGGAGGCGCTCTTACAACGCCGGATCGAGCGCGCTCGTTGCCTGCTCGAGCACGGTGTCGACGATCACGTCGAACGCTTCGAGTCGACCAGCTACAGAGATGCAACACCAGAGGTCAGCGTGCTGGTCACGCTGTACAACTACGCCGACTTGGTGCCCGAAACGCTCGCATCGATCGTCGCTTCCGCCGACATCGCCTTCGAAATCGTGGTCGTTGACGATCATTCCTCCGACAACGGGCGAGACGTCGTGCGAACGTTCATGGAGCAGCATCAGGACGTACCGCAGCTGTTGCTCGGCAGTGACGTCAACCGAGGGCTCCCGGCTGCCCGAAACCTCGGATTCGCAGCCGCACGCGCCGCCAAGGTGATGGTGATCGACGCTGACAATCTGGTCTATCCCACTGCGCTCCGGCGGCTGGCTGACATGCTCGACGCTGATCCGGAGGCGGCGTTCGCCTACTCGGCACTCGAAGAGTTCGGTGTCAGAAGCGGGATCCGAAGCGCGATGGCCTGGCACATACCGTGGCTGTGTGAAGGCAACTACATCGATGCGCAGGCGATGATTCGCAAGGACGCTTGGGAACGGCATGGCGGCTACCGCACCGACGACGAGTTGGTGTTCGGGTGGGAAGACTGGGAACTGTGGCTGCGGGTGGCGGCGGCAGGCGGGCACGCCACCTACGTTCCGCAAATGCTTGGTCGATACCGCACGCAACAGAGCTCGATGCTGAGCACCACCAACCTCGTGGCCGACCACATGCACCGACACCTGCGCCAGTTGTATCCCGATCTTCCGTGGCCGTCGGTCATGTAGTTGGTCACGTAGGCCGGCATTGCCCCGGTCGTCGAATCGTCCCACTACGCTGCCCACCCATGTCATCGGCGAGTGCACTCCTTGCCCGCCGCGAGCTGCTCTGGAATCTCACGCTGCGCGAGCTCCGCGGCAGGTACAAGCGAAGCGTGCTCGGCTGGGGATGGTCCCTACTCAACCCGATCGCGTTCATGCTCGTGTACACGTTTGCGTTCTCACTGATCCTGCAAACGACGCCACTGCCGGGCGACCCGAGCGGTCTCACGTCGTATGCCTTCTTTCTTCTCAGCGGACTCTTGCCCTGGACGTTCTTGAGCGTGGCGGTCACGACAGCCATGACGGGCATCGTCGGCAACGCTGCTCTCGTCCGGAAGGTCGCCTTTCCGAGGGAGCACCTGATCGTGGCGACGGTGCTCGCCGGCTTGTTCACACTCGGGATCGAGTTGACGGTGTTGTCGGTTGCCCTGGTCTTCAAGGGCAACATCGTCGTGGTGTGGATTCCGCTGATCGTGCTCACGGCAGTCCTGCTGGCGATCTTTGCGACCGGCCTCGGTCTGGCACTCGCTGCCGGATACGTGTACTTCAGGGATCTCTCGTACCTGTGGAGCATCGTTGCCCAAGCGTGGTTCTTCGCGACGCCGGTGGTGTACCCACCTTCGTTGGTGAAAGGCCGCCTACCTGACAACCTCGTCCGTGTCTACAACGACCTTCCGATGGCAGTTGTCGTACGGATCTTCCGCAACCTGATGTACGACCTTCGGATGCCTCGACTGGTCGACCTCGGTTTGCTGACGGGCTACGCCGCCGTGTCCGTGCTCGCAGGTTGGTGGATATTCGACCGCCTCGAATCACGCTTCGCCGAAGAACTCTGAAACCTTCGTCTCGTTAGCCGAGGTCCCAGGTACCACCCATGCTGACCAGTCCGCCATCGCCGGACTGACCCTTGAGCACGTCGAATCTGATGCAGCGGCTGCGGACATCGAGTTCGCGCTGACCGGTCTCATCGAGCAGCCGACAACTGATCTCGTATGTCCCTTCGGCAAGCGGGAATTCATCGATCTCGAGTGTCACCGTGCGAAGACCGTGTACCTGGTCGATGCTGACGTCGCGGGCCCTGGTGCTGACTTCCGAGACCAACGTGGAGTTCCGGTCGAAGATCGAGAACACGACCTCCGGGTGGATCACCGGTTGCGAGGCACTCAGGTGGAGCCGAATTGCGTGAGGCTCGCCCGTGCGTGCGAACTGGACGGGTTGCAGGTCGCCGCCGAGAATCTCGATACTGTCGATCTTCGCCTCACCGGTACCCCACCGCAGGCCGTCCTGTTGATGGATCGATCGGCCTTCGTGGGTCGTGTCGAGATAGGCATCGGTGATCTCGCTCGGTGCGCCGATCATCCGGAGGTTTCCGTGGTCGATCCACGCCGCCCGCTGGCACAGGCGCACCACATCTGACATGCCATGTGTCACGAGCACGATCGTCTTGTTGCGCTCGCGGAACTCGGCGATCTTGTCACCGCATTTCGCCTGGAACTCGGCATCGCCAACAGCCAAGACCTCATCGATGATCAACACATCGGGATCGACATTGATCGCGACCGCGAACCCGAGTCGTACAAACATGCCAGACGAATAGTTCTTGACCGGTGTGTCGATGAACTGTTCGAGGCCGGAGAACTCGACAATGTCATCGAACTTGGATTGGATCTGCCTGCGCGGCACGCCCAGGATGGCAGCATTCAGGAACACGTTCTCGCGCCCGCTCAGTTCCGGGTGGAACCCAGCACCGAGTTCGAGCAGCGCAGAAATGCTTCCGACGACCGCGACCGAGCCTTTGTCAGGCTGCAGAATGCCGGTCAGGCACTTCAGAAGCGTCGACTTTCCGCTCCCGTTGTGACCGATGATGCCGAACGTTTCACCCTCGTAGACATCGAATGTGAGGTCACTCAATGCCCAGAACTCTTCGTGCGTGCTGCGCTTGCGGTTGATCAGCGACTGTTTCAGCGATTGGTTGCGCTCATGGAAAAGTCGGAACCGCTTCGACAGGTTCGACACCCGCACGACGGCTTCGGGCGACATTCTGTGCAGGCTATCCGGCCGACGCCGCCGCGGTGGCGCTGTCGTGCCGGAACAGGCTTGCGGCGAGTCCGGCGCTCAACGCCGCCAACAGCACGAGCACGATCATCGGGTGGATCGGAGCGAACGGCGTATCCCAGTCCCATGGAGCGAGTGAACCGCTCGTTCCGACACCGAACCGCCTCGCCGTCGACCACGCCGCGACGTTCATGATTGCCAGTGCCGTGATGCCGACCGCCCGGCCTACTCGCCGGTCGACATCGCAGCGCATCGGAGAACGGGCAAACAGCATCGGCACGCCGACGAGTAACGGGAGTGAGTATCGACCCTGCCAATACGTGCCAGACGTGTCGCCGTTGAACAACTCGAAAGCCCACGACGTGACGACTGCGATCAACACAAGAAATGCCGCAATTCGAACGTGCACGAACGAGTCGAACAGTGATGACGCGGCCAACACTCCGAGGGCGACGAACCAGACGGCAAGGGCAAGTTCGGGGAGCGAGGTATCCAACCAGCCGAGCACCCCGACCGCCTCGATCAAGTGGTATCCGGTCTCGCCCACAATTCGTTGCGTGAGGTCCGAATCCCAGCCGCCCGGCCGCCCTCGCATAACGGCGAGCGCGGCAAGCGTCGCTCCAGTCAGGACGAGCGCTCCGATTCCGCGCCGGCGGATCACGCTCGTCGCGGCTCGGTGCCACTGAGATCGGATGACTTCAGCGGCAACGACGATCAACGGCGCAAAGGCGACCATTTTGGAGACCCGCGAGTCGTTCGTCAGGCCCCACACCACGGTCGTCACCGTCGACAAGGCGATCAGCGAGCGTGCCGTAACGGGGAGGGCGCGCCACATCGAACGCGTCGTTTGACCCGTCGCCAGCCCTGCGACCACGAGGGCGATGCAGGCCCAGATCAGGCCATCGCGGCGGGGGAGCGCAAGCGCCACCCACCCGCATGCCATCAACCACCCTGCGTGCGACGAAGGTCTGGCGTCGGCAGCGAACAGCAGACCGACCCACAACGCGATTGCCCCGCTGATTGCCATCGACGAGGGATTGACCACAGCGAACGTGAACCATGCCATCGGCGTAATCGCCAGCAGCACGCCTGCACGTACGACTGGGCGGCCGGTTCCGGCGACGGACAACGACCACCCGACGAGGAGTGCAGCGATCGCTCCACCCGCGGCCCGAGCCCACCAAACCGGGTCAGGGCCAGGCAGTCGACTGGCCAAGCCAACTGGGAGATGACCCCATATCGGATACTCGTCGGCGGTCGTCGCCAACTCGATCGTCGCTCCGGATCTCACCGGGACCGCGGCGCAGGCGACGGGCACATCAGGGTGGATGATCGCGTAGCAGGCGGCATCAGGGAGCAGATACGAATCCGGGAGCTCGAAACCCTTGAGACTGTTCCCCAGATCACGTCCCTGAAGGTCGCCTCGGGCAACTGCGCCTGAGCGAACGAGATGACTCGACTCGTCAGGGCCACCACCTGGCGGCACCAGCAGGATCCAACACAGCGCCACTCCGGCGACGAATCCGATCGTTCGCACGATGTCACCGAGTGCTCGGCGACGTGGTCGATGGTCGATTGGCACGCTGTGAGGCTAGTGAGCGCCCGTCCGTGCGCCGGGTACTTGCGGTAGTTCCGAGGTGCTCTATGCGCCTGAGGGCCACCAGTACACTCCGCGCATGGTCGAAGCGCGCCCGACGACGAGCGCTGGGCGTCAGTCAGCCGGGACCGTCAACACGATGATGCGCAAACTGTTCACGCTGCTCGGCGGCCGAACAGTTTGGATTGTCGCCGCCTCGCTCACCGCACTGTTGCTGATTCAGTGGTGGCTTCTGGAGCAACGGCCTGGGCTTTTGAGGTCGCTGGCCTACACGGTGGCCCCGGCCGCGATTCTTGTGTGCACGTTGGCGTATGCACTTTCGCGACGGCGGTTCGTTGCAGCGGGTGCGCTGCTGCTTGCGGTGGCCCCGACAGCCTTGTTCTCGCTTGCCGCGGCGCATCGCCACGGGGCACTCGCAGTCGTATTCGCGTGCGGCGCGATGTGGTTGGGGGTTCGAGGGATCCGAGACGTCGGGATCGGCGTGACAACGGCAGGCGTGGCGGCGCTGTCCGGCATCGTGCTGTGGGTAGCCGCAAGTCCTCGGTTGGACGAAGCGACAACCCTCACGCGGCGCGATGTCACGTCTCGCACCGGGGAGATCATGCGCGCCGCCGTCGGTGTCGTCGGACAGTCGCCCTCATTCGTGCTTGCGACGGCAGTTGTCGCCTGGTGGTGCATGGTCGGGGTACTGGTTGGTGCCGCCGTCGTTGCTGGTCCTGTCGTTGCTAGTCACAGACGGATCGCTGCTGTCGTCCCGACTGCGGTGGTGGCGTTCGTTGCGACGGCGTGGTGGATCACCTGGATGCGAGGCGCTGCTTCCGGGGCCGGCGGTACGTGGATGTTGTCGTCGGCTGTGGCATATGTGGGTGGCTCGACTGCCTTGGATCGGCACGCGGAACGACGAATCGGCCGAACAGTTGCGCTCGGCGCAATTGGTATCTGGATCGCCAGCGTGGTTCAGCAGATCCGTTCAGCTCCTGCCGATGCGATCTCGGTGCCGTTCGGTGGTCGAGCGACGCTGCTTGGCGTGTGTGTCCTGAGCGGATTCGTGTTGGTGGCGTGGATCTGGCGAGCGTCGGGAGCTCGTCGGCCGCGTGGCGTCAACGTGATCGGGTATCACACTTCGGCGAGCGGGCTCGGTGAGCGCGCCAGGGAGTTGGTGGCGACACTCCGTGCGGCCGGGATACCGGTCAGTGTGTGGAACGTCGATCGGACCGAAAGTCCGAGCGAACATCCGCTCGACCCAGAATCCGATGGCTCGCACGCGGTGTACCGAACGTCGATCGCGGTCGTCACAGCACTCGAACTGCCGAACCTCGTGGATTCCCATCGCTCACTGATGACCGACGTCGATTCGGTCATCGGGTATTGGTTCTGGGAACTGTCGTCGGTGCCTGAACAACATCAACATGCGATCGACCTGATCGACGAAATATGGACGCCGACGGCGTTCGTGTTCGACGCATATCGGGCGGCGACGACGAAGCCCGTGCGACTCGTCCCACTGGGTGTCTGCGAGCCGGACCCTGACCACGACGAGCGCCTCGAACTCGGCCTTGACCCGAATGCCTTCGTGTTTCTTGTCAGCTTCGATCAGCTGAGCGTGATCGAGCGGAAGAATCCGTTCGGTGCGATCGAAGCATTTCGACGAGCGTTCCCACATGGCGATGAAGCCGTCGCGCTCGTCATCAAGACCATCAATGGTGACGTGAGGGCAGCCTCGTCTGCGCGACTCGCCGAGGCTGCCGCGAGCGATTCACGCGTCATCGTGTCCGACGGTCACCTCACCAACTCGCGTCACCTCGCATTGATTCGCGAGGCCGATGCGCTGATCAGCCTGCATCGCAGCGAAGGGCTCGGGCTACATTCGGCCGAAGCGATGTGGCTCGGAACCCCAGTGATCGCGACTCGTTACTCGGGAACACTCGACCTGATGGACAACGACAGCGCCGCACTCGTCGACTATCAGCTCGTCCCGGTTATCAACGGTGAGGGTGCCTACCCTCCGGAAGCCGAGTGGGCTGACCCAGATCTCGACGACGCGGCACAGTTGATGCGCCAACTGGTGGCGACGCCGGCGTTCGGCGCAGGGTTGGCGGAATCGGCAAGGCAGCGGATGGAGAGTCAGCCTGCGCGAGCCTCGACCGGACGCCGGATCGCCAGTTTGCTCAACAACTAGTGCGGCTGCGGACGTTCGAGCCAGTCGGATCGCAGTGGCAAGAGGTTCGGGTTGAAATATGGATCGCATTCGATCTGCCAACGCCAGCGTTGAAGCAACACATCGCGTTCCAAGTCGGTTGTCTGTGGATCGCGGCTGGCGCTTTCGAAGTGGTACCAGCTGGCGAATGGGCTCCAGACGATCCGGTATCCCTGCGCACGGAGTTTCAGTGACAGGTCGACGTCGTTGAAGTTGCCCGGAAGCTGCTCGCAGAAACCACCGACGTCGAAGAACGAATCGCGCCGAACCACAGCCGCCGCCGCCGTGACTCCGCTGCATTCGCGTTCGACCACGTTCATCCGATATGGCCCAGGGTGTTCGCCAGGCCAGCCAACGAGGGCGTGATCGACGCGGCCGGCGTACACGTGCCCGGCGTGTTGAAGCGTGCCATCGGCAAACAACAGGCGACCACCAGCCATCGCCACATCAGGCATCTGTGTGTGAGCGACCAACACGCCGATGCTGTCCGGATCGATCAACTCGGTGTCGTCGTTCAGGAGCAACAGGTGCGTGCCGATCGACTTGACCGCGGCGAGATTCATCTTGTGCGAGAAATTGAACTCGCCCGCAAATGGCACGAGCTTCAGACGACGTCCGGCGATGCGGCCGAGGGCCAACAGCGTGGATGCAGGTGTCTCAGGATCGTAAACGACCACGTACTCGAGGTTCCGATAGGCGGAGAGGCGCTCGATACTTGCGACCGCGTCGACAACGAACGAACGCTCACATCCCCACACGGTTCCGTGGCTGCCACGGGTCGGGATCAGCACACTTACCAGCGGCTCACCGACCACTCGCCGGCGGACCCGATAGCAACCGTCGTACCGGCTGCGTTCGACCTCCGCGTCGATGTCGAGGCGGTCGCATTGCTCCTGGATCGCGCGTCGCCCGTTCTCGTAGGCATACGGCTTGTTCGATGGGTCGCTGGCGACGCTGGAGGGTGCCTCGCGCCAGTGATAGAGCACACGCGGAACGTGTGCCACGCAACGTGCGCGTTCCGTGAGTCGGAGTAGGAGATCGTGGTCCTGTGCGCCATCGAAGCCGGGCCGGAACCCGCCAACATCAATCACCAGCGACCGTCGAGCCGTCGTGAGGTGGGTGATGTAGTTCTGGCTACGCAGGCGTTCCGGTGAGAAGTCGGGCTTGAAGAACGGCATCGAATGACGCCCATCAGGACGGATTCGATCGCTGTCGCTATAGGCAACGTCGACCGTCGATTCGTCGTACACGCCAGACATCACCTCAAGTGCCTCACGATGCAAGACGTCGTCGTGGTCGAGCAGCGCGACCAATTCGCCTGTTGCCGCCGAAAGCGCGTCATTGCTGGCGGCGACGATGCCGCCGTTGAACTTGCGGTGGACAACAGTCAGCCGTCGGTCCCGGAGGGCTGCCTCATCGAGTACCTCGGCAACCCACGGAAGTGTCGAACTGTCGTTGACCAGCACGTGTTGCCAATCGACCAAGGATTGCTGACGTACCGACTCGAGACATTCCACCAGTGCATTTCGAGGCGGGTCGAACACCGTCGTGAGGACCGAGAACCGTGGCATCAAGGCAGGTCCGACTCAGCGCCTGCGTGACCTGAACCGGCGTGCAACGCCGCCCATCGACCGACGACCAACGAGGTAGGCGCGTTGCACAGCGTCCTGGCTCTGCTGGGCGCGGGCGAGCTGTGTGCTCATCTCGGTGATCGTGCCGCGCAGGGTGCCGAGCTCTGCCTCCGCTCCCTTCGCCGCGTCGCGGGCGGTGAGCACGTCGAGCTGCAACTTCGCATAGCTTTCGTCGGACGGTCCGACGAGTGCCCGCAGTGCGGCGACCTCTTCACGAAGTGCGAGAATCTCATCCTCCGGGCTCATCCGGCCGACCTTATCGGCCGCCGAACGACGTCCGCGTCGCGTTCATGCCCGAGCGCATCGGGCGATCGCTAACGTGGTGACGATGCAACCGGTTCAACTGCCTGGAGCGCGCTCATGACCGAGGACTCCAGGTCGCCCCTTCGACGCGTTGCCCGCTCCGCTACCGCGCCAGTGCGCGGTTACCTCAACAACCACTTCGAAATGGTCAAGCAAGAGGTTCGCCAGCACCAACCAGCGATCGACGATTCCCTCGGAGTCTGGTACCGGTTACACGAACTGGAGAACACGTTCGCCGAGTCCTCGCTGTATCAAGCAAAAATTCTGGTCGACCTCAGAGACCAAGTCGCAGCACTTGTCGATCGTGTACACGAGATCGAGATCGCCGTCAACCGACTCTCCGACGTCGTCAGCGCGATGACGATCTCGGCGGACCACCCCGTCGAGTGAACGAGTTTGGATGATCGCCTACGATCTGCAAGCGATACAGAGCGCCGATCACGGAGAGCGAGGAATCGCCCGATTCGTCGGCGACCTTGCTCGCACATTGTTCGCAGAGCATCCCGATGTCGTCGACGTGTTCCTATGGAACGACTCGTTGCCATTCGTCCCGCGACTCGAGCAACTCGAACTCGGCGACCGTCTTCGTTCGTTCTCCGACATGCGAGGAGCGACGGTCGACGTCTTGCACGTCAACTCGCCGTTCGAGGGCATTCCGATCGGCGACTTTGCGCCACCCGTGGTCGCTCGGCGAATCGTTGCCACCTGTTACGACCTGATTCCGTATCGCTTCCCCGATCGATATCTGACGAATCCGATCGCCAGAACGCGGTACAACACGCGACTCGCGCTGCTCGCGACAGCCGACGCAATCGTGACTGACTCTCAATCGGCGGCGTCGGATGCGATGGAGCTGCTTGGCGTCTCGGCCGACCGGCTCACGGTGATCGGCGCCGGAGTCGGACCGCAGTTCCGGCCGCCGGATGCCAGCCTTGCCGACCGGATGTCGGAGCTCGGCGATGCGCTGCCCGGAATTGAGCCGAATTTTGTGCTCGTTCCATCTGGGATGGACTGGCGAAAGAACACCGTTGGCGCTGTGAACGCATTCGCGATGTTGCCGACCGAGCTTCGCCAACGGCATCAGCTCGTACTCTCGTGTCGGCTCGACGAACGGCGACAGGCCGAACTGGTCGAGTTGTGCGAAGCACTCGGGGTCTCGGGGCGCGTGCTGGTGACCGGCTACGTCTCCGACGAGGTGCTGATCACGCTCTACCAGTCGGCTCAGCTGGTCCTTTTCCCGTCGTTCTACGAAGGCTTCGGGCTTCCGGTCCTCGAGGCTCGTCGATGCGGTGCCCGAGTGATCTGCGCCAACTCGTCGTCGATGCCGGAGGTACTCGTCGATCCGCGCTCAAGGTTCGAGCCGTACGACACGAGTGATATGGCCGCCAAGCTCGAACAGGCGTTGGCTGACCCCTCGTTTGCGGCGATCCTCGATCGGGTGCCCGATTCGGGGTTCACCTGGTCACAGGCTGCTCGCCGATTGGTCGGCGTGTACAAGTCACTCGGCGGAACACCGTTGGTCGGCCGACAACAGAGATCCGACGGCCGTCGTCGGTTGGGGGTCGTCACGCCGTTCCCCCCGGCACAGAGTGGCGTCGCAGAGCACAGTGCCCGCCTGATGCGAGCAATCCATGACCACATCGACGATGTCGAGGTCGTCGCCTTCGTCGAGTCGGGAGCGTCAGGACTTGGCGTCAACGCCCCCTACCCAATCAGAGAGTTGTCATCGCTTCCGTACCGGTGGGCGGCTGGCGAGTTGGACGCAGTGCTGTACTGCTTCGGCAACCACCCGATCCACCGGGCGTTCTACCCGATGCTTCGTCGAGTGCCGGGGCACGTCCTTCTGCACGACATACGGCTGCTCGGCGCATTCGACGAACACCTACTCGGGCCGCTCGTCGCCCGTTTCTATGACGAGCCACCTCGCGATCCGTTGCTGACCGCACCGGTCGCCAAGAGCGCTTGCTCCGTGCTGGTTCAATCCCGTTATGCGGCGGCTCTCGTGGAGCACGAGTGTGGCGTTCAAGCGGTTGACGTCGGTCCGGTCCACTGCCGGCCCGTCGATCAGCGCGAGGTGTCGGACGAGCCGTCGGGTCTACCGTGGGTGATATCGGCAGGCGTCGCCGATCGGACCAAGCGCACAGCAACGTTCGTCGCCGCCGCAAAGATTCTCGTCGTCGGCGGTGTCGCCCGCGCTTCGGTGGTCGGTGAACGCGGAGACGAGTTCGTGGCCGAGGGCGACACTGTGTCGGCCACCGGCCGTGTCACGGATGACGAGCTCGACAGCTGGTTGCGGAGGGCTTCGGTTGTCGTGCAGTTGCGTGACGGGACGAACGGCGAATCGTCTGGAATCGTCGCCGATGCGATCGCCCTCGGCTGTGCAGTCGTCGTCTCCGATGTCGGCGCGATGGGTGAGTTACCCGACACCGTGGTCGTCAAGGTGCCCGAGGAGATCACGCCTCAGGCACTTGCCGACGTGATCAGTGGCTTGCTCGACGATGATGCTCGCCGTCGGCAGCTGCGGGCCTCGGCACGCGCATACGCGGCGCAGGAGACCCCGCTAGCGCAAGCCCGACGTGTGGTAGCGGCGATCTTCCAATAACGGCTTACGTCGTTGCAACTCGTGGTTGGGTCCAGCGCAGGTGCGGCCAGCGTTTGACCATCACGTCGTGCTGGGCGAGTGTCGTCGGCGTGTCCGGGGTCGATGCTCCGTGGTGATGGATGATTGATACCGTCGGGTCGACAACGCGCCGGCCGCCGAGGATGCTGCTACGCACCGCCAGATCGGCATCCTCGAAGTAGGCCGGGTGGTAGTCGGGATCGAATCCGCCAATCCGTTCGTGTTCGTCGCGACGCATCAGCCAACAGGCCGCCGAAGCGAAGTCAACATCGATCAAGCCGTCAGACACGGTGCCGACCAGTTGAGGAAGCGTCCATCCGGTCGGGAGCAAACGATGTCCAATCTCCTGGATCGAACCATCAGCGTTACACAGCACTGGGCTGACGATCGAAATACCCGGATCACGGAGATGTTCGACCAACGGTTCGAACCAACCAGCCGCGAACGTGATATCGGGGTTGACGAAGCACAGTATTTCCGCCCGAGCGTGGAGCGCGCCGATCTCACAACCACCACCAAATCCGAGGTTGCGATCCGGACGCACGATGCGAACTCCGCGGGTGCCGAGTAGCAGGTGACGCAACGTCCGTTGCCGGTCCGACGGGTGCGGGTTGTCGACCACGATCACTTCGTACTTACCCCCGGCATCGATCAGCGAACTCACCAACGACGTCAAGGTGTCGATCACGATGCGGTCGGTACCGAACGTGACCAGCACGAATGACACGGATGGGTGCACGCTGGCAGGCACGTCGGCCGATGGCACCGGGGAGCGACTGACGATCACGTCAGACGTCATGACGCACGAATTTCGGCGCGCGCCAACCGATCTACGAGCACGCCGATTTCCGCCCGGGCGTGATCAAGTGCATCGGCAGCCTCGGTGGCGGCACGCAGCATGTCCGACTCGCTGCCGGCCACTCGTTGTCGCAACTCGTCGCATTCTGCCGTGAGCCGCTGAATCAGCTTGGCAGGAATGGCCGGATGGTCGACGGAGTGGCTCTCGGCGATCTGATCGAAAATCGGATCGAGCAGGATCTCGTCGGTGTGATCCTTCGAGGTTCGAAAGCTCGTCAGCGCTCGGTCACCGAAGTTGACCGAACCGGCTGCGTTCACCATGATCCAGAAGTCCGTTGGACGAAGTGGCAGATCGATTCCGGCAAGCCACTCATCGTCGAGGACAGAGTCTGACGCCGGGAGCAAGCCGAGATGGTTGAGCATCCTTCGACGCACACCGATCGCCGACGACTCGAGCGTTCGACCGAACAGCGTGGTCAGCGCAGGTGTTGCGTCTCCCCATAACTGGTGGTTGTCGATGACGTGATCCACATCGGTCGGCCACGATGCAGTCGCGAGCGACTTCCAGGGGCCGATCTCGTCACCATCAACGCGAAGGTCGAGTGTGACCACCCCGAGTCGACGCTCGAGTTCATGGCGAACGATCCGGGCCTCCGCCGTGGCGACAACTTGGCGACTGCCGGTAGGCCGAACGACACCGAACCGTAGAGCGAGGGTTGAGTCCACGGGAGTCAATTCAAACATCAGGTGACAGTGAGGCGTCGAGTTGGCTCGAGTGCCAGCGGAAGGCGGTTTCGAGGATCTCGTTGAGGCCGTACCGCGGTTCCCAGTTCAGAAGCCCCCTGGCCCGAGTCGAATCGGAGAATGTGCTCATTGGATCGCCAGCACGGCGCTCGACCATGACATGCGGGACCGGCCGCCCTGCGGTGCGTTCGATGCCGTTCAGAACCTCGAGCACCGAGGAGCCCGTGCCCGTGCCGACATTCACTGCAGTGGTCGCCCCGCCGGTGGCGAGGTAGTCGACCGCGGCGATGTGGGCAGTCGCCAGATCGTCGACGTGGATGTAGTCGCGAATACACGTGCCGTCGGGTGTCGGGTAGTCGCTGCCGAACAACTTGAGTGGTTCGCCATCGGTGAGAAGCGCCTTGATTGCGACAGGGATCAGGTTCAGCGCGTAGGTCCAGTCTTCGCCGATCCGCGCATCGAAACTCGCTCCAGCGGCATTGAAGTAGCGCAGACAGACGCTGCGGATCCCATGCACTTCGCCGTACCAGTGCAGCACCCGTTCGACCATCGCCTTGGTGTCGGCGTACACCGATTCGGGAGCAATCGCCTGCTGCTCATCGACAGGCACGCGGGACGGGTTGCCGTACACCGAACACGACGACGAAAACACGACCTGTTGCGCGCCCGCCCGTACGGCAGCATCGAGCAACCGGACCGTGTTGTCGACGTTGTTGCGGAAGTACTTCCCCGGGAGCCGCATCGATTCGCCGACGTTCTTGTAAGCCGCGAAGTGGACAATCGTGTCGACGTTGTGGTCACGGCAGGTGTGCTCCACCAGAACCTCGTCGGATATGTCGCCGATGATCAACGGTGCGTCGATCACTGCATCGGCGCGACCGAGTTCCAGCGAGTCGAGCACGACAACGGCACGGCCCGCCTCACGCAAGGCGCGGACGGTATGCGAGCCGATGTACCCGGCGCCACCGGTGACGAGCGTGGTGCCGGGGGTGGCGATAGTGGACGTTGTGCTCACGGTCTGGCACTGTACCGTTCGGCGGGTGATCGTCGCTGTCGTCGTGACTTACTCCGCGCCTGCGGAGATGCTCGAACGATGCATCGGCTCACTTCGGATGGCCGGTGGCCTCGACCACATCGTTGTCGTCGATACCGGGGGACAGGCGGCGCCGTCGGACCCCGCTGCGGAACTGATCCGCTCCGACAATCGCGGCTATGGCGCAGCCGCCAACCTCGGCTTCTCCCGCGCCCGTTCGATGGGTGCCACGGCGATCGCCCTGCTCAACGACGACGTCACCGTGTCGCCGGGTTGGTTGCAGCCGTTGCTCAGCGAGCTGTCAACCGAGCACGTGGGAGCGGCGCAACCCAAACTGCTCGTTGCGGAAAGTGTTCCGGCACGGATCAACAGCCTTGGTGTACAACTCGGATCCGATGGTGCCGGTACAGACATCGGCATCGGTGACATCGATGTAGTCGTCGGACCACCCGCAGATTTGGAGATCTTCACCGGTGGTGCGGTTGTCCTTGCGCCAGCATTCCTGTCGGCGACAGGCGGGTTCGACGAGCGCTACTTCCTGTACTACGAGGATGTCGATCTTGCGCTTCGAGGGCGATCACTCGGATGGCGATATCGGCTCGTCCCGGCGTCCTCGGTCGAGCACGTCGGCGGGGCGTCGAGCGGCGGCGACACGCGCGTCACCCGATATCACCAGGAGCGAAATCGACTCCGGACAGCACTTCGACACGCTGACGCGGCGACTGTTCTGCGAGCCGTATGGCTGTCTCTTCGTCGTGTCAGGCATCAGCCGAAGGGTGTTCACATTCGTGCACTGTTGGCGGGGCTGGCAGGAGCCCCGATCCAGTTCTTCGAGCGAGCCCGAAAACTCGATCAGCGCCCGTCCGCGATCATCGACTAGGACGCTGTCGTGGTCGCCGCCGCCGTCGCAGTACCGCACCCCACGCATTGCGAAGGGGTGCCGCGAGTCTGACGATCTTGGCGTTGTGCCATGCGTCGACTTCGGTTTGGAGGGCGGTGTTGTGTGCTCGAAGTTCTGTGATCTGCAACCGCAAGTCGGCAGCCTCGTCGCCAACGATCGGCCAGTCGACCGGTGACTCGCTCAGCACGTCCTCACCAGTTGACTGTGCCTCAACGACGAACTGGTAGGTGTGAGCCTCTGGGTCTGCCTCGATGAACCGAATCACATCAGGTCTGTGGATTCCCGGCGTGACTGGTAACAGACTTGCTCCGACGCCTTGACGAACGCGTTCGATGCGTGTGGCTACCAGCCCGACGTCAGCCAACAGTTGGCGAAGCGAAGACTTGGTGAACCACCGCAGGTGCGTACGGTCGAGCAGTCCGTCGTCCTGGTACTCCCACTTGCCTTCGAGCAGCATCAGCCGGATATCGATGTGGGCAACGTGCGGTACCGAGATGACGACACGACCGGTTGGTTCGAGCAATGTGAGCAGGTCACGCAACACCGCAACCGGGTCGCGGAGATGTTCGAGAACGTCGCCCAGCACGATCACATCGAAACGCCCCGACTCCACGGTTGTGAGGTGGTCGCGGTCGAGGTCGATGACATGCACCATCGATGCCCACGCCCTGGCCTCGTGTGCGGCCTCTGCATCAATCTCAACGCCGACAACCGAGTTCCCGGCGGCCGCCAAGTGTTGCGTGACGTGCCCGACCGAGCAGCCAACTTCGAGCACCCGATGCCCAGAACCAACCAGTTGCAGGGCGTAACTGTGCGGATTGTTGGTGGCCGCCGGGTCGACGACGGTTCGATACGTCTCAGACATCAGCGGAAAGGGTACTTCCCGATGATGTCGCCAACGGTCGGCCCTGTTTGTCCTTCTGGGCCGCCTTCTGAGCTTTCTTCCATGCACGCACTACGGCGAGCGAAGCCTCGTCGTGAATGTCGGCAACCGATCTGGGTGTGGAATCGGCGAACACGCCGGCCGCCTGCTCCCAAGCAGCCGGGCGCACGCCCTGGCGTTTGGCGAGCAGGGCGATGAAGATCTTTGCCTTCTCGTCCCCGAAACCGGGCAGCTCACGAAGTCGGCGGTAGAGCTCAGCTCCATCATCGACGTCTGACCAGATTCGTTCGGTTTGGCCGCCGTAACGGTCGACAATTGCGACACACAGGGTGTGAATCCGACGTCCCAACGAGGCAGGGAAGCGATGAATCGCAGGCTTCTGGCAACACGTTGCGACGAAGGCGTCCTGATCCATGGCGGAAATCCGACCGGCGTCGAGCTGACCGAGCCTGGTTCGAAGCGTGGCCGGTCCGGTGAAGGCCCATTCCATCGGCACCTGCTGGTCGAGCAGCATCCCGATCAGGAGTGCCAATCCGTCGGTGTTGAGTAACCGATCAGTGTCCGCGTCGCCGGTGATGAACAGGTCGCCGACCATCTTGCTGGAACCCGCCACTTAGCTCAGACGATGTAGGGGTCGATTGCGTCGGGGTCGATGTCGTAGCGCTTGATCGCTTCGTCAACCACCGAGGCGTCAATCTCGCCTGTTTCGAGCAGCCCGGTCAACACGCCGACGACAACATGCCCAGTATCGATCTCGAAGAAGCGTCGCAGCGCGGCGCGAGTATCAGAGCGACCCATCCCGTCTGTTCCGAGAATGTTGAACGGGCGCTCCTTGGGAGCGAACCGGGCAACCTGTTCCGGCACGATCTTCATGAAGTCGGATACCGCAGTAATCGGGCCATGCGACTGGTCGAGTAACTGGGTCACCAACGGAACGTGACGCTCGCGCGAAGGATGCAGTCGATTGTGACGCTCGGCCGCCAAGGCGTCTTCGCGGAGTCGCTTGTAACTCGTCACCGACCACAGTTCGGCTGCCACGTCGTAATGCTCGGCGAGTTCGGCAGCGGCCTCACGGGCGGCAATGTGGGAGATCCCGCTGAACAGAATTGTGGCTCGCTTGGAGGGGCCATCCGGTGCCTCGGCCCAGCGATACATGCCTTGCACGACACCGGCCTCGATCTCGTCGGCGCGGTCAGCGGGTAGCGCCGGCATCACGTAGTTCTCGTTGTAGAGCGTGATGTAATACATCACGTCACGGTCGGCCTCACGGGCAGGATCACCGGATTCAGGGCCGTACATGCGATCGATCCCCGACTTGATCAAGGCTCCGACTTCATAGGCGAACGCCGGGTCGTAGGCCTGCACCGCCGGCACCGTCGACGCCAGCACGAGGCTGTGACCGTCCTGGTGTTGAAGGCCCTCACCCATCAGCGTCGTTCGGCCAGCCGTGGCGGCCATCATGAAGCCACGCGCTCGGATGTCAGCGGCTTGCCACACGAGGTCACCGACCCGCTGGAACCCGAACATCGAATAGAACGTGTAGAACGGAATCATCGGGACGCCGCGTGTTGCGTAGGACGTTCCGGCGGCAATAAAGCTCGCCATCGATCCGGCCTCGGTGATCCCTTCCTCGAGGATCTGACCGTCTTTGCCTTCGGCGTACGAGAGCAGCAAGTCGTGGTCGACCGGCTCGTATTTCTGACCCTGCGAGGCGTAGATCTCGAGCTCACGGAAGAGCGAGTCCATACCGAACGTACGGGCTTCGTCAGGGATGATCGGGACCACCCGGCGTCCGATGTTCTCATCGCGACATAGGCTCCGCAGCAGACGCGTGAAGCCCATCGTGGTAGAGACTTCCTGAGTACCGGAACCGGCCTTCATCTCGTCGAAGGTCGAAGCCGCCGGGAGCGGTAGTGGCTGGCGGGCAACGGTCGATCGGCGTGGCATCGGGCCGCCGAGCGCCTTGCGACGCTCCATCATGTACTGGTATTCGATCGAGTCGGTCGATGGTCGGTAGTACGGCGGATCCTCGGCCTCGATCGACTCGTCGGGAATCTCGTCGTGAAGGTGGAGACGGTCACGCAGGTCGAGGATCTGCTGCTTGGTCATCTTCTTGATTTGGTGAGTCGAGTTACGGCCCTCGAAGCCGGGCCCGAGTGTCCAGCCCTTGATCGTCTTGCAGAGGATCACAGTTGGGCGGCCACTCCCGAGGTTCTCGGTCGCAGCCTTGTACGCGGCGTACAGCTTGCGGTAGTCGTGCCCGCCTCGCGGCAGGGTGCGCAGGTCGTCGTCGGTGAGGTGCGACACCATCTGGCGAAGTCGCGGGTCCGGCCCGAAGAAGTTCTCTCGGATGTAGGCGCCACTCTCGACCGCGTAACGCTGAAACTCGCCATCGACAGTCGAGTTCATCTTGTTGAGCAGCACACCGTCCTTGTCTTGTGCCAGGAGCGCGTCCCACTTCGAACCCCATGCGACCTTGATCACGTTCCAACCGGCACCGCGGAAGACTGCTTCCAACTCCTGGATGATCTTGCCGTTGCCACGAACCGGACCGTCGAGGCGCTGCAGATTGCAGTTCACGACGAACACCAGGTTGTCGAGCTGTTCGCGTGACGCCAGCGAAATCGCCCCGAGTGTTTCCGGCTCGTCGCACTCGCCGTCACCGAGGAACGCCCATACACGACTCTGCGACGTGTCGTCGATCTGGCGGTTGAGGAGATAGCGATTGAAGCGGGCGTGATACAGCGCAGTAATTGGGCCGAGCCCCATCGACACGGTCGGGAACTCCCAGAAGTCGGGCATCAGGCGCGGGTGCGGATAGCTCGACAGGCCGCGGCCTTGGCGGCCGATCTCCTGACGAAAGTGATCGAGGTCGTCATCAGTCAGGCGACCTTCGAGATAGGCGCGGGCGTAGATCCCTGGCGCCGCATGACCTTGGAAGTAGACGTGGTCGCCTGGGGTTCCACCGTCCTTCCCGCGGAAGAAATGATTGAATCCGATCTCGTACAGCGAGGCGGAACTGGCGAAGGTCGACAGGTGGCCTCCGATCCCGTCGGCGTGCTTGTTGGCCTTGACGACCATCATCGCCGCGTTCCACCGGATGAATGCCCTGATCCGACGCTCGATGTGCTCGTCACCGGGGAACCATGGCTCCTGCTCGCGCGGAATCGTGTTGACGTACGGCGTGCTCACCGTGGCGGGGAAGCTCACCTGGCTGGCACTCGCCCGGTCGAGCAGCTTCGAGAGCAAGAATCGCGCCCGACTCTTGCCGTATGTATCGACCACAGCATCCAGCGAATCGAGCCACTCCTGCGTCTCGGTCGGGTCAATGTCGGGCAGCTGGTGTACGTAGCCGTCAAAAATCATGGCCGCATTCTCGCATGGTTACCGACGAGTACCTCCCGGTCCGCAGAAATCGCTCTGACGAGTTGTCAACCGCGTGTGTCGAGCACGCGCACGGGAATCAGGCCCTCGAACGGTGCGCCGATCTCGCCCATCACGTCGACAATCAGATCCAATGCCGACATCGTGTAGACACAGATCTCGCCAACGAGATCGGGGGCGATGATTGCGGCATTCGAGACAGCGCCGGTTGCGGCGACGTTCAAGTTTGACGTGTTCGGTCGCTCTGTATTGCACGGATAGGCGGTAACAAAGCCAGGACTCGTTGCGTTGACCGCCGTCAGGTTGAGAATCGCACCGGCCGTGTCGATCGCCAGTCCGGCATCGGCGACGTTGAACCGCGTGACCGACCCTGCCGCGACCTGGCCGCCATCGATGCGCGAATCGAATACACGCGTTTGCTGATCGGCGTTGACGTCGGCAGAGCTCTCAAAGACACCAAACAGATCGATAATCAGATGAGTGCTCGCCGACGAGGTGATACAGATCTGGCCGTCGGAGTCTGGCGTGACGACCGCCAGGTTGGGTGTGGCGCTGGCGCCGACGTAGTTCACGTTCGACGTTTCCGACGACGTGCCACACGGCAGCGTCTTGAGCCAACCCGGTGTCGCTGCTTCGGTCGATGTAGCAACAATCACGACGGCACCGACAGCGCCACCGACGCCGACAGCGCCGCCAACGTCATCGAAATCGATTGCGATCGTCTCGCCCGCACCGACGGGAACCCTCCCTGGCGTGAGTCGGGTATCGAGCCATCGCGTCGGGGTGACGGCCGTGAATCCGACTCCATTGGCGATCTTGCCGGTCACGTCGACAACCAGGTTGGTCGCCGCACGAGTTCGGATACAGAAATCGCCGTTGGGATCGAGCGGCACGATGCCGGTATGCGCGACGACTTCGTTGCGCTGGAAGTTGTGGAACGACACGGTCGGCACGTTGGCGCTGCAGTCGAATGCCGTCAGGAACCCTGCTGTGCGCGGACCCGTGGTCGTGACATTGATTGCCGCGGCCGCGTATCCAGCCCCACCATCGACGTGAACTCGGGTGACCGAACCGTCAGCAACCCGCGTCGCCGCAGCATCGATCTCGGCACGCGCGAGCGAGCTGTACAACGCCGAGCCGACAGGGTTGAGGTGAATCGCGTCGTATGTCAAGCCGATCTGATCGGCATTCGCCCGCCAGTCGATCAAGGAGAGATTCGGATGCCGCTCGAGTGCCTCGTCAAGATGCTGGTTAACCCGCGGAAAGTACCAGTAGTAGGGCTGGATCTGCCGCCATGCGGCGCCCGAGATGTATTGCGGTTTGACCTCGCGCAGTGTCACCCAATACACGTGTTTGACGCCGGCAGCCGTCAATGTCTCGACCATGGCATCGATATCGCGATCGAATCGGGCGGGATCCCAGTACGGGTAGTTGTAACCGCCTGCGATGATCACGTGATCGCCGAACCAATCGGGGTTAGTTACCAGCCGTGGGCGAACGAAGTTGTCGAGCAGTTGGTTGACCATCCGTGCCGGGGCGCCATCGATGACGACCTGCCAGTCGGCCGGAAAGGCGCGGGGCATCGCGAATTCGGCACCGAGCCCGACTGAATCGGTGAACATCACGACCCGTTTCGATGGTGGCACGGATTCAGTGACATCACGCGATGGATTGGCGTTGGCCGATTGATCCAAGGTGGCTGGCGCAATCAGGCTGACTGCGAGCGTCACGAGCGCCAAGCTGCTGAAGCGAACCGGCTTCATGGCGCTGCCTCGACCCACCAGCCGGACGTGTCGAAGATCGTCTGTGTCGCTGATCGGGAAAGGACGCACAACCGGCCGTCGGCATCGACGGCTGTGGTGACCGAGTTCGCCAGTACTGCTCCGGCGATTGCCGTGACGTTGGCGGTCTCAGGCTCTTGCCCGCATCCCCACGCCCGCAGAAAACCGTCGCGCAACGGCGCTGCTGTGGTCAGGGTTCCCGAAACGGCGACGGCGTTGTCAGGCGCAACGCGTGCCTTGATCACCTGGAACTGACCGTGGATCGGCGACCAACCGCCGATTCCGTAACGTGTGTCGACCGTGCGGATCGGAGTGATCGGAACGAACTGCAAGCCGCTGCCCATGGCGAATGTCCCCGTTAGATCGACTGTGACATCGACGGCGGTCAATGAGTAGACGCAGATCGTTCCTGTCGGACTTGCCGGCACGAACGCAGTCCCGGAAATCAGTTCGCCAGGCCCATAGTTGACCGTTGCGATCACCGGAATTGTGGGGCCGCATGGATAGACCGTGAGGAACCCTGGTTGGGTGCTGAAGACCGCGGTAATGCTGATCGACGCCGCACTCACGTCATCAGGGATCGGGATTACCAGAATCTGTGATCGGCCAGTGATCCGAGTATCGACAAGCCGGTCGGGGGTCGGCAGCGGCGTGAACCCGAGGCCATCAGATCCCTCGGGAACGAATCCGCCCTGAAGGTCGACCAGCAGATCGGCGTCGGCCAACGTGTAGAGGCAGAACGTGGCGTTGACCGAAACCGGAACGATCGCCACCGCACCTCGCGTGTCGCCGGCGCGGTAGTTGGCGGTCGACGCTTCAGGCCGTCCGGAGGCGCAGTCGTACGCCGTCAGAAACCCGGCCGCGCCGGTATTCGTGGCCGACACGTAGGCGGCGATCGCCGTTGTGCCGGACGGCACGTAGTCGGAGACGTCTACCTCGATCGCTTGTCGCGCAGAAACGTGACCTGGGGGATCGATTCTGGTATCGAGGACGCGCACAGGTGAGATCGGCACGAACTCGCTTGGTGGTGCCGTCGGAAGCGGTAGGGCGACCTCGCCCGAGTTCTGGGCGGCGCGACCTAAATCGGCGGTGATCTCGTGTGCCATCAACTGCGATCGCTTCCGGTATCCGTCGACAGAAAGATGGGTTCCGTCGTTGGATCCGAAATTGCTGTTCGCCAAAGCCGCCGGCCAATCCCATGTGAAGAAATCGGTCCGCTCTGCGTCGATCTGGGCGAGCGCCAGATTCCAGGCGTTCTGTTCGTCGGCACGCGTGTAGAGCCGCGTGATCTGCGGCCACCACACCTGATGTCCTGGTCCGATGGCGTCGACGAGGTGCAAGATCGCCGCCCGCGCACAGTCCACATCGGCACCGCACAGACCGGAGTCGTTGGCCCCGAGATTGACGTACAGGTTCGGCGGATCCCACCCTTGCTGTCGCCACGTGGCGATCCAGGTCGACACCTCGAACGAGCTCTGGGCGTTGAAATACCCGGTGCTATACCCCTCTCCGGCTCTCATTCTGATCGGACCCCACCCTCGTAATGCGAGTTGATCGCCAACTGTCGGCGAGTACAGCAACGACCCCATTCCGACCGAATCGCCGATCACCGTGATCGGACCGAGCGGACCGACCTGCTCGATCACCCTCTCGAGCGGTGCCGCTTCGACGACGGGTGCGTTTGTCGAAACGAACCAGGTCGAGGTTGCCGACAATCCGATCGCCACTACAACACCGAGGCGGACTCGTATTGACATGGACATGACCATACCGACGGTCGCCCGTACACTCCCGAATCAGATGAGTGTTCGGACTTCGATTGCGTATCAACCAGCGCTTGACGGCGTACGCGCGCTGGCCGTCACTGCCGTCGTGTTGTTCCATGCCGAGCTGTCTGGGTTCACCGGTGGGTATCTCGGGGTTTCGATGTTCTTCACGCTCTCGGGCTACCTGATCACGAGTTTGTTGGTGCACGAACATGACTCCATGGGCCGGATCGCGCTCGGCGAGTTCTACCGCCGTCGGGTTCGACGGCTACTCCCGGCGAGCGCCGTGTCTCTTGGTCTCGTGGCGTTAGCCGGCACTGTCTCGAACGTGTTCGACGGCGTCGTCGATCTGCGAAAGCAGCTCGTCGGCTCGGTGCTGCAGGTCGCCAACTGGGTGTTTCTCATTGGTGACGGCTCGTACCAGGAGTTGTTCCAGAGGGCGAGCGGAACGTCGTCACCGCTCGAGCATTTCTGGTCGCTGGCGATCGAGGAGCAGTTCTATTGGGTCTGGCCGCCGGCGATGGTGGCGATACTCTCGCGGTCGCGGAACGTTCGCAGCAGGATCATTGTTGTCGCGCTGATCGCCATCGGGTTCAGCGTGTCTGCGCCGGTGATCGCCGCTGTGTGGGGACCCGACGCGGCATATTGGTCGACGCCCACCCGCATCGCTGAAATCCTGATCGGGGCATTACTTGCGGTCGTGCTTGCCGGTCGTACCGTTGATCGACGCTTGAGTGTCGTGGCGCCGGTTTCGTTGCTGGCGCTTGCGGCGTGCATTGTCACGTTCCCGTCATCGGGTGGTCCGGCCTATCACGGTGTTCTACCCCTGGTGGCGGTTGCCTCCGCCGGGCTCGTGCTCGGCTTGCAGATCCCGAGCGCGTTGGGGACGCTGCTATCGCGCGCCCCGTTGGTCTGGTTGGGACGCATTTCGTACGGCGTGTACCTGTTCCATTGGCCGATCTTCGTGATTCTCGACGAGCAGCGCACCAACCTTGACGGCATCGTTCTGTTCGCAGTTCGAATCGGTTTGACCCTCGGCGCAGCACAGATCTCGTACGTCTTGATCGAACGGCCGATCCGGACGGCTAACGCATTCGGGACACGCTCCACATTTGGGTTGGCAGCAATGTCGACTGCTGTCGTTGCTTTCGTGGCGATTGTCGTTGTTCCCGTCGGTGCGGGCGAGTACTGGATTTCCGACGAGGCGATCGTCGCCGCGGCGGCGATTCAGCCCGACGACGCTGAGCTCCAGATTGTGACCGACGCCGATCCGCGCGACACGGCCCCGGTCACGGTGCCAGGCGTTCTTGATTCAGCCTCCCCGCAGGTCACCACGCTGAGTTCGAATCCACCGAGCACAACCGCGACGAGCACCAGTACGACGAGCACGGTGCCGCCACTACCGAGGTTGACTCGACCGGTCAGAATCGTTGTCGCAGGTGACTCGACGGCGAACGCCACGGCGACTGGCCTGATCGCGTGGGCCGCCGCGCATCCTGAGTTGGCGCAAGTCGACGTGATCACCGAGCCAGGTTGCGGATTCGTGCGTGGAGGCGAACGGTGGGCCGACGGATTCGAACCGAACCCGACACGGTGCGAAGAGTGGATCGACGTGGTGCTCCCCGAGCGGGTCTCGGCACTTGAGCCCGATGTCGTGATGTTGATGGTGACGTCGTGGGACGTGCTTGACCATCGCTGGGGTGATGGCCTCACCGTGACTCCGCTCGATACCGGATTCGCGGCGCGGATCGTCGCAGACTATTTAGCGCTCAGCGAGGCACTCCTCGCAGGCGGTGCCGGTTCCGTGGCGTTCGTACGGCAACCGGTACCGAATCTGCTCTGGATGAATCAGGACACCGGTCAGCAGGATCCCGCCCGCCATGGTGTGGTGTACGCCGTCATGGATCAGCTGCGAGCGTCGCGAGTCGGCGACGTTGGCGTGATCGCGTTGGATGCGTGGCTCGCCGATGCCGGACTCGACGATGACCGTGGGGTGCGCCCTGACGGGATCCACTGGGACCCGTCGGCGTCCGCGCAGATCGCCGAGGACTACCTCGGCGAACAGTTGATTCGGATCGCCCTCGGATGACCCCAGTTATGACCACAATTATGACCACAATTATGACCACAACGGTCGTCTACACCGACGGAGCCTGCTCGGGGAACCCCGGTCCTGGCGGATGGGCTTGGGCTGTATCGCCAGAGGGGATTCCGAATGGTTCCGGCGGTGAGCCGCATACCACCAACCAACGCATGGAACTGATGGCGGTGCTCGAGGCGCTGCGTTCGTTGGGGGTCGGCTGTGAAGCCGGCCGCGTTGAAGTCGTTTCGGATTCGACCTATGTCGTGAACTGCTTTCGCGACCGATGGTGGGCGAACTGGCAACGCAACGGATGGAAGAACTCGAAGAAGGAGCCGGTCGCCAACGTCGATATCTGGAAGCCGTTGATCGTACTCGTGACCTCAGGTGACGTGTCGTTCCGGTGGGTCAAAGGGCACTCTGGCGATCGGATGAACGACCTCGTCGACCAACTCGCAGTTCGAGCAGTAGTTGCCAGCTGATCAATCTTGACGAACGTTTGAGAACGCGGTCGGCGGAGCCGATACACACGAGGTGACGTTACAAACGGGTGACAACTCGTTACGGTGCAGGCTTATGAAGTGCCGAATCGTTGGGATTCTCGCGGCTGCTTCGACGTTCGTCGTGACGTCGACCCTTGCGGGTTTCGGCCTGCCAGCAGCGCCGGTTTCTGCGGCTCCGGCCGGAAACGATCAGGTTGTGGCGTTCGTCGTCCGCGGCGTCGGGAACGGGCACGGACGAGGCCTCAGCCAGTGGGGTGCCTACGGCCGGGCCGTGAATGGTGGGCAGTCGTGGCAGACGATTCTCGACGCCTACTACGGCGGCACGACGTTGGCTGATCATTCCCTGTCATCGACGATCCGCGTCAGGCTGCTCGGTTCCGACGACGCCACGACGGCGGGTGTGATTTCCGCTTCGGGAACCGCCAGTTGGAATGGATCTGCGACCAACTACGCGTCCCTGTACGCAATCGAGACTGGACAACAAGGTCGCTTCGATGTGTGGAGCGCATCGACCCCGGATTGTCCTGGAGCGGCCGTACCGTGGACGATGGTCGGTGACAACGTCGCCGGGCCGATCGTGTTCTCGACCAGCGAGGATCAAACCGCCGCTCTAGCTGGATCGGTACTCGGATTGTGTCAACCGACAGGCGCTGTCACGCACTATCGCGGAACGATCGAGTTAGTTGATATCAGCGGTGTCAATCGGGTCGTCAACCAACTCGATGTCGAGAACTACTTGCGGGGGGTGGTACCGAAGGAGGTTTCGGCAAGTTGGGGGGCGGCGGGCAACCGTGCCGGGATGAACGCCCTGCGGGCTCAGGCCGTCGCGGCGCGTTCCTTTGGCCTGTCCCAGAATCGATACAGCTATGCCAAGACGTGCGACTCGAGTTCGTGTCAGGTGTACGGCGGCGCGGCCACACGAGCAACGGCGAGCTTCAATCCAACGCCAGTCGAACAACCCAACTCTGACATGGCGATTGCCGAGACGGCAGGCAAAGTGCGTCTCAAGAACGGCCTTGTCGTCTCGACTGAGTTCTCGGCGTCCAACGGTCCAAGGACTGCAGGAGGTGCATTCCCGCCGGTCGACGATCCGTGGGATGACGTGTCGACCAATCCAAATCACCGATGGACACGGATCATCGACGCCGACGATGTACGCGCGCTGTACGGACTGGCAACCGCCAACGGTGTCGCCACCGCTCACGATTCCGGTTCACAGTACGACGGGATCTGGGCCAACGAGGTCCGGCTCGGCAACGGTGCGACCGAATCGGCTTGGAATTTTCGGAACGCCTTCGCGCTGCCGTCGCCTGGATTCGAATTGATTCCGGTGCGGCGCACCACCACCAGCGCGACAGGCTTTGCGTTGATCGGCGACTCAGTTGGTGAAAGTGTCGCTGGCACCGAGACCTCCGTGTTCCGATCGTTGGTTGACGGGATTCACGCATCCCAAATGTTCGACGCCAAGTCGAGCCGTCGCACACAGGGCGGAACAGTGCTTCCCGACGGTGTCGGGGCGGCTGGGCTCGTGCCCCTCGGAACCGACTTGGTGATCGTCGAGCTTGGTTACAACGACGACTCGGCGGCGATGCCCGGTCGGATCGACGCCGTGATGGCGGTGTTGCGTCAACGCGGTGTCGGCGATGTTGCCTGGGTCAACCTGTCCGAGCGCCGACCGCAGTTCGCGGCAACCAACGTAGCGCTCAACGCCGCCATGTTGCGGTGGTCGGAGCTGACTGTGCTCGATTGGGAGTCGGCGAGCGATGACGTCGCAGCCGATCGCTGGTATTCCGACAACGTTCATCTGACCTCCACCGGGCGAGCTGAGTTTTCGTTGTGGCTACGAGACGTGGTACTCGGTCGTTCCGGCAGGCCAGTGGTCCCATCTGTCCCGTTGTGGATCCCAGTGCTTGGTCGCGGCGGTGTTCCGACTTCCGGTGTGGTCGGTGTGGCATTGAACGTGACCGCCGTCAATCCGGTGGCGCCTGGTTGGTTGCGGGTCTGGCCATGCGGTTCGCCCGAGCCCACCACGTCGTCCGTGAACTTCATGCAGGCCGGCGCGGTCGAACCCAACGGGGTTGTGGTACCGATCGACTCGACCGGTGCAGTGTGCGTCAAGACGCTCGCCACGACTGATGTGATTGTCGACGTCGCGGCCTGGTTCGTGAGCGGACTGCGACCGGCGACTGGACGCTTGCTTGATACGCGAGAGGGTTTGGCTCGTGTGCTCCCAGGCACACCGCTGAAGGTCAACGTGTTGAATCAGTTTGGTGTGCCAGCCGCTGGCGCGGTTGGTGTTGCTTTGAACGTGACGGCGGTGAATCCCGTTGCTCCGGGCCATCTGCGTGTGTGGTCGTGTGGGTCGCCGGAGCCGGAGACGTCGTCGGTGAACTACATGCGGGCGGGTGCCGTCGAACCGAACGGTGTCGTCGTCCCTGTCGATCAGTCGGGTGAGGTGTGCGTTTCATCGTTGGTCGAAACCGATGTAGTTGTCGACGTGGCCGGTTGGTTTGACAGTGGCCTGAAGCCGGCGACCGGGCGTTTGTTCGATACGCGAGATTCCGCTCGTGTGAGGCCGGGCGTGCCACTACGTGTCGATGTGCTGAATCGTTTCGGTGTGCCAGCAACGGGGGCGATTGGTGTGGCGCTGAACGTGACGGCGGTGAATCCTGTCGCTGCGGGCTACTTGCGCGTGTGGCCGTGTGCATCGCCGGAGCCGGAGACGTCGTCGGTGAATTACATGCGGGCTGGCGCGGTCGAGCCGAACGGCGTCGTGGTGCCCGTCATTGGGACAGGGGAGGTTTGCGTTTCCTCCCTGGTCGAGACCGACGTCGTTGTCGACGTAGCGGGTTGGTTCGACAGTGGAGTAAGCGGCGCTTCAGGTGCACGAATCGTTGACACGCGCTACGGCGTCGGACCGATTCCCGGTCGTTGACACCGGGCGAATCACGCGAGTTTCTGAATCCGAAATTTTCGATCGGACCTGTGGTCCGCGTATCGTCCGCGCCATGGAAATCAATGGCGTCAGCGCAATCGTTACTGGAGGAGCATCGGGGATCGGTGCCGCCGTAGCTCGCAAGCTGGCCGCGCACGGAGCGAAGGTTGTCGTCGCCGATCTTCAGGAGGAGCAGGGCCGTGCGGTCGCCGACGAGATCGGCGGAGCGTTCTGCAAGGTTGACGTGACGAACACCGACGACATCATCGAGGCCGTCGAAATGGCCAAGTCGATGGGTGCGGTGCGAGTCCTGGTCAACTCGGCCGGAATCGGTTGGGCACAGCGAACGGTCGGGAAGGACGGAAGCTACGACTCGGCTCACGACCTGAATGCGTTCAAGCGTGTCGTGGCTATCAACCTGATCGGCTCGTTCGACTGCATCAGGATTGCCGCCACGGCGATCAGCCAGACCGAGCCCGATCAGTTCGGTGAACGCGGGGCGATCGTCAACATCGCCTCGGTAGCGGCATTCGACGGGCAGATCGGTCAGGCCTCGTATTCGGCCTCGAAGGGCGGCGTGGTCGGTATGACGTTGCCGATCGCGCGTGACCTTTCGGCGATCGGCGTCCGCGTCAACACCGTCGCGCCCGGACTGATCGATACGCCGATCTACGGCGAAGGTGAGGGCAGTGATGCCTTCAAGTCCAATCTGCAAAAGGGTGTGTTGTTCCCGAATCGACTCGGCGACCCGTCCGAGCTGGCCTCGATGGTTATCGAATGCATCACCAACAGCTACATGAACGGCGAAACCATCAGGGTCGACGGCGGTATCCGCATGCCACCGAAGTAAGTGGCGGGTTCGTCGTCCGCTTCGCTTTGGCTGCTCTCTCCGTGCCGCTCGTCGCTGGCGCTTGCCTTGTTGGTGGTCGGGACTGGCCTCCGCTTCGCTTTGGCTGCTCCCTCTGTGCCGCTCGTCGCTGGCGCTTGCCGTGTTGGTTGAACGTGACCCGGATTACGG
>JANMTV010000387.1:0-9950 GCA_031390905.1 Ilumatobacteraceae bacterium | reverse complement strand
GTCTGACGCACTGGACATTTCAAAGACATTTTTTGCGGCCCCGCAACGATATCATCATCTCCCGTATTTACTGCGATTACTGGTGCAATTGAAAAGTATGAAAAAAAAAACATGGACGAATGCCGATGTCGTTGGTGACACGCTTCGCGGGGCGCTCGACGCCTACTTCGAGATCCATCCGAGCGTCCGACGTTACGTGCTCGATGATCAGAACGCGGTCCGCCGGCACGTGGCGGTGTTCCTCGACAACGACCTGATCACCGACCGCGTCTCGCTCGCCGACATGGTCGGACCAACGTCTACTATCTCAGTGTTTCAAGCGCTATCCGGAGGAGCGGCATGAGCCATACCAAGTTCGTCACAGCACTTGTCGGCACCCGCAAGGGACTGTTCACGATCACAATCGACGACCGTGGCCCGGCCGTCTCCGATCCGGCGTTCATCGGGAGCCCCGTGACGAACGCGATCCGAGACCCGCGCGACGGCGCGTTGTACGCCTCGCTTGATCACGGACACTTCGGCGTCCACCTCCATCGCAGCGAAGACGGTGGAGCGACATGGGCCGAGATCGCAGCCCCGGAGTATCCGCCGAAACCGGAGGGCGTGACGCACGTCAACCCGATGTCGCAGAAGGAAGTGGCGTGGACCACGCAACTCGGTTGGGTGATCGAACCTGGTCACGCCGACGAGCCAGGTGTGCTGTGGTGCGGCACGATCCCCGGCGGTCTGTTCCGGTCCGAGAACCGCGGTGATTCGTGGCAATTGGTCGAGTCGCTCTGGAACAAGCCTGCCCGTGACAAATGGTTCGGCGGCGGTTTCGACGACGCAGGCGTGCACTCGATCTGTATCGACCCGAGAGGGTCTGGTCACGTGGTCGTCGGTATGTCGTGCGGTGGCGCCTGGCGCACTGACGACGGTGGCGCAACTTGGGACACGGCGGCGCTCGGGATGAAAGCCGACTTCCTCCCGATCGAGGCGGCCGCCGACCCCGATGTTCAAGACCCACACCGGCTCGCCCGTAGCCCCTCCGACCCCGATGTGATCTGGTGTCAACACCACTGCGGGATCTTCCGCACCACGAACAACGGCACTCAATGGACCGAGATCACCCAAGCCGGCCCATCGACCTTCGGCTTCGCAGTCGCCGCACACCCGACCGATTCGAACACGGCCTGGTTCGTTCCGGCGATCAAGGACGAAGTACGTGTTCCCGTCGACGGAAAGGTGGTCGTCACCAGAACCCGTGACGGCGGCAAATCATTCGACGTACTCTCGAACGGCCTCCCGCAAGAACACGCCTACGACCTTGTGCTGCGCCACGCCCTCGACGTCGACGCAACTGGCGAGCACCTGCTGTTCGGCTCAACGACCGGCTCGCTCTGGTACAGCGACAACGGAGGTGACCAGTGGCAGACGGTGTCAACCCACCTGCCACCGATCGCCTCCGTCAAATTCACCTGACGGAACCCATCACCCACTACGGCGCACGACGGACGAAAAGTGTTCCATCCGTCGTCAGATTTCTTTGTCGGGTTTGCGCGCTCGGCTCGGCTGAACTCTGGGCGCTTCGTTGGGCATCTTCGGATATACCGGCGGCCAGGGAGCATCCGGAATTCCGGCGGCCAGATCTTCCGCGAACTGATCGACGAACGGGCCGATGTCTTGCGGTTCGTCGTCCATCGACTCCCACGGATCACCTTCGGCGGCTAGCCGAGCGGGAACCGTGAACATCGTCATCGCCTCCGGGTCGATCGTCATCAGCTCATCCCAGTCGAACGGCGTCGACACCTGTGCTCCGACTCGCGGTCGCACACCCCACGCCCCGAACACGTTCTTGTGCGGGGCGTTCTGGTTGAAGTCGACGAATACGCGTCCCTGGCGCTCTTCCTTCCACCATTTGTCGGTGATCAGATCATCGTGGCGACGGGCCAACTCGCGAGCGACCGTCACCGACGCGCCCCGAACAGCGAACGAGTCGTAGCCATCGACAACGCGCACATAGATGTGAATCCCCTTGCTCCCGGTGGTCTTGGCATACGACTTGATGCCCATCTCGGCGAAGTACAGACGCACGTATCCGGCCGCCTCACGCATGTGATCGAAGTTCTGGCCGGGGGAGGGGTCGAGGTCGATTCGCAACTCGTCGGCCCACTGCGGCGAGGACGCCTTGTACTGCCAGACATGCAATCCCAGGACTCCCTGGTTGACGGCCCACAGAACATGTGCGAGATCGGCAATCACGAGAGCTCGCGACGGCGTGCCGTTGATCGTCTGAACAGTGGTCGTGGTGAGCCAGTCGGGCGCCGTGTCGGGAATTCGTTTTTGGTAGAACGACTGCCCGCCGACCCCGTTCGGATACCGCTCAAGCAACACCGGTCGATCGCGAATCCATCGCATCAGCGCAGGCCCGACCGACAGGTAGTAGTTCGCCAGATCGAGCTTGGTCGCCCCGAGTCTCGGGAACATCATCTTGTCCGGATTGGTGATCTCGACTGTGCGCCCTTCAGCAACTAACGCGACCGGCTCGCCGTGATCCTCCTTGGGCATGACTGGACTGTAGCGATTGCGTGTTCAGGTGGCTTGGCGTTGCGCTCTGGCGGCGATCAGGCCGAGGCCGATAAACATCGAGCCGGAGAACCAGCGGCGGATCCAGCTGAGCGCCTTGCCGCGCAGCAGCACCTCGCGAACGGCACTCGCCAGGAACGCCCACGTCCCGTCCATCGCGATCCCGAGAAGTGTGAACAGGGAGCCAAGTGCCAGCGCCTGAGTCCAGGCAGGGCCGCGATCCTGGTCGATGAACTGCGGGAGGAACGATAGGAAGAACAGCGCAACCTTGGGGTTCAAGATGTTGACGATCACGCCCTGCGTGAAGGCCCGCCGATACGACAGACGAGATGACTCGGCCGCGAGTTCGTCCGGCTTGGTCAGCAACGTCTTGATCCCGATCCCGATCAAGTACGCCGCGCCGAGCCACTTCACGACGTTGAACGCAGAAGCGGAAGCGGCCAGAACCGCTGATAGTCCAACCGTTGCGGCAATCACATGCACGAAGTTGCCGAGCTCCAAACCGGCTACCGATGCGAATGCCACACTGCGGCCGTCGGACACGCTGCGGTTCACGATGTAGGTGACGGCCGGCCCCGGAATCAGTAACAACACGATCGACGCAGCCCCGAATGCGAGCAGGTTGTTGAGTGTCGGCATATCTCAACAAGGTAGCCAACCGTTGTTCCTCGGTCGCGCCCGGTTGTTCATCGATGCGTCACGATCGCTAACCGTTGATTGGAGCTGGCGATGTGGAAACGTGGATAGGTGAGGGTCGATCGGGTTGACGCCAACTCTGTTCAGCGTGCCTACTGGTCCGATGTCGCAGGGCCGACGTGGGTGCAAGGTGAACGGACCTTCGAGCGCATGCTTGACCCGCACGGCGAGGCGCTCGTCGAACTGTTGGATGTCCATCGAGGCGAGCGCGTGCTCGACGTCGGCTGTGGATTCGGCCCGACCAGCCTCGCCGTGGCCCGGTTGGTGGGCGCCGATGGATGGGTGCACGGGGTCGACATCAGCCCGGTCATGATCGAGCGCGCTCGCCGACGAGCAGCCGACGATCAGGTCGACAGAGTGTCGTTCGGCGTGGCCGATGCCCAGGTCGACGATCTTGTCGGCGACCCGCTCTACGACGCCGTGGTCTCCCGATTCGGCGTCATGTTCTTTGCCGATCCGACCGAGGCGTTCACCAATTTGCGAGGTGCTGCTCGGGTTGGCGGCAGGCTCGCGTTCGCGTGTTGGCAGGGCCCAGACGTGAATCCATTCTTCTCGCTCGGGCCGGCGCTGATTCGGGCGGTGATCCCCGACCCACCGTCGATTCCGGCCCCCGACACTCCCGGGCCGTTGGCATTCGCCGACCCAGCCCGGATCGAATCGGTGCTCAACGAATCGGGGTGGAACGGCATCGCGATCACGCCGAGGAGGTTGCCGCTGCGTTTCGATGTCGACGGTTCCGACGGCCTCGATGCGGCTGTCGGCCATGTCGTGAATACCGAGTTGGGACGAATCGCGGCGGCCCGACTCGGGCCTGATCGCTTCGCAGCGATGGTGACCGAGATCCGAGCGCAGATCGATCAACATCGGTCGGCCGGCGTTCTGGAATTCGACAGCAACGTTTGGCTCGTCTCAGCCACCGCTTGAACCCGATGGCGGAATGCCCGCTGGCCGACCGTCAGGAGTGAAGGTGGGGGTTGAGCGTGCCCCAGCTACCTGAGCGTTGTTTGACGATCACCCGGCCGGTTTGGCCGTCGCGGATGAACATGATGCCGTCCCGGCCTGACAACTGGCGAGCTTTCACCACGCCGTCCGGTGTCAGCACCGGTGTCGAAGCAGTGACGTACAAACCAGCCTCGACGACGCAATCGTTGCCGAGGCTGATCCCAATTCCCGAGTTGGCCCCGAGCAGACAGCGCTCGCCGATCGAGATCCGCTCCTTGCCGCCACCGGACAGCGTGCCCATGATCGAGGCGCCTCCTCCGACATCGCTTCCGTCACCGACGACGACTCCAGCCGAGATGCGGCCTTCGACCATCGACGTACCGAGTGTGCCGGCGTTGAAATTGCAGAATCCCTCGTGCATCACCACCGTGCCTTCGGCGAGGTGTGCGCCGAGCCGGACGCGTGACGCGTCAGCGATGCGTACGCCCGACGGCACCACGTAGTCGGTCATCCGCGGAAACTTGTCGATCCCGTGGACATGCAGGATCTGGCCCGATTGGCGCACTCGCAAGCGAACGTCGTCGAGTTCGCTGACGGCGACCGGGCCAAGGTTCGTCCACACCACATTGGTGAGCGCACCAAAGATGGCATCCATGTTGATCGAATGTGGAACCGCCAAGCGATGCGACAAGAGGTGCAATCGTAGGTAGGCGTCACCCGCCGAAGCGGGCGCATCGTCGACGTTGATCGTCAGTCTGATAGGTCGAATGGTCACGTTGCGGACGGGATCATGTTGGTCACGGAGGCCGAGTTGCTGATCGAGATCAGGGTACGCAGCGATCATCGCGTCATCACCAAACTCTCCCCACCCCAACCAACGAAACCACGCATCCAGCGTCGACCCATCAGCAGCAATCGTCGTGAGTCCAGCCCCCCAAGCTGATGGCGGGTTCGTCGTCCGCTTCGCTTCCTCCTCGCGCCGCGTCCGACTCGTCGCTGGCGCTTCCCTCGTCGGTTCCGGACTAGGTTGACCGGCGTTCACGACGCCCCTCCCAGAATGGGTGTGATCGGTTGCGCATGATCGAACTCGATCGCCGTCTCAACTGGGACGCGATGCTCGCGTCTCAATGTCGGGAACAGGATTACTTCTTTGATGCTGGCTGCTCCCGACAGGAGCATCGCTACTCGGTCCATGCCGATGCCCAGACCACCGGTGGGCGGCATGCCGTATTCGAGGGCTCGCAAATAATCCTCGTCGACAGTGCCGCGCTCGGCGTCGCCTGCATCCTTGGCAGTCTGTTCATCCTCGAATCGCAGCCGTTGTTCGACCGGATCGTTCAGCTCGGAGTAGCCGTTGGCCAGCTCGCGCGCGTCCACGAACAACTCGAACCGTTCCGTGATGAACGGGTCGTTTCGATCGGCGCGTGCGAGTGGTGAGATCTCGACGGGATGCCCGGTCACGAACGTCGGCCGCACAATTTCAGCTTCGCACAATTCCTCGAACAGCGACTCGATCACACGACCTGCACCCCACGACGGTTCGTACTTCGCTCGATGCCGATCGGCGATCGCTCTCGCATCCTCGACCGGCATCGACGGATGAACGACGGAGCCGACCTTGTCGGAAACGGCATCCGACATCGACAGCCGTGGCCACGGCTCGGCAAGGTCGATATGACCGCCACGAATCTCGATCACGGTCGTCCCCAGTGCGTCGCGAGCGGCCTGCGTGATCAGCCGTTCGGTGATCGCCATCACATCGGTCCAGTCGGCGAATGCCTGGTACAGCTCCATCATCGTGAACTCAGGGTTGTGACGGGTCGAGATGCCCTCGTTGCGGAAGATCCGCCCGATCTCGAAGACTCGCTCCATCCCGCCGACGATCAGCCGCTTGAGGTGCAACTCCAACGCGATTCGCAGATACAGCTGCATTTCCAGTGCGTTGTGATGCGTCTCGAACGGGCGGGCGTGCGCCCCGCCTGCCTCGACATGCAGGACCGGCGTCTCGACCTCGATGAAACCCTCGCCGTGCAGTGTGCGGCGGAAGCTGGAAATGATCTCGTGGCGGATCTCGAAGTTTCGGCGGGCTTCCTCGTTGACGATCAGGTCGGCGTACCGCTGGCGGAATCGGGTGTCGGTATCAGTCAGCCCATGCCACTTGTCGGGCAACGGACGCATCGCCTTCGACAACAGCACAACGCGGTCTGTCTTGATCGAGAGTTCGCCCTTGCGGGTCGTCATCACCGTGCCGTGCACGCCGACCCAGTCACCCAGGTCGAGGTGATGCACATCGTCGAATCCGTCGTCGCCGATGATGGCCTTCGAGACGAACAGCTGAATCTCTGCACCGCGATCGCGAATCGTGGCGAAGATCAGCTTGCCGGAGTCACGCTTGAGCATCATCCGCCCGGCAACCGTGACCTCGTGTTCGGTTTCGGCGCCTTCGACGAGAGAACCCCACTCGGCTCGCACCTGACCCAACGTGTGCGTGCGATCGAACCGATACGGGTACGGCTCGTCGCCGCGATCTCGCAGCTCCGTGACGCGGTTCAGGCGGCGCTGCTTCTCGGCTGCCAGTCCGCTGCCGGTATGCGGATCGGCAGCGGCTCTGTCGGTTGTCCGGGAGGTGTCGGCGGTGTCGCTCACGATCGACGAACGGTAGCCGTTCTATCCCGCCGCACCACCGTGAGTTGCCTGCCCACGCTGATCCGGAATCCGCACGACTCGGCTCAGCCTGACGGGCGACCGTGCGATTGGTTGGGTAGCCTCCGTGAGATGTCGGCGCTTCGTTGGGAAAATTGTCGCGGTCCGATTGCTGCTTTTGCGGTGTTCGGAATCGTGGCTGCCGGTGCCACGGCTTATGCCCTGACTGGTTCGATCGACAGCGGGGCGACTGCCGAGGGCCAGGCGGTCCGGATCGTCGTTGTCGGTCGAGATACGGCCGTCGTGGCTGATGTCGGAGATGTCGATCCGTTCGTCGTCGACGCGACGGCGGTTGCTGCAAATCGGGCTGCCGGGCTCTCAGCGCCGGCACGGACCGGTTCGTTGGGGATGCAGCGGATCACCCGTTCTGGCACGGTCGTGCACGCGCCACCGTCCGGGTATCTGATCCCCATGGTCTACATCGCGATGCCGACTGAGGCGATCGTCGGAACAATGGGGGCCGACGTGGCGAACGTGCTCGATGCCAGTTCGGTCGTCGTCAATCAAGTCACCGCCGACGCCACCGGCGCGCAGGTGGGCGACGTGATCGACATGCAGGCTGCCGACGGCTCCGTGCAACCGTTCTTGATTTCCGGAATCCGCCCGTACGACCAGATTGGTGGTTCGGAACTGGTGATCACGATCGATGGCGCCCTGCGCTTGGGGGCGACGGCTGACACCCAGGTTGTGATTTGGGGTTTTGGCTTCCGGTCGCTACTCGATCAAGCACTGATCGACGTCGGTATCACTGATCGTCGGGACACCAGAGTTTATCGCAGCTGGGATCCTCCCTCGCCTGACAGCACGTTGAGCACGGCGCACACCAAAGTGCTGTTGGGGGAACCATCGTTTCGGTTCCTCTCCGACGACGCGATCACGATGCACCCCGACTGGGAGGCGGCGAATCTGTCGCCGACTCGAGTCCTGCTCGATCCGAACATCCCGATTCGTGCGAGATGTCACCTCAAGATCGTTGGCGACCTGAGCGCAGCGCTGGCGGAAGTGGCTGCCGCTGGGTTGGCCGGCGCGATCGAGGTCGGCAATGCCAACACGTATGGTGGCTGCTTCAACCCGCGGTTCAGTCGAACCAGCGGTCAGATCGGATTTCTGTCGCGCCACGCCTACGGGATGGCCCTCGACACCAACACGCAGTCGAACTGTCAGGGCTGTGTTCCGGCGATGAACTGCACCGTCGTGCGGATCTTCCGCAAGCACAATTTCGCCTGGGGCGGCAACTTCCAACGGTCTGACGGGATGCACTTCGAGTGGGTTGGCGAACCTCGAGATCGGATCTCGTTCCCATCGAAGTACTGCCCGAACCTGTCGTCACCGCTGACCGAATCGACATCGTCCGAGACGCTCGGTCTCGACGTTCTGTTGGCTGGCCAGGAAGCGATCACCGCTGGCCACGTCCACGAGCCGTAGCCGACGTAGCCTTACGCTGTGGCTATGCGATTCGTCATTCTCGGCGGTGGCCCCGCCGGACATCAGGCCGCCACCGTCGCGGCCAGGCTCGGGGCCAAGGTCACCGTCATCGAACGCGACGTGATCGGTGGTGCCGCCCATCTCTGGGATTGCATCCCATCGAAGACGATGATTGCGACGGGTGGGGCGATGAGCTTTGCGCGTCGCATCGAAGGCATGGGTCTTGAACAGGCCGAGCCGGAGGTCGACATCGAGGGCCTGGCGGCTCGAATCGAAGGGATCAAGAGCCACCTGCATGGGAACATTGTGAACTTGCTGCAGAGTCAGCGGGTACGGATCGTTCGCGGCACCGCTCGATTCACGGGTCCCAATCATGTCGTCGTCGACGGTCCCGACGGGTCAGAACAGATCGAGTTCGACGCCGCACTGATCTCCACCGGTTCGCGTCCCCGGATCCCCGAATGGTGCCAGCCGGACGGTGATCGAATCCTGATCACGCGTGATTGTTACCCTCCGAAATCGCTGCCGAAGAGCGTCACGGTCGTCGGGTCGGGCGTGACCGGCGTGGAATTCGTGCACATGTTCTCGTCGTTCGGTGCTGAAGTCACGCTGGTGGTGAGTCGCCAGCAAGTGCTTCCGGGCAAGGATCCGGAAGTCGCTGCTGTGCTGGAGGACGACTTCCTCAGGCGCGGCGTCAAGCTGCTCAAAGGGGCCAGAGCGCAATCGATCGAACGCAGCGAAGATGGTGATTCGGTGATCGTTAAGTGTGACGACGGAAGATCTGTCACCACCACACATGCCGTGCTGGCGATCGGGTCCGTGCCGAACACCGACGACCTCGGTCTCGCTGCGGCGGGCGTCGAGATGGACGCATCCGGCTACATCCCGATCAATCACCACTGTGTCACGAGCCAGCCGCACATCTATGCCGCCGGCGACGTCAGCGGAAAGCTGCCGCTGTCGTCGGTGGCCTCGATGCAAGGTCGCAAAGTCGCCGAGCACGTGATGGGCCTTCACACGATCGAGCACCGTCACCTCGACTACGACAAGGCCGCCTCGGCGATCTTCACCGAACCGGAGATTGCCGACGTCGGACTGGCCGAGGCCGAGGCATTCGCCTCCGGTCGAAAGATCCGAGTCACCAAGGTGCCGTTCGCGACAACCGCCAAAGCACTGATCAACGGCGACTCGCGTGGCTTCGTCAAGATCATCAGCGATCCGGCCACTGGCGAGGTGCTCGGAGGTTCGATCGTCGGTCGGCATGCCGCCGAGTTGATCTCGGTGATCGCGTTGGCGGTCACGGCCAACCTTCGTGTAAGCGACATCCTCGAGAGCTTGCTGGTGCACCCTGCGCTCAGCGAAGCCCTCGCCGAAGCCGCCGAATAGCCACACGTCAAGGAGCCGACACCATTGAGGTGCTCCCATGGCTAACGAGACACGCGCAGCGGTGGCCGCTCTAACGGCGCTGGCCCACCCGCTTGTCCCGCTCATGGTTCGAGGCTCGTCGAACTCACAACTGGTTAGAGTCCACGCCCGTCGCGCGTCGCTTGCCTCACTCGTGGCGTTTTTGTGCGGCGTCGCGGCGTTCTTCTTGAGTCCGCGTTCTTCTCCGGTTGGAG
>JANMTV010000404.1:0-2357 GCA_031390905.1 Ilumatobacteraceae bacterium | reverse complement strand
CGCGCGACCTTCGTCATTGATCCTCCCTAGATCTCGCTGACATCGACGACACGTCGCTCAGCGTTCGAACGAAATGCAGCTTCCGCCAGAATCAGCGCATCTAGACCGGCTTCACCATTCGGCGATGCGGGAGTGCCGGTTGCGACGGCGTTCACGAAGCTCGCCACTTCCGCCGAGTAAGCAGGCATGTATCGCTCGACGAAGAAGTTCATCAACGGAGCCCTCGTGTAGCCGTGGGCACCGGCGACTTCGATCGTCGATTCGTAGATGTTCTCGGCGCGGGCCATCCCAAGTGAGCCATGGACCTCGATTCGCTGGTCGTATCCGTAGGTGGCTCGACGCGAGTTGGAGATCTGGGCGATCTTGCCTGAAGCCGTGACCAACGTAACTGCGGCCGAGTCGATGTCGGGCACGCCAGCGATCGCCGGGTCGACGAGCACCGACCCAACGGCGTGCACCGATACCGGCTCCTCGCCGAGCAGGAAGCGGGCCATGTCGAAATCGTGAATCGTCATGTCGCGGAACAAACCACCTGAGCGCTCCATGTATTCGATCGGCGGCGGGCCTGGATCACGCGAAATGATGTTGACCATCTCGACGTCACCGATCGCACCGGCGTCGATCTGGTCACGAACGGCCTTGAAGTTGGGGTCAAACCGGCGATTGAACCCAACCATCAACTGAGCGCCGGTCTGCTCAACGACGGCGAGGCAGTCGCGAACGCGCTGCACGCTCAGATCGATCGGCTTCTCACAGAAGATCGCCTTGCCGGCCCGCGCCGCCTGCTCGATCAGATCGGCGTGCATGTCGGTCGGCGTCGTGATGAACACGGCGTCGATCTCAGGATTCGCCATGATCTCGTCGATCGAGGAAACCTCTGCGTCGTACTGATCGGCGAGTGCACGGGCCGCTTCGGGGAAGGCGTCTGCCACGGCGACGAGCCGCGCACCCGGGGTGCCGGCGATCGCCGATGCGTGCACCTTACCGATCCGCCCTGCGCCGAGCAGGCCGATGGCTAGTGAATGAGCGGTCATGTGAGTTCCTTCTTGTGATGCTGACTGTCGTGTGATGCTGACTGTTCGGTGTGCGATGGATGGTGGCGCTGCCTAGGGCACGCTACGCAGAATCCGACTCAGCGCCGAGGGCGACGTGCACGCGCCCGTCGACCACGCTGACCGCGTACGTCTTGAGGTTGACACAGATCGGAGCGGCAAGCCCAACGCCTGTGGTGTAGTCGAACTGTCCGAAGTGCTTTGGGCATTCGATCACGTGGTCCCAGACCAAGCCATCCGACAGCTTCACTTGCTCGTGCGTGCACAGTCCGTCGGTGGCGTAGTACCCGTCTTCGGGAGAACGGTAGATGGCGTACAAGCGGCGGTCGATTTCGACCGAAATGACGTCCTCTTGTCCGATCTCGTCAGCTCCGCAAACGTCTGTCCATGTGGTCATCATGTCACCGGTCCTTGCTGGCGAGCAGCTTGCGCCGCCAGACGCTTCTTCATCGCCTCGTCCGCCTCGGGTGAGCCATCGTGAAAGGAGCCGAACCACCTGTCGAGCGGAATCGCTCCATCGGAGTAGTTCACCTCGAAGTACTTGTGATGTAGATAGTGAGCGAGCGAATTGGTAGCGATCGTACGGTCGGCGCTCAGTTCGACCTGGTCGAATCCGGTATGCCCGGGTACCGGCGACAGGCCGGCGTGAAAGGCGTGGAACATCGCATGGATCGGGTGTGAGGGAATCACCCAGTGGATCAAAATGCCGGAGAAGTAGAACAGGTGCTCGACCGGATGCATCGAAAGCCCCGACCAAGGGCCAGGATTGGTGTTGCGGTGATGCAGGCTGTGGACCCACTTGTACATCGGCGGCCAATGGATCATCCGGTGGATCCAGTGGAAGTGGAACTCGCGCATCAGCGGTATCAGGAGCATTAGCCCGACGAACCAGATCGGGTTGTTGGCGAAGTCGAGCCACGGGATATGGCCGTTGGCAAACATCCAGAGCGTGACGACCTCGTACGCAGTCCAGACCGGAAGCCCGCTGGCGAGGGTCCAAAACATGTTGTCCTTGGTTTGGCTGCGAAAACTGAAGAACTGGCTGTCCTTGGCTTGCCATTGCGAGTTGTACTTGAAGCGGTTCTCCTGGGCGCGCCGCATGTAAAGACGCAGATGGAACACCCCGTACCAGCAGAAGATCAGCGCCGAATTGCGAATAAGGATGATCGCGATCCACCCCGGTGAGAAGCTTCGCATCGACTCGACTGACGGCGTGGCGAAGAACCACGCCGCTATCGCCAGCCCGGCGTAGAAAAGGTTCCACGGCCAGATGTAGCCCGGATACCCGAACAACCACTTCAGGTC
>JANMTV010000365.1:0-27300 GCA_031390905.1 Ilumatobacteraceae bacterium | reverse complement strand
GTCAAGCTCGACGTCACGGACCCACGCAACGCGGTCTATCTTGCCGATTCCGACTTCGGCCTGGTCGATCCCGAGTTGCTTGAACAGAGGGGTCTGAGCGAGGCACCGGAAGGCAACGCACACCAGGCGGAGTTCACGCTCGACAACAACTACATCATCGCCGCCGACGAAGATTTCTCGCCGACAGGCTTTGAGGCGACGACGGACGACGGCTCGGAGTTTCTGGCGATACCCGGTAGCGGGACGGCGCCGATCGAAGTCGGTGTCACGTTGTCCGGTCAGACGATCTACGTCGGGCGGGCCTGCAACGGCGACCCCGCTGTTCCCGCTGCCGGTGTGGGGCAGATTGCAGTTGTGGTTCGCGGTCTGTGCACGTTCACGGAGAAGATCGCCAATGTCGAGGCTGCCGGCGGTTACGCCGCCGCGATCGTCGTCAATCGTGAGGGTGCAGACGGTTGCGGGCCGATCGGTATGTCGGTGGAAGGCACTATCCCCGCGGTTTCCATCGATCGGGAGGCCGGCTACGGGTTGTTCAACCTGACTGGGTACGACAACGACGCCTGCCTCGCCGGCAGCGCTCAAGAGTTGCCGGGAGTCACGATTGGCGATTTGGGCGACGTCGTCTCACTGCGATCGTTCTTCGACGGCTGGGGCTATGTCCACCTGTACGACAACAACGACGGGAAACTCGTCGAACTCGACACGTACGCAATCCCAGAGGCGATGGACCCGGCCTTTGCAGACAACTTCGGTGATCTCTCCGTGCACGAGGTTGCAACGTCGTTGGTGGATCCAAGCCTCGCCTACATCTCGTACTACTCGGGTGGCTTCAGGGTCGTCGACATCGTCGCCGATCAACTGGTCGAGGTAGGCAAGTTCATCGATGAGGGCGGCAACAACTTGTGGGGCGTCCAGGCGTTCATCGGAGCCGACGGCGAGGAGTATGTCGCCGCCAGCGATAGAGACCATGGGCTGTACATCTTCAAGTACACCCCGAGCGCACCGTGATCGGCTTCTGACGTTTGCGATGGCGGGCGGCGCGGCTTCGGTCGTGCCGTCCGCCATCGTTGCTTGGGTACCGTGTGCTGATGAGCATCGTCGGGTGGATCGTCGTTGGGTTGCTGGCCGGTGGGTTGGCGCGCTGGATCGTGAAGGACGATCGGGCCGGGTGTATCTACACGATGGTGATCGGCGTGATCGGTGCCTTCATCGGAGGCGGGCTGATGTCGCTCGGCGACAAAGACGGCGTCGAAGAATTCTCGATCAGAAGTGTGTTGGTTGCGGCACTTGGGGCAGTCGTACTGCTGCTGGTGTTGCAATCGCTCGCTGGTCGCCGCGGGCGCAGGACGAAGTAGTTTCGCCAGCACGAACGGTCTGACGAAAGGAAATTCGATGAGTGACATGAACGACTTCAACCGGCAAATCATCGCCGAGTTTCGGGCCAACGATGGAAAGTGCGGTGGCATGTTCGAGGGTTCCGACATGTTGATCCTGCACTCGATCGGCGCCAAGAGTGGACAGGTGTGGGAGAATCCGCTCGTGTATCGCAAGGAAGGCGAGACGCACTACATCTTCGCCTCGAAGGCAGGAATGCCGACCGACCCCGACTGGTACCGCAACATCGTGGCAAACCCGGATGCGACGATCGAGGTCGGAGCGGAGTCGATCGCCGTACATGCTCGCGTGCTCACGGGCGACGAGCGCGACGCGGTGTTCGATCGTCACAAGGCGCGTTACCCGAACTTCGCCGAGCATGAGGCGGCGACGACTCGAGTAATCCCGGTCGTCGCCCTCGACCATGCCTGAACGGGTCTAGCGGTCATGTCGAGTCAGCCGGTGGCCGACGTCCTGATGCGCATTGGGGCCTTCAAGGAGTCGTACCCGGGTTACCCACGAACCTAGGCTCACCTCCATGTGGGGCATTCAGATGGATCAGACGGGCGGGCCTGAGGTGCTGGTGTGGCGCGAGCTACCGGATCCGACGCCTGCAGCAGGTCAGGCCGTGGTCGAGGTTGCGGCCGCCGGATTGAACTTCATCGACACCTATCAGCGGTCCGGTCTGTATCCGGTGGCGTTGCCGTACACGCCTGGGCTTGAGGGTGCGGGCACTGTCGTGACAGTTGGTGAGGGTGTCTCGTCGCTGGTGGTTGGGGACCGAGTTGCGTGGCCGGCAGCGGCCGGATCATACGCCGAGTTGGTGGCGGTGCCCGCAGATCGGGTGGTGGCGGTGCCGGAGATGGTCGGCCTCGACGTCGCCTGTGCGGCGCAACTGCAGGGCATGACGGCCCACTATCTGGCGACCGATACGTTTCCGTTGACTCCTGGCAGCCGATGCCTCGTTCATGCCGGGGCCGGCGGCACCGGGCTACTGCTGATTCAGATTGCCAAGCGACTCGGCGCCGAGGTTTTCACGACTGTCGGCTCGCCCGACAAGGCTGAGCTGGCATCGGCCGCAGGGGCTGACCATGTGATTCTGTATCGTGACGTCGACTTCGCCGAGGCGATAACGTCGATCGCCGGGCCTCGTCCGCTCGATGTGGTGTACGACGGCGTCGGGGCTTCTGTGTTCGATCAGAGCCTCACGTTGCTTCGCAAGCGAGGCACGATGGCCACGTTCGGGAATGCCTCCGGTCCTGTGCCGCCGGTGTCGCCACTCCTGTTGTCGTCGAACGGTTCGCTGTTCCTGACCCGTCCGACGTTGTTCGACTACATCACCGAACGCTTCGAGTTGGAGCGCCGTGCTGCCGATTTGTTCGGCTGGATCGAGAGCGGTGATCTTGATGTGCGGATCGGTACCAAGTACGACCTCGAGGACGCAGCCCAGGCACACCGTGGATTGGAAGCCCGCGAGACGACGGGCAAGGTGCTGCTGATCCCGTAGCGATCAAGATCGAACTCAAGCGTCGGTGAACGCCTGTTCGAATTGGTGGGCGGCGGTGTCGAGTAGGTGGTCGTGCGCCCACTTTGCCAGCGGTCGGGCGATCCGCATCATCATTCCGAGCGTCGTTGAGCGCGGTGCCATCGTCGATGTCAAGCGGATCTCGCTTCCACCGGATGCGAGTCTGGAGATTGACACTGAGGCGGGTCCGACGAGATCGCCCGTCACCGTGGCGGCGATATGTCCCGGGTCGGTTACGACATCCAATGTGATCGAGAATCGCAATCCGATCTGGATCGGCGATCGAACAGCGCAGTGCCATGTCGTCCCCGGCGCCAACGCGCGGTCGGCGTCGGGGCCGGTGTCGAACTCGACGAGCCACGGCCACCACGATTGATAGCGATCGACCGCTCGCAGTGTCTCCCAAACCCTTTCGGGATTGGCCGAAAAGCGATACCGTCGATCCGATTCGAGTTGCATCAGTCTCGGCCCGCCCATGCGGCAAGGGCGACAGGGTAGACCGGCCCGGCTCCGGATCGCCTGAGGACACGACCCACTTCGGTCAAGGTCCAACCAGAATCGACGAGGTCGTCGACGAGTACCACGGGCCCGATTCTCGCTGGCTGCGTCACAGCGAAGGCACCGGCGGTATTGCGATGCTGATGTGCCGAGTTCTGTTGGCTGCGCTGCTCGGGTCGCTCTTCGCGCTTGACGACGATTGGCTCGTACGGGAGCCCGAGCTGGTCGGCGAGTCGTCGCGCGAATGACGTCACGAGTTCCGGGTGACGCAGTGAAGCAACCGATGCGACCCATGTGGGCGCCGGGTCAGGTGCCCAATCGAAGATCAGCTCAGCAAGTGCTGTGACGAGCCGGTCGTCGAAATGTTGATCCTGCTGTTTCCCTTGCCTGACGAGTTGGCCCCAGCCTGCGTCGCCCCAGACCGAAAGTGCCCGACCCGCCTGCAGATGTTCCGCAGCGGGTATGCCTCTGCGTGCGCCTGATGCCTCGTCGTATTGCTGCTTCTTTGCACGGATCTCGATCGGCCGCTTCTGCAAGAACTGCTCGGCCTCGGCGATCAGTTCGACCGGCAGGTCGCGAGCAGCGGAGGTCCCCGTGCAGTTGTCACAGATTCCACATGGGTCGAGTGACGGGTCATCGAGCAGATTTGCCAGAAAGCTCATGCGGCACCCTGTCGATGTGAAGTAGTCGCGCATCGCCTGTTGTTCGGCTCGGCGGCCGGCCGTGACGGCGTCGATCCGTGCCGACGGATAGTCCCACGGCTGGAGGGTGCGTTGATACGTTTGGCCCCCGACACGACGAATCGCACCTTCGACATCGAGTTGTTTGACGACCAGTTCCAACGTCCCGATCTTGATGTTCAACTGGCTCTGAACCTGGATCAACGACAATGGGATGTCGGATTTGTCGAACGCCAAGATCACGTCGCGCACGATGTGTTCATGGGCAAAGGCGCGTTCGATGAAGAAGTCCTGGATCTGTTCGTCCTCGAGACCGCGCAGCAAGATCCCGTGGCTTCGTTCCAGGGCGCGCCCGGCGCGCCCGACCTGTTGGTAGTAGCCGACGGGGGAGCCCGGCGCCTGGAAATGAATCACGAAGCTGAGGTCTGGCTTGTCGTAACCCATCCCGAGCGCGGTGGTGGCGACGAGCACCTTGAGGTCGTTGGATTGCAGTCGTCGTTCGGCGTCGAGCCGATCTTGGTTGTCGAGCGAGCCGAAGTACGGCTCAGCTGAGATGCCACGCGACTGCAGCCACTCGGCGACGTTCTGCACGTCGCCAACGGTGAGGCAATAGACGATCCCGGACCCGTCGATCTCGGGGATTGTTTCGGCGAGCCAGGTGAGTCGTTCGGCTTGCCGGTCGAGTGGGATCGCGCTCAGGGCGAGACCGTGACGGCGGAGCGGACCGCGGAAGGTGGTCATCTCTGCGCCGAGTTGGGCGGCGACATCTTGGACGACGCGGTCGTTGGCGGTCGCCGTGCAACCGAGCACGGGCACTTCGGATCCACTCAGCCGATCGACGAGCCGCCCGATACGGCGGTAGTCGGGCCGGAAGTCGTGGCCCCAGTCGGAGATGCAGTGAACCTCGTCGATCACGATCAGCCCAGGCCGGCCACCGATCAACGGCATGATCTTGTCGGCGAACTCGGGGTTGGCGAGTCGCTCGGGCGAGACGAGCACGAGATCGACGGTGTCGTGCTCGAGTGCGTCACGGAGTTCGTTGACTGTGGTAGCCGAGGCGCTGTTGATCGTCACGCTGCGAAGCCCGAGCCGTTCGGCGGCCTCGATCTGGTTGCGCATCAACGCGAGTAGCGGCGAGATCAGCAACGTCGGCCCGGCACCACTCGCTCGGAGCAGATGGGTGCTGAGGAAGTACACGGCGCTCTTGCCCCACCCGGTGCGTTGCACGACCAATGCCCGTTCGCGTCGGATGACTAACGCCTCGATCGCCTCACGCTGCCCTTCGCGAAAGACGGCAGCCGAGTTCCCGGTCAGCCGCCGCAACGCCTCGGTCAGTTGATCAGCTTGCGGTTCCGCCATTCAGCCAGCATGACACCACGGTGTCGCAGAGTTGCCCTGACCACTGAGATCCGTCAAACTCGGCGGGCGGTGACAAGTCGCGTGGCTGCTCGGTGGCCATACATGTGTGCCTCCGACGTAGCGCGCAGTTCCTCCGAGCAACTGTTCAAACCGCCGGTCGGGGAATGCTGATTGAACCGATCGCCCACTGCTGGATCCGTGAACGTTTGGGGACGTGGGCGGAGCGGGCGATAGGTTCCTGAGTTCACAATCCCACCTTTGGAGCACAACGTGGATCGCACCGCGCTGCGCGAGGCACTTGACGCCCTCGCCACCAACCACCTTTGGACTTGGCAGTACCGCACAGCGGACCTGTTGTCGGCGCTTCCAACCGCCAACGACGAGATTCACCCCGTCCAGGCGGTCAGGGCCTTGGACGACGCCCAGGTCGACGCTCTACTTGCCGACGACGAGTTGGTCGGAGCCGTGTCGAGCCAACTGGCAGCTCTAGGTGAGACGATCGAGACCGCCGTCACGAACCCAGACGTCGCCTACTTCTCACCCGAGTTCGGGATCAGCGAACTCGTGCCGCAGTATTCCGGCGGGCTCGGGATTCTGGCCGGCGACCATTTGAAGTCGGCGAGTGACATCTCGACCTCGTTGGCCGGCGTCGGCCTGTTCTATCGACATGGCTTCTTCCGGCAACTGATCGAGGATGATCGTCAAGCTGAACGGATCGACACGTACCAGGCCACCGACTTCGGGTGCGTTGACACGGGCGTCGTTGTCGATGTGCCGATCGCCGGTCGAGTGGTCGGAGCGAAGGTCTGGCGTCTCGACGTCGGTCGGATCCCGTTGCTCCTGCTCGACACCGACATTCAAACCAACTCGGAGGCTGACCGGGCGATCACCGACCGGCTCTACAGCGGCGACCGGCTCCACCGGCTTGAGCAGGAACTCGTGCTCGGCGTCGGCGGTGCCCGCGCCGTTGCGGCGATGGGTTGGAACCCCGGCGTGTACCACTCCAACGAGGGGCATGCCGGTTTCCTCACGTTGGAACTGCTCGATCAGGCTCGCACGTCAGGTGCCGGATCCACGATCGAGGCCGCCATCGAGGCGGTGAGACCACGCCTCCTGTTCACCACACACACGCCCGTGCCTGCCGGCATCGACCGTTTCGACCGTGCGCTGATCGAGCCGCACCTGCAGCCGTGGGCCGATGTGTGGGGTGAAGATCTCGACGACATCCTGGCGCTGGGAACCGACCCAGATGCCGGTCTCGACGTGTTCAACATGGCCGCGCTGTGCCTGCGGATCGCCGCCCGGGCAAATGGAGTGTCGCAACTGCACGGCGAGGTCAGCCGCGAGTTGTTCGCCGACGTCCCGGGCGGCGAGGCGATCACGTCGGTGACCAACGGTGTTCATGCCCGTACGTGGGTCAGCCCTCAGCTTCAGGATCTGTTCGACGCCCATCTCGGGCTCGGCTGGGATCGCGGTGACGAGTCGGCGTGGTCGCGCATCGATGAGGTGTCGTCTGAGGCGATCGTCGGGTGCCGGTCAAAGACTCGCGCTGCGCTCGTCGAACTGCTCAGCGAGCGCGCTGGCGATGCCCTCGATCCCGATGCGCTGGTGGTCGGTTTCGCGCGCCGCTTCGCGACCTACAAGCGCGCCAATCTGCTGCTCCGTCATGCCGACGCGCTCGCAACATTGCTGGCCGACAACGACCGGCCGGTTCATTTCGTGTTCGCCGGTAAAGCTCACCCTGCCGATGGCGCAGGCAAGCAGCTGCTGACCGACATCGTCGCGTACGGCCGTACCCCGGCGGCCAACGGTCGCTTCAGCTTCCTGCCCGACTACGACATCGCTGTCGCGCGTGCCATGTACTTCGGCTGCGATGTGTGGCTCAACAACCCGGTCCGGCCGCACGAGGCATCAGGCACGAGCGGCGAGAAGGCTGCGTTGAACGGCGTGCTCAACTGCTCGATCCTCGACGGCTGGTGGGCCGAGATGTCCGACGGCCGCAATGGCTGGGACATTCCGACGTCCGACGCGGCTGCTGATCTCGATCGCGACCAGGCCGAGTCGGCCGCCGCTCTCGACCTGCTGGCCGAGATCGCCGCCGAATTCCACGCCGACGGTCGCGGCCGCCCATCGGCGGCGTGGCTCGACCGGATGCGTCACAACTGGCGCACGCTCGGCCCGAAGGTGCCGGCAGCACGGATGGTCGCCGACTACGAGCGACTCCTCTACGCCCCGATGCTCGCCGCCCAACGTCACACCGCGTAAACCACCGCAAGCGCTCGACGATCATCTTGCGTTCCACCTTCGGGCGCGTCGAACGGTAGGCGTGATGCCGTTGCGGGTCGGCCTTGGGCGGCCAAGGACCTCGGTGGAGGTTCCGGGTTGTTCGCCGCGATGACGGCGATCCGAGGCGTCGGTGCACTTATCGCATCCCTGTACCTCGCCAGCCACTATGGCAAGCCGAGTGTTCATCTCTTACGGAACTCGCTGGCGCTGCTCGACCCTCTCGCTGAAGCAACTGTTGTCGAACGCCGAGTATCGCGGTCGGCTGATCGCCGTGTGGTTTGTCGTGATGGCCGCCGGCGTGGTCGTCGGCGTCTTTGCTGGTGGTGCTGGCGATCGTCAACAACCGGCAAGAATGACCCGCATGATTGGGCGGATCTCAAAAGTGCGGCACGCAGTTGTTGGGGTCGCGATCGGCGGGTCGAGTCTGCTCGGATTGACCGGTCTGATCGGTGCAGGCAACCACCCCGAACGGTTTGACGCCAAGCTGATCGTGGTGAGCCCGGTCGGTGGTGATGGGTTGACGATCACCGAGTATGTCGATCAGGACTTCGGGCATCACCGTCGGCACGGCTACGAGCGGGTCATCCCGAACGACTTCGGCGCACCGATCGATGTTCGAGCTGCCTCTCCCGACGCGCCCGACGCGGTCTCTGTGACCAACCTCGGTGATCGGACCCAGATCCGGATCGGCGATCCCGACATCACCAAGCGCGGCCAGCATCGCTACCAACTCTCGTACACGCTGCCCGATGCCGAACTCAGCCAGTTCGGGCTGGCCCTCGACATCGTCGCCGCCTTGGGCGACGGCTGGCCCGGTGACAACGAAACCGGTCGGATGGAAGTCATCGTGACCGGGTTCGAGCTGGACAATATGCGATGCGACCTGGGGCCGGTCGACGCCGTCGGAGGGTGTGATCTCGTTCAAACGTCGAATGGCACTGGGACCTACCGAGTCGTCGTTGAGCCGCTGCAAGCCAATGACGGGCTGTCGATCTATGCCGATGTCATTGCGTTGGCCGAGCCGATCGACGTACGTGCACCTGAACTTCCTGAACGCAGATCCGACCATCGCGGGCTGTTGGCGGCGGCGCTGATCCCCGCTGGGTTGGCCGGGGCGTACCCGATTTACCGTTGGGCACGTCGGAAGGGCAGCAACGAGGTGTTCGGCGGCGGGGCCGCCGACGCTGCTTACGGAACGCTTCCGGCGCCGCGCGCTGACGGCACGTCCGAGCCCCCACCGCCAGTGCTGCTGGTACCCGACGACGAGCTCGCAGAACTCGCCACGATCGAGTTCGTCCCGCCGAAGGGAATCCAACCGTGGCAGGCGCAGGTCCTGATGACTGAGCGGATCACCGACGACACGGTGACGGCGTGGTTCTCGGGGCTAGCGGGCCGCGAGGCGATCGTGCTTGACGGTGCCGACTCGAAGCTCTCGATCGCCAGCGGCCCGCGACGCAACGAACTCAACCCGCACGACGCTCAGTTGTTGGCGACCGTTCTGTCTCAAGGCGACCCGTACGTGACCGGGACCTACGATCCACAATTCGCCGCCGCGTGGTCGTCGGTACGCGCCATGCAGCGTGAGTCGATTGCTTCGTCGGGTTGGTGGAAACGCCTGTCTCCAGGTAGCGGGTTCCGGCCGCAGTCTGGTGGCTCACCATTCGCTTTTTTGGCGATCATCGTGTTCGCGCTCGTGTGGGCCGGCTCGGCCGTGACGGCCGCTGTCGGGCTGATCCGTTCATGGCCGCTGGCGGTCGCTTTCGGATTGTTGCTCCCGGCGATTATCGCCTTCTTCATGTACCGCACGTTGCTGCCTGCCCGCACCGCCCAGGGTTCGGCGCTGGCGTTGAAAACCGAGTCGTTCAGGCGGTTCCTCGACGCCAGCGAAGGCAAACACGTCGAATGGGCATGGTCACAAGGTTTGTTGCGCGAGTACAGCGCTTGGGCGGTTGCGTTGGGTGAAGCCGACGCGTGGAACCGGGCGCTCGGCCAAGCCAACATTCCTGCTCCTGCGCGCTTGATGGCCGGCCCAATCCTGATCCACAGCATGGGCTCTTCGATGCAGTCGTCCCGAACTGCGCCGTCGTCGTCGGGTAGTTCCGGAGGAGGCGGTGGCGGTGGCGGTTCGGGCGGCGGTGGCGGTGGCGGTAGCTCCGGCTCCTGGTAATCATTCCGGATGGAAATCCGACCCCGGAGCAGTAATCAACCGTTCATGTCGAACTGAGCACGGAATATGGGGGTTCAGCGCGACATGAACGAGTTGGGGGCGACTTCTGTTGCTTCGCCGCGGATCAGCATTCGTTGCAGGTGCATCGAAGCGCAACGGCGTTCGACGCTGTCGGCAAACACGTGCTCGACATGTGGCCGGTAGATGAATCGGTGAGCGACCATCTCGTCGATCGAATGTGGCTCGGCGAGAAACGTCAACATCGCCTCGTGCCGCTGACCGATCACGGCGTGGAAGTCGTCGAGTAAGCGAAGGAATTCGGGTTGCCCTTCGATCACCCCGCGATGATGGAACGTCACATAGAACTCGGCGTCCTCATCGCGCACCTTACGTAACGAGGCTTCGAAGTCGTCGAGATCGCTCCACACGTCTCCGTAGTACGGGCCGAACCCGGTCAAATCGATATCAGACAGAAAAAATACTCCACCGGAAATTCGAAATCCGCTGTGACCCCGAGTGTGGCCGGGCAGGTGAACGGCTTCGATATCGACTCGTCCGAGATCCCACACGTGACCGTCGGTAAAGCCCTCGGCGTCTGGCCGTGCCGTGTAGTGGAACTCTTCGACGACCTGCGCCGCGAACGCGTCGCGTGCTGTGCCAGTGAGCCCGTAGACCTCCATCAGCCCGTCGATGTTGCGCGCCCCGAGTGCGTCGGAGTCGTGGATGTGCAGCCGCGCCGTGGAGTACAAGCCGTTGCCGGCCATGTGGTCTTCGTGGGCGTGTGAGTTGATCACGGCGTCGATCGCAACCGGTGCACCACCGCGGGCCACCACGGTGACTGAGGGGTCGATGATCACCGACTCGCCGTCACCCGTCACTACGAGTGAGTTGCCCGACGGGTACCGGCCGCCGCTGTAACCGATCAGCACACTGACGTCCGGTGTCAATCGGCGTTCGTCGTTTCCCCAATCAACCGTCCGACCCATAGCGCGACAGTGTGTCGCCTTCGACTCGTCGTTCAACACCATCATCCAACACAGTCGTCGGCGCTCAGGCGCTTTGTGAAAACATGCACATGCGATCTAGAATGGATCTCGATGCCTCCCCATCGCACCCGCCGCCGGATTCCCGAGGCCACCGTTGCCCGACTTCCGGTCTACCTTCAGATGCTCATCGAGCAGGCCGATCTCGGCATCGACAGTATCTCGTCTGAAGGTCTCGCCGAACTGGCCGGGGTCAACGCCGCCAAGGTCCGCAAGGACCTCTCATACCTCGGGAGCTACGGCACCCGCGGTGTCGGCTACGAGGTTGACTATCTCGTGTATCAGATCCGCCGCGAACTCGGTCTCGACCATGATTGGCCCGTCGTGATCGTGGGTGCCGGCAACCTCGGTCAAGCACTTGCTGGATACGGTGGATTCCACGAGCGTGGGTTTCCGGTTGCCGGGATTGTCGACATCGACCCATCGAAAGTCGACACGGTCGTTGGCGGTGCCCGAGTCCGTTCGCTCGATGATCTTCCCCAGATCGTGGCTTCCAAGGGAGTCTCGATCGGCGTCATCGCCACGCCGCCATCGGCCGCGCAGGCAGCCTGCGATCGGTTGGTGAAAGCTGGCATCACGAGCATTCTCAACTTTGCCCCGACGATCCTGTCGGTCCCGATCGGCGTCGCTGTCCGCAAAGTAGATCTCGCCGTCGAACTCCAGATCCTGAGCTATCACGAGCAGCGTCGAGCGAACGTTCAGCAGAGTGCCCAACTTCACGCCGTAGCCGTTGACCGTGGCCGGGGTGCCAGCGCCTAGGCTGGAAGTGTCATGTCGATTGTCGTCATCGGAGTCAACCATCGCAGTGGACCGTTGAGCGTGCTCGAGCGCGTGGCGATGGGCGCTGACGAGATTCCGAAGGCCGTCGAGAAGCTGGTCAGCCGCGACAACGTTCGTGAAGTGGTGGTCCTGAGCACCTGCAACCGCACCGAGATCTACGCCGTCACCGAACGCTTTCATGGTGCCTACGCCGACATCCGCGACTTCCTGTGTGATCTCGGCAGTATCTCGCCTGACGAGTTGCTGCCGCATCTGTATTCCCAGCACGATGACGCCGCTGTCACGCACCTGTTCGAAGTTGCTGCCGGGCTCGATTCTGCGGTAGTTGGCGAGGCCGAGATTCTGGGTCAGATCCGTCAGGCGTGGGAGGTTGCCCAGCGTGAGGCTGGCGCTCGAACGACGATGAATTTGTTGTTCCGACACGCCCTCGGCGTTGGCAAGCGAGCACGCTCCGAGACGGGTATCGCCCGCGGGACCGCATCGGTGAGTCATGCGGCTGTCGAAATGGCGGTCGAACATTACGGCAGCATCGAAGGTCGACGGGTGGCCGTTGTCGGAGCCGGGACGATGGGTGAAGGCATCACCGTCGCCCTCCGACGTGCCGGTGTCGGTGAGGTTGTGGTCGTCAACCGGTCGGCTGAGCGCGGCGTTGCCCTGGCGGAACGGATCGAGGGAGTCGCTGTCGGTATCGACCAGCTGGCGGTCGCTATCGGTGCCGCCGATCTCGTGTTGACCTGCACGGGTTCCGGCTCGCCGCTCGTGACGCCCGAAGTTCTCGAGGCCTCGCCTCGCCTCGGCCGCCCGCTGCTGATCGTCGATGTTTCCGTTCCTCGCGATGTCTCGTCGACTGTCGCCGAGATTGCCGACGTCACCGTGTTCGACCTCGATGATCTCGCTAGGTGGGCCGATCGTGGCCGACTCCAGCGTCTTGCCGAAGTCGATCAGGTGCGCGTGATTGTCGCCGAGGAAGTCGAACGGTTTGGTGCCCAGGCGGCGGCGTTGCAGGCCGCCCCGCTCGTCACTGCGTTGCGTGACCGGGCTGAGCTGTTGCGGATGGCTGAGATCGATCGTCATGCCAAGCGGCTGGCACAACTCGACGACGAGCAACGTCAGTTGATCGAAGCAATCACGCGCGGCGTCGTCGCCAAGTTGCTCCACGAGCCGTCGGTTCGGTTGCGCAATCAGGCGGGAACGCCGCAGGGTGAGCGGAACGCTGCCAGCGTTGCTGACCTGTTCGACCTGGGCTAGTCGTGACTCCGAATCGTGTTGGATGATTGTGGCGATTCGTATCGCTACTCGGGGGAGCGCTCAGGCGGTCGCCCAATCTCAGTGGGTTGCCGACCGACTCGGTGAGGCGGGGTTCGAAACAGAACTGGTGCTGATCGAGACCGTCGGTGACCGGACCCAAGCCGACAACGTGCCGATCCACACCATCGGTGGGCTCGGGGTGTTCGTGAAGGAGGTGCAGCTAGCCGTGCTCGATGGTGTCGCTGACATCGCTGTGCATTCGGCCAAGGACCTTCCGTCGGCACCCCACGACGGATTGACGATCGCAGCGTTCACCGAACGGCGATCGGTATGCGACGCGCTGGTCGGATGCACACTCGATGAACTGTCACTCGGAGCGACCGTGGCGACTGGCTCGGTGCGTCGACGGGCCCAACTCCATCGGGCGCGTCACGATCTGCGGTTCGTCGAGTTACGCGGCAACATCGAGACGCGCCTCACCAAAGTTCCCGAAGGCGGTGCGATCGTGATCGCCGTCGCTGCGCTCGAAGTTCTCGGGCTCACGGACGTGATTGCCGAGGTGCTCGATCCGGCGGAGTTCGTTCCGGCGGTCGGGCAAGGCTGCGTCGCTGTCGAGTGTCGTGACGGTGACAGCCGACTACAGGAGGCGTTGTCGGCGATCGACGACCCGGCGACACACCGGGCGGTCACCATCGAGCGGGCGTATCTGGCTGAACTCGGATCAGGATGTTCGTTGCCTGTCGGTGCTTACGTCGATCGTCACAGGCTCTACACGTACCTGTTCGACGCCGGCACGAACATCACCTCGTCGGAAACGATCGAGTTGAGCGGCGCGTTCGTCACCGATGTCGCTACGGCACGCGAGGCGGCCGCCGCAGCCCATGCCGCTGTCACGCGGGCATGAGCGTCGCGTCGCTACTCGGTCGGACGGTGGTGACCACTCGTCCTGAGCCTGGTCGGCTCGACGCGCTGCTCGGCGAGGCTGGGGTCACGGTGGTCCATGTTCCGCTGATCGAGATCGCTGATTTCGACGACGGAACCGCACTCGCATCGGCGCTCGGCGCGTTGGTCGATGCCGACTGGTTGATGGTCACCTCGGTACATGGGGCGCGACGAGTCGGCTCTGCTGCGGCGCGGTATCCCCAACTCAGGCTCGCTGCTGTCGGCACTCGAACTGCTGTCGAGCTCGGTGACTTGGCTGGGCGATCGGTCGACGTGGTCCCGGCTCGCAGTACAGCGGCCGACCTCTGTTCGGCGATGCCGACACCCCGACCCGGTGAGCGAGTATGTCTGGCTCAAGCCAACCGCGCCGAATTGACGCTCGCTGACGGACTACGGGCGAAGGGTTACCGGGTTGATGTCACGACGGCATATACGACCAACCTTCGTGTGCCAGGTCCAGACGAACGACAGGCGGCGCTCTCCGCAGATGCCGTCGCATTCGCCAGTGGCTCGGCGGCACAGGCTTGGTCGGGTGCGATCGGTACCGCAACCCCGAAACTGGTGATCGCCATCGGTCCTTCGACTGCTGCCACCGCCGAGGCTGCTGGGCTCAAGGTCACTCACGTGGCGTCCGATCACAGCATTGAAGGATTGTTCGACGCTGTCACGGCTGCGCTCGCCGCTGACTTCTAGAATTGTGGCCGTTGATGACTATTGAGGCACAAGGGGATCATGGGTAGTTCGGGTTGGGTGTGTCGTCGGGTGACGGCGTTCATCGTCACCTGCGCGCTCGTCGGTTGTGGAGCGCTCGCCTCGGTGCAGGCACCGCTGACATATGCCGTGGCCGTGACGTCGGTATCGCTGTCCTCTGACGATGTGGTCGACGCCGGCGATCCGGCGATTTCTGCTGATGGGCGATTCGTGGTGTTCGGCGGGACGAGCGGACAACGACGTTCGCTGTTTCGAACCGACCGGGTCACCGGCGACACGATCGAGATATCCCCGCTGCCGCCTGGCGTGCGAACGGGTGACACCATCCATGGCCGGTTGTCGGCTGACGGATGCGTGGTCGTGGCGGTGACGCAAGTGCCGTTCGACCTGTTCCGTGACGACGACAAGGGAGAGCGATGGGATGTTTATCGGCTTGTCGTCCAAGAGTGTGGCGGCAACGTCAATGCTTGGGAGTTGGTGTCGATCTCGACCGCCACTGGGACTGCGAGCGATGCGGTGTTTGCCGATGTCGCCCCGACCGTTTCCGGGTCAGGGGCAGTGATCGCCTTCTCGCACCCGTTGGCTGATGCACCGGACGGTGTCTCGACGATCAGCGTCGTCGATATCACGATTCCGCCCAACGAGCGAGGTCGGGTCCAACAGGTGGCGGGGATCCCGGTCGAGTCGCCGAACCGTGCGTTCCTGTATCACGGTGCCACGCAACCGGCGATCTCGCAGAACGGCCGGCACCTGGCGTTCCGGTCCGACTCGACCGCCTCCGAAGCGCTCCCTGGTTGGGGTGAAGGGCCGGTGCTCGGCGAGTACGCCACGTCGCAGGTGTATGTCTGGGATCGCTCAGCCGTCGATCAGAGGCGAGCCGTTCGTTTGATTTCTGGTCGTGATGGGTTTCCCAGTACGGCCGGTGCAGATCAGGCTGACGTGTCGGAAGACGGACGATTCGTGGTTTTCGCTTCAGCCGATCGCACGCTGGTCCCTGCCGAATTCGAGCGATGTACGACGGCATGCCCTTCGCAGATCTACCGCTTCGATCGCGACGCCGACCGCAATGGGATCTTCGACGAGCCAGGCCGCCGAACGCAGCTGGCGATCGTCTCTGCGGTCGACGCCGGTGTGGTCGGTGCCGGGCGTGGACTCCCGATCGCCGGGAACGGAGCCTCCTGGGCTCCCGCATTGAATGCCGAGGGAAGTCAGGTGGCGTTCGTTACCGATGCCACCAACCTGCTGGCGAGTCGCCGCGCCGGCGGAGGAACCGTCAGCGATGGAGATCTGCTTGTGGCCGAGGTCCAGCTCGGCAAGCTTCGGCGAGTGATCGACGGGGCCGACGCCACCGCTGTGCCGGGAGCACACGGCAACCCGGTGCTGTCGAAGACCGGTCAGGTGATTGTGTTCGACACGATGGCCGGTGCCCGAATCCCCGGCACCGACTGGGCGACGAACAGCGGATCGCGAGCGGTCGCAACGGTTGCCGTCACTCCGCAACTCTCGCTCGCCGAGTTGGATTTCGGTTCCACGGTGCTCGGCTTCGAGAGTGGTGAGCTGTTTGCGACAGTGCTCAACGCGGGGCCGGCGGCGTTCGAGCCGGCGGCGGTGCTGTCGTCGTCACCCAACTTCAAGATCACTGGCGGGACGTGCGCCAAGGGTGTGATCGTCGCCGCCGGGGCCTCGTGTTCGGTCAAGTTGACATTCAACCCGACCGAACCGCGTGCGTTCTCGGCGACGATCTCGGTCACCGGCACGGGATTCGTGGCACCGACAATCTCGACGACGGTGCGTGGCGCAGCGGGGCTTCCGGCGCTCGAGGCCAATCCAGGAGGCGTCCAGCTCGACCCTGAGGTTGTCGGCGGGAGTGGCGGGCGGGTGGCGATTGATATCACCAACATCGCCTTCGTGCCGACCGAGATTGCCCGAGTTCAACTCGGCGGGGCGCACCCGGGTGACTTTGTGGTGGTAACCCAAAGTTGTACGCGACGAGCGCTGAATCCTGATGCGAGTTGTGCGATCGAGGTCGAGTTCCGCCCCAAGACCGCCGGATATCGGTCGGCGTTGTTGCTGGTGACCACGATTGCGACCGAGTTCACTGGTGCCGAGTACACGAGCGCCGTGATCGGTGGACTCGGACTGTACGAGCCGACGTTTGAGGCGACGACCGCGAACGCTCGTCCTGGGGCCACGATCGGAGTGCGCGGCGGCGGTTTCCCCGGCAACGTGCCGGTCTCGATCGGCTTCGACGACGGTGCGACCCCGTTTGCGACCGTTCAGTCGACCGCCAACGGTGCGTTCCTGAACGAGATTGTCTTGCCGACACGAACGCGAATCGGCGAACGTCGTCTCGTTGCCACGGCCCCTGGGGGAGTGACGGCGACGATCGTGATCACGATCGAGGGAAGGCCGAACCGGACAGCCACTGCACTCCCCGGGTTTGGACTGGGTTAGCCGACAGGTTCGGCAGGGACCAGTCGACCGCCGATCAGGACGGCGATCTGGCAGCCCGTCCCGGCCGTTTGACCGGCGGCTTCGCATTGCACCGAGAGCACGATGTTGTCGGTCGGATCGAACGCCAGCGGGGTGATCCGTGGTTGGAACTCGTTGTCGCTGTTCATCCGTCCGAGATCGAACTGATACAGGACGTCGCCGTTTCGGAGCAGTTGCGCTGACCCGAAATCGCCGTTGGGATTCTGAACGAGTAGGTCCGTCATCAAGAATCGAGAGTCGGGTGGTACAGAGATCGACTCGCTGCGTTCTTGCGTGATTCCGGCGTCGACGGCGATTCGATAGTCGACCGGTTCGCCCTCGTCGGCCGCCACGTTTTGGACCGGTGGTAGCGATGTTGCAACGGGACTGGTCGGAACGATCGAGTCGGTGGGTTCGTCGATCGGTGCCGCGATTTCAGCGAGTCGGTCGTCGACGGCACGTTCGGCGGCGTCACGCAGTTCCGGCCGAACGACGCTGGTCCAGGCAATCGCCAGGGCTCCGATTGCCGCTGCTGTGGCGATGAGACGTCCAATCGCCCTCGCCGGAATCGTGGGGGGCTGGATCAACGTCGCCCGCCCGAGTACGGGGGTGTGATCCGGCTCGGTTGCCTCGACGTCGAAATCGAGCTGACGTTCGGCTCGTCGGAAAAGTCTTCGTTGCGCGGTCAGCTTGAGACGGACAAGGTTCGTGCCTCCGGGCGCGACGCCCACGGCGGGAGGGCTGAACGAACCGTCGACACGCTCGCTGGCGTCGATCAGGTGCAGGCGGCAGTTGGCGAGACTGTTGCCATGGTTTTCGACCATGAATTCATAGAGCGCTCGCCGCCGTCCTCGCTGGAGCGGCTGCAGCACCACGATTCGACGGTCGTCGAACGACGCCACCGTCACGATCGTCTCGGCCGTCATCGCATCGTCGGATGAGCCCTGCGGCACGACCCGCACTGCAAGCGCCGTCGGCCCTGCGGAGGTGGAGTGGATCGCCGGCGGCTTGACGACGACTTCGATGATGTCGCGCGAGCCTCCGAACAGCGTGATGTTTGGCCGGGTCACATTGGTCCACGCCGCCGTCAGTCCGGCAGCGATGATCGTGTAGCTCTCGGTTCTGTCGCCGACGTTTTCGACGGCGAGCGATAGCGACGTCGACTCGCCTGGGTGCATCGTGATCTCGTCGTTGGCGAACCACACTTGCACTGACACGCGCCAGAGGCTACCGCCAGACGGGTTTGCCAGACGGGTTTGCCAGACGGGCATGCTCTTGATCAGCTCGCGACCCGTACGATTTGGACATGCCAGATAGCCCTGTCGATGGATTCCCTGCTGGTCTGACCTCGCAGCCGACCTCGCAGCCGACCTCGCTGCCGACGCGCCCGCGCCGGCTGCGACGCACTCCAGCAATCCGTGAGCTGGTCGCCGAAACCAACGTCGCCGTCACCGATCTGATCGCCCCGCTGTTCGTTCGTGAAGGAATCGACCAGCCGGTCGAGATCCGCTCTCTACCTGGCGTGATGCAAGACACCCGCGAGAGTCTCCGGCGTGGGGTCGCCGATCTTGCAGAGATGGGTGTCAAGGCGGTCATGCTGTTCGGGGTGCCGGTCAGCAAGGACGAGATCGGGTCGGGGGCGTTCGATCCGCAAGGCATCGTGCAACTTGCACTCGCCGACCTTCGCGCCGAGGTTGGCGATGCGGTCGTGCTGATCGCCGATCTGTGCGTCGATGAGTACACGTCGCATGGCCATTGTGGGATTGTCGGTACAAATGGATCGGTCGACAACGATGCCACGCTGGCGATCTACGCCAAGATCGCTCTCGCCCAGGCGAATGCCGGGGCCGACATGGTCGCTCCGAGCGGGATGATGGACGGTCAGGTCGGCGTGATTCGAGCAGCCCTTGATGGGGCCGGCTTTCACGATGTCGGGATCTTGGGCTACTCGGCCAAGTATGCGAGCGGGTTGTACGGGCCGTTTCGTGATGCGGTCGACGTGTCGATTGCCGATGGCGGCGACCGCAAGACGTATCAGCAGGACTGGCGCAATTCCCGCGAGGCGTTGCGCGAGGTTGCTGCCGACATCGCCCAGGGTGCCGACATGGTGATGGTCAAGCCGGCGCTCGCCTATCTCGATGTGATTGCCGCGGTGCGGGCCCGATTCGATGTGCCGTTGGCGGCGTATCACGTGAGTGGCGAGTATTCGATGATCAAGGCGGCGGCCGCCAATGGTTGGATCGATCACGATGTTGTGGCGCTCGAGCACCTCACGGCAATCAAACGGGCGGGGGCCGATGTGATCCTCACATATCTGACGCGTTGGTTCGCGGAACGGGCGACCGGCAGGACTCGATCATGATTGCGCTGTGCGATCCAGATCGCTGCGCTGCTGCGGGCTGTACGGCAACGGTGTGCACCGGGGCCGGGCTGGCGTCGAATGACGAGGTGTTCACTCGCTCGACGGCGGTGATTCCGGGTGGCGTCAACTCGTCGATTCGGGCGTTCAAGTCGGTTGGAGGTCGACCGTATGCGGTCGCTCGCGCCGAGGGTGCACGGCTGTGGGATGTCGAAGGTAACGAATACATCGATCTCGTGCAGAGCTACGGGGCCGTGATCCTCGGTCACGCCCATCCTGCGATCACGGCGGCGATCACCACGGCGGCGATAGACGGAACGTCATATGGCGCTCCGACGCCGCGTGAAATGAAGCTCGCCGAAGCGATCGTTGAACGCGTCGCTTCGTGCGAGCAGGTGCGTTTCATGAATTCCGGCACCGAGGCCACGAGCACGGCGGTCCGGCTGGCGCGGGGTTACACCGGGCGTGACCGGGTCGTCATTTTCCACGGCAACTTCCACGGTGCAACCGACGCCCTTCTGGCGGCCGGCGGAAGCGGGATCGCCACACTTGGAATCCCCGGTACCGCAGGCGTGCCGCCCGGTGCGGTGGCGGAGACGATGGTCGTGCCGTACAACGTCGTGCCCACACTTGACGACACGGTGGCGTGCGTGATCGTCGAACCGATCGCCGCCAACATGGGTGTCATCGCCCCTGCACCCGACTTTCTCCCGGGGTTGCGTGCCGAATGTGACCGGGTCGGTGCCGTGCTGATCTTTGATGAGGTGATCACCGGGTTCCGGATCGGTACAGGTGGAGCCCAGGCCAAGTACGCCGTTCTGCCCGACCTGACCACATTCGGCAAGGTGATCGGCGGAGGCGTTCCGGTCGGTGCCGTCGGGGGCAGGCGCGAGATCATGGAAACGCTGTCGCCACTCGGTCCGGTCTTCCACGCCGGCACCCTGGCTGGGAATCCGATCGCGACTGCGGCCGGGCTGGCCGTGCTCGACCTGCTCGAGGGTGACGTCTATATCGAGTTGATGGCGCGGGCGCGGCACCTGTCGGCCCTGATGCGTGATGCCTGTGCGGCGGCTGATTTCCCGGCTCAGTTCCCGGTGGTCGGCACGCTGGTCGGGATCGTCTGTGGGAACGTCGAGCCACCACACGACTTCGAGACCGCCAAGCGGACTGACGAAGCCGCCTATGCCCGGTTCTTCCACGCCATGTTGGGTAACGGTGTGGCGATCGCGCCGGGTGCGTACGAGGCGTTGTTCGTCGGGCTCGGTCACACCGACGAGATCATCGAACGGATTGGTGATGTGACGTATACCTCCGCTCGTTCGGCGGTGAGGGAGCAGTAGCGTCACAGCCCGTATGGCTGATGCGTTGATTTCCGCTCGCAAGGTCGTCAAGCGGTTCGGCGAGTTCACGGCTGTCGACGGGATCGATGTCGAGGTGCAGCGCGGTGAATCGTTCGGTTTCCTCGGGCCGAACGGTGCAGGCAAGTCGTCGACGATGCGGATGATCGGTTGCGTGTCGCCGGTGACCGAGGGTGAACTGCGGATCTTCGGTCTCGACCCGGCGACGGATGGCAAGCAGATCCGTGCTCGGATGGGCGTCGTCCCACAGCAGGATCAGCTCGACGAGCAGTTGACGGTCGAAGACAACCTGATTCTGTACGGCCGCTACTTCGACATTCCGCGTGCCGAGTGTCGTGCCCGTACGAAGCAGTTGCTCGAGTTCGTGCAGCTCGAAGATCGCGCCAAGAGTCGGATCGAGCCGCTCTCGGGCGGTATGAAACGCCGTGTGACGATCGCCCGTTCGTTGATCAACGAGCCGGAGTTGTTGCTGCTCGACGAGCCGACTACCGGCCTTGATCCGCAGGCTCGCCACGTGTTGTGGGACCGGTTGTATCGGCTCAAGCAGCGTGGCGTCACGCTCGTGCTGACGACGCACTACATGGATGAAGCCGAGCAGTTGTGCGATCGGTTGGTGGTGATGGATGCAGGCCGGATCGTGGCAGAAGGGTCGCCGCGTTCGTTGATCGAACAGCACTCCACCCGTGAGGTGCTGGAGCTCAGGTATTCGGCAGGAACCAACGAACAACGCGCCGTCGATGTCCAAGGGATCGGCAATCGGGCGGAGGTGTTGCCAGACCGTGTGCTGATTTACGCCAACGATGGCGAGGCCGCGCTGGCTGCCGTTCACGCCCGTGGCAGCGACCCCGAATCGGCCCTCGTGCGCCGCAGTTCGTTGGAAGACGTGTTCCTCCGACTCACCGGCCGTTCGTTGGCGGAGTAGGTCAGCAGTGTCGACGCCGGCCGCCGTGCGAGTGTGGGAGAGCCATTTCACGCTGTATCGCACGATCTGGAAATCGAACGTGCTCGGTGGGTTCGTGCAACCGTTCCTGTATCTGCTCGGGATGGGGCTCGGGGTCGGTGCTCTGGTCGATCGCGGTGACGACGCCAGCCGCCTGCTCGACGGGTTGACGTACTTCCAGTTTCTGGCACCCGGTTTGCTGGCGACAACGGGGATGATGATTTCGTCTGGTGAGTCGTTGTGGCCGGTGATGGGCGGCTTCAAATGGCAACGCACGTTTCATGCTCAGGCGGCGACGCCGTTGTCTCCGGGCGAGATCACCGCTGGTTTGGCGCTCTGGCAGACGACTCGTGCGTTGATTTCGGTTGCGGGTGTTGCTGGTGTGTTGGCGCTGTTCGAGGGCACCCGCTCGTGGGGCCTGCTGCTGGCGATTCCGTTTGGTGGCTTGACGGGGGTTGCGTTTGGGGCACCGTTGACTGCCTGGTCGGCGACGCGTGATCGGGAAGATTCGTTCCCGGCGATCATGCGGTTCGGGATCACGCCGCTGTTTCTGTTCGGCGGTGCCTTTTATCCGATCGATCAGCTGCCTGATTGGATCGAACCGATCGCCAAGCTGACGCCGTTGTGGCACGGGGTCGAGTTGTGTCGAGGCGCGGTCCACTCGACGCTCGGTGTCGTTGACACGGTTGTTCACGTCGCTGTGCTGCTCGGTTTCGCTGCCGTCGGCTGGTTTTTCTCGCGCCGCGCCTTCGCAGGCAAGCTGGGCGGGTGAGTTCACGGTGATCTCGCTTGCCGATCTGCCACTGCGAATCCTTCCGCCCCAGGTGCTGGCTGCGCGTCGCCCGCACCGGTTGCTCGAGCGGCATTGGATCATCAACCGCGCTGGCGGCGGTTGGATGATCCTGTTGAGCGGCTTCTTCGAGCCGTTGTTCTATTTGTTGTCGATTCGGGTCGGATTTTCGGCGCTGGTGGGGGATGTGCAAGATGGTTCGCGGCTTATCTCCTATGCCGACTTCGTTGCGCCTGCGCTGATGGCGGCGTCGGCGATGAACGGGGCAATCTTCGAGTCGACGATGAACGTGTTCTTCCGGCTCAAGTACGAGCACACGTACGACTCGGCGTTGGCGACGCCGCTGACTGTCGGCGATGTCGCCCTCGGGGAAATCATGTACGCCACGATCCGTGGGGCGCTGTATTCGTCGGCGTTCCTGTTGTCGATGGTCGTGCTCGGGATGGCCCCGACCGCATGGATTGTGCTTTCGGTGCCGATTTGTGTGTTGATCGCGGCGGCGTTCAGCGCCGTCGGGATGGCGCTGACGACGTATATGCGAACGTGGGCCGATTTCGAATACGTCCCGTCGTTGACGCTCCCGTTGTTCCTGTTCTCTGCCACGTTCTATCCGCTATCGAGCTACGGCGATTGGGCATGGGTGGCGCAACTCAGCCCGCTGTACCATGGGGTCGCCCTGGTGCGCGCCGCCAGCTTCGGCGACTGGAGTTGGGCTCATCTCGGTCACCTCGGTGTGCTGGTTGCGATGGCTTTCGTCGGAGTGTCGATCGCCGCAAAGCGGATCGAACACCTCCTCCTCAAGTAACCGCCGACCCGGAGCCCTGCTCACTTTGCGGCAGTAATCACGACATCATCCGTCGCGTCGCCTGCCCCAAAATCAGACGCTGAATACTGCGGCAGGAGAAGTAGCGGATGATGTCGTGATTCCTGCCGCAAAATTCCTGCGGGCGCGTACGAACGATGGGGACTTGTCCCCATCGCCGGATCTGTGATCGTTGGTTTGACTTGCTCCTATGACACAGGCAGATCACAAGATCGCATCGATCGCAACCCGTCAACTCGGGGCGTTCACGCGGGCGCAAGCCCACGACGTCGGTCTGACTGATCGTCAACTCGGCGGTCGGGTCCTGAGCGGTTTTCTCGTGCAGGTCGGCCCGAACGCGTTCCGGTCGGCGGGGGCACCCACCACGACGATGTCGTCGTTGCGTGAACTGGTGCTCGATATCGGTGATCCAGTCTGGGTCGCCAACACCACCGCCGCGGCGCTCCACGGATTCGACGGGTTCGCGCTCCAACGCCCGTTTCATCTCCTGGTTCCACGCGCAAGAAGCCTCAATCGGTGGAACGTTCGTGTCCATCGAACCGACTGCATTGATCCCATCGATCGGTGCGAGATTAGCGGGCTTCCGGTCACCAGCGCCGTGCGTACTTTGATCGATCTGGCGCGCGGCTTGCCAGCGGAACGGTTGGCTTCGTCGATTGATAGCGCTCTGCGTGACGGCAAGATCTCTGAGGACCTGTTGCACGAGCGAATTGTCCGCCTGCGAACTCAAGGCCGATTTGGCTTGCCGTTGTTGGCCGAGGTGCTTGCCGGCCACGAGGTCACACGCGGTGGGCATTCCTGGCTCGAGCGTCGGTATCTGAAGCTGCTCGCCAACGCCGGTCTGCCTGCACCGACGATGCAGCAGATGCTGGCAAAGTCGGGCGACAGACTGATTCGGGTCGACTGTCGTTTCCCGGGTACCAACGTTGTCGTCGAACTGCTCGGTTATCGATTCCACCGAACGCGCGCACAGATGGAACGAGACACCACACGAATGAATGCGCTCCTCGAGAAGGGATTTAGGCCGTATCAGTTCACGTATGGTCAAATTGTCAGCGAGACTGACTACGTGGTCTCGACAACCCGAGTCGCGCTCACCTAGAATTTTGTGGCAGGAATGACGACCTGAACGAGCATGTTTCCTGCCACAAAATGGTAGGTGTCATTTTGTGGCAGGAATGACGACGTCCGAATGTCATGATTCCTGCCGCAGAATGAACAGGTTGATGTCGAGCGATTGGTGTTGAGCGAGTGAGTGACTGAACGAGAGGTGCGAAGGAGGAGCGATGTTGTTTCGGAGTAAGACAGAGATGGTTGGGCCAGACGAGGCACTGCCTGGCCGCGACGAAGTGATGCCGATTGTGAACCAGCACGTGGTGCTGGGTACGCCCCTGGTCGGGCCGTTCCCTGATGGCGTCGAGACGATCTACTTCGGGATGGGCTGCTTTTGGGGTTCCGAACGGATCTTCTGGAGGACTCCGGGGGTCTACGTCACGGCTGTTGGGTACATGGGTGGCTGGACCACGAACCCGACCTACGAGGAAACATGCACGGCGCGCACCGGCCATACCGAAGCGGTGCTGGTCGCCTATGACCCGTCGAAGGTGTCGCTCGGTGCGCTGTTAAAGGCGTTCTGGGAGAACCACGACCCGACCACGCTGAATCGACAAGGCAATGATCGGGGGACTCAGTATCGGTCGGCGATCTTCGCCACCACGCCGGCCCAACTCGCCGAGGCGGAGACATCTCGTGCTCGCTACCAAACGGCGTTAACCGGTGCCGGGTTTGGTGAGATCACGACGCAGATCGCCACACACGACCAGGCCGGCGATGGCGTGTTCTATTACGCCGAGAACTACCACCAGGGATACCTGCACAAGAACCCCGGCGGGTACTGCAATCACGGGTTCTGCCAGATCGGCTACGACGTTGCCGCCCACGGTCAAGTTGCAGCCGAGGCCGCAGTCCCCAGCGAATGAATTGACTATGCTGTCGCCGCCGCGGTCGGCCGACCGCGTAAACGACTCAACCAGATACTGAGGAGGCCATCATGGCCGGAATTTTGGACAAGATCAAGGCCATGTTCGGCGGTGCCAAATCAAAAGCCGGCGACGGTGCAGGCACCAGCAAGATGGATGTCGTGAAGGAGAAGGCTGGCGACATCAAAGACAAGGTCGACGAGATGGTCGACAAGGTCGGTGAGAAGGTCCCCGACAAGGTCAAGGACGCCTACGAGAAGGTCTCCGGCAAGGTCGAGAGCGTCATTCCTGGCGACCGCGACCGCGACGGTGACGAAGGCGCAACTGCTGAGGTGCCCGCACCACACTGATTCTCTGAATGCCGCTCAACGAGCCACCCCGCAAGGGGTGGCTCGTTCTCGTTTTCGATCTGTTCGATCCCTTGAAGATCTCTTGATGCATCAACAGTTCAAGTTTGTCAAGTTCCGGCCCGATAGGAGAATCAGAGTCCGAGAACCGCGGACTCACAGACCCAGGAACGTCGAGGAAATCTCTTGGCGGTCAGTCAAGGCTGGAGCGGATGACGAACTCCATCGATAGCACATCGTCGACGCCGCGGCGCGGTGATCGCGGCAGCTCGATCATCGAGATCGTAATTGCCGTCGTTCTGATCGGAACTGTCGTGGTGGCCATACTCAGCGCGGTCATATCGGCCACGACTGCATCGACCACGAGCCGGTCTTCGGCCGAGGTCGAAACTGCCCTCGTCAACGCCACCGACCGAGTTAATCGCGCACCAAAGAAATGCGACTACACGGTGTATGCGCGGGCGGCCGTGCTGACACAGGATTGGGACGCCGAACAGGCCAGCGTGACCCAGCAGTATTACGTTCCCGCCGACACTTCAGCTATTGCTGGAACGTGGGTGACCGGCCCGGCGACGAAAACCGGTTGTCCTACTCTCGGCTCCTCCGCCGATGGGCTCGTGCAACGAGTCACGATCACGATCACAAGCACCGACGGGCATGTCCGTCGCTCTATCCAGGTGGTGAAATCTGATGTCTGATCAACCTATGTCATCCCGGCGCGCGGATCGTCGTGACCGAGGCATGACCCTTCCGGAACTCCTGATTTCAATCACGGTGATGGGTCTCATACTTGCCGTCTTGTCGAGTGCTGTGATCGTCACGATGCGCCAACAGGACAATACGGAAGGTCGTCTCAACGTTGCCTACGCGGAGCAGAACGTCAGTATGTTCATCCCTGCGGATCTGTCGTCGGCCAGCACGGTCGACACCAGCCCGGCAGCTTCGCCATGCGGAGCGACCGTTTGTGACGGGATCGATTTGAGTAGCGGGTCCAACGTGCTGATGCTGTCGTGGACGTCGGACACATCGGGCGGACCCGTCACGACAAACGTGTCTTACCATTTCGCTCCGGACGATTCGGGCACGTACGAGTTGTACCGCGTCGAGTGCGAGTCGTCTGGCTCAGGGTGGTCATGCGAGTCGCTCGCCGTACTGCACGACCTGCCCGGTCCGCCCGCCGGCGACCCGTTCATTCCAGGCGTTGCCAATGGCGTCGCCTGCACCCCGACCGGTACGGTGCCATGCACGCGTCCCGATTGGGTGATCATCGTCAGCCAACCGCTTGCGCCGGACGCCGTGGTTGACGACCCCGACCACCTCGCGCTTTCGGCGTCAGAAATCAAGAACGCCAATCGCGTGATTGTGACGATCAACGGCGGCGGTGACTCGTCGGGTGCCGGCGGTGGGCTCAATCAGATCAGCATCACCGCAGGCGGTACGGTTCGCAGGCAGCTCGCCGCAGGGAGCCTGGCCGGCGCTCCGACGTTCAGTGAGGCAGTCAGCCTGTGCGGCGGACCGATGACCCTCGTGGTTGACGAGTCGAACTCGATCGGTGGAGCAATCACGACTGTCGAAGCTGGCGTTCGAGACTTCATCGAGGCGCTGGCTGGTACCCCGGT
>JANMTV010000354.1:0-1481 GCA_031390905.1 Ilumatobacteraceae bacterium | reverse complement strand
CCCATCGTCGATCTGCCGGCTGAACTCGTTGAACAACGCGCGGACTCGCTCGTGGTGCGCAGCGATCGGCCCGCGAGCGTAACGATCCGTTACCGATACACCGAACACCTGACTATCACTGGAGCAGCGTGCATCGAGGCGAGCGACGACGGGTGGATCACCGCTCACCTTCCCGCGGCCGGCGAGTTCGAGCTTCGTGTCGACCCATTTGCTACATCGGGCCGAGTCGCTGTCGACCCTGTGGTGTGCGGAGGCGACGCGCGATCGCGTTGTCCTGGCGGCTGCTCGGACCCGAGGAGGCTCCCGGCCACGATCCCGGACGGTTGGGACGCGTTGCCGTTGTACCCGGGACGGGAGGCGTTGTACAACAATTCATGAGCGGCACCCGGCCGCCACAGGGAGGTATCCATGTCCACTATGACCACAACCATGACCACAGCTATGACCACAGCTATGACCACGACCACCACAACCAGGACTCCGGTCCAACCGGTCGGTTCGATCTCGACGTCGGGGACCCGGAGACGGGGAGCGACGCGACGAGCTATCGGGATCTCGGTCGTCTCCACGTTGGCTGCGCTCGGCATCTCGGCCGCGCCAGCCGGTGCTGCAGGCCCGCCGGTCGACCGCTTCGACGGCATCTACGCAACGTGCGAAGGGCTCGGCGAGATCTTCGCTGTGTCGCTGCCGTCCAACGACCACGCACAATTGGTGCCGACGTTCGTGCTCGATGGCGGCCAGGTGCTCGTGATCGTGTCGTACGAATACCGGCTGACATTCACGCCGACTGGCGGTGAGTCGCAGACGTATGTCGAGTCGGCTTCGCGCCGGGCTCCGGCCCGAGCCACCATCGACACTTGCGTGGCGCAAGGGACCCAGGTCACTGCCGATGGAACCTACGAGCTCTACCTCGAGGCGAAGATGGCAGTTCGTCCATGACCTGAGCCGGATCGCTGGGAATGGTCTGCAGGCGGGCGTCTTCCGCAGACCAACCCCGAGCAAGCCGATTCGGGTGAGCGGCAATGGTCGCTAGAGGGAGCTACGGATGTCCACCACCGCCACCACCACCACCACACTGACCATCAGCATCAATGGCGGGCTGTCGATGGTCCGCTTCGCGGCGACGCGGCGCATGAGCGAGCGGTAGTTTTCGACGTTATGGGGGAGGCGGCAGCGGCGGTAGCCATCATGTCGACAGCAACTGTCGCGCTCGTTCTCGCCGTTCGGCGGCCCCGTCACCCGGTCACTGTCGTGTTGTCGGTCTTTGCTGCCGCGGGTCTATGGGGGCTCGGAAGGCCGCTGCTGCTGGACCACAGCCGCTTCGATGAGGCGATGTGGGCCTTCAGTAATCCAATGATGGCCCCGCTGGTCACGGTTTTCCCCGACGGACCGCGCGGGCGCCTGGGCCGGCGGATGCTCGCTTACCAGGTGGTGACGATCGCGTGGACGTTCGTTACCGGGCTCGCCGGGTACGAACGCAA
>JANMTV010000282.1:0-2304 GCA_031390905.1 Ilumatobacteraceae bacterium | reverse complement strand
GCTTGAAACACCGAAATCGTAGACGTCGGTTCGATCGCGTCGGCAAGCGAAACGCGATCGGTGATCAGTTCGTTGTCGAGGAACACCGCCACGTGCCGACGGACCGCGTTCTGGTCATCGAGCACGTACCGTCGGACACTCGGATGGATCTCGAAGTAGGCGTCGAGCGCCCCGCGAAGCGTGTCACCAACGACATCGGCAGGTGGACAATCGACGTGTCGTTGGATTGCCTTAGCGAACGTCACTCGAGTCACGATTGCAGAGTATTCGACGTTCGAGCTGCGATCAGAAGTCCGACCACGACCCCGACTGCACCGAACCAGCCGAACCACTCGAGCCGTTCGTCGAGGATCAGCACGGCGAACAGTGCCGCCGTGACCGGTTCGGCCAGAGTCAGGGTGACGGCTGTTGATGTGCTGATCGATCTCAGGCCCCAGCCGTACAGCAGATATGCCACGCCGGTAACGAACACACCGAGGTACAACGACATCACAACCCCACAACCGGTCGACAACCAACCGATCGGCTGCCCGATCATCAGGACAGCGAGGATCGGCGAGCCGATCGTGAACTCCCACGCCATTGCGGTCGTGGAATGGACCTCTCGTTCGATCAACTGCTTGTTGACGACCGCGAACAACCCGTATCCGAAACCTGATGAGAGCGAGCCGACGGTACCGATCACGTCGAACGACGAGTCGCCGCTGCCGCCCAACACCAGCAACACTCCACCGCCGAGCATCACCGCGGTCGCCATGACCCACCGGTATGACGGGCGGCGCTTCAACCAGAACAGTTCCAGTAGACCGGCGAACACTGGACCACTGCCGAGCGCGACAATCGTGCCGAGGGCCACCCCTGACCGTTCGGTGCCGAGGAAGAAGCCCGGCTGGTACACGGCGACACAAACGCCACCGAGGACGAGCAGGCGTGGTTGGCGTTTGAGCACGTCGAAGTCCGGAAGCCGACCGACAAGACACCACAACGTGACCGCCCCAACGATCAGCCGCATCGCACCAACTCCGAGCGGCGTCGATCCGTCGGGTCCGAGTTCCTGCGCGGTTCCCGTGGTGCCGAACAACACGGAGGCTGCAAGCACAGCGGCGATCGCCTGGAGATCCCTGCGTCGCTCGTGCACGATCCGAGAGTGTGGCAGGTCGACCTACACGCGACCGCGCTGGGATACTGCCGACGGAATACTGCGGACGCACCGGAGGTTCACACGAATATGGTTGACATGTCTACAAATATTGATATCCGCCCGGCCAACGAACGATTCGCCACCAGGATCGACTGGCTCGACTCGAAGCACTCATTCAGCTTTGGGTCACACCACGACGAGCACAACACCAACCACGGTCTGCTGCTCGTCAACAATGACGACATCGTTCGAGCCGGTACCGGATTCGGGACTCACGGACATCGCGATATGGAAATCGTCACGTGGGTCCTGGCGGGCGAGTTGGAACACAAGGACTCGGAGGGCAATCACGGGCTGCTGTATCCGGGGCTGGCTCAACGCATGTCGGCTGGAACCGGAATTCGCCACAGTGAACACAACCCGAGCCCGACGACGGATGTTCACTTCCTGCAGATGTGGGTTCCGCCCGACACGAACGGCGTGAAGCCCGGCTATCAGCAGCTCGACATCAACGACGAGTTGGCCAAGGGTGGTTTGGTCCCGATCGCATCGGGCAAGGGACACGACGCGGCAATCTGGTTCCACCAGCGAGATGCCGTGCTGTGGGGCGGCCGTCTTCATGCGGGTGAGCGGGTCGCCGTTCCCGACGACCGACACGTCCACATCTTCGTCGCCCGCGGATCCGGCGAGCTCGAACCCGGAGGTTTGCTAGCGACCGGCGACGCCGCCAGGCTGACGAACGCCACTGGGTTGACCTTTACCGCCGGCCCAGAAGCCACCGAACTGCTGATCTGGGCCACCGCCTAAATCGAAGGACGGCGCTCGTCGGACCCTGCTGCTGGCATCCTGATGGGCGTGACGCTTTCCTTTGACGACTTCGGTTCGCTGGTTCGTTCGCGGCGGACACACATGCTGGTGGATCGTGGTCGAGAGGTGCCGGGTGAGCTGATCGAGCAACTGTGCGAGTTGGCCATGTGGGCACCGTATCATAAGAAGACCTGGCCGTGGCGGTTTGCGTCGCTTACAGGTGACGCTCGGCTTCGGCTGGGCGAGGCGTTCGCGGCCGACATGGTGGAGCGTGACTTCGGTGACGAGGGCAAGCGCGCCAAGACACTGACCAAGTACGGCCGCACACCGAACGTCCTCGTGGTCGGCTGTGCCCC
>JANMTV010000395.1:0-1559 GCA_031390905.1 Ilumatobacteraceae bacterium | reverse complement strand
GGTAGTTCGAGTTCTAGTCGGGCCAGCACCTGTGTACGAAGCGGACCAAACAGTTGTGCCGCAAGCTCGCCCGCCACGCGGCAGAAGTGGACGGCGTAGCGATCACGTAACGTCTCGAGTTCCGCTGACTCGTCAAGGCGGACACGCACGTATTCACGCACGATCAATGAGCAGTCAAGGCGCAGGACGTCGTGGTCGGGAACAGATCGAACAAGTTCGGCGTCGATCAACTCTGAGAGCCCGGCGATCACCGCGGCACGAGGGAAAGGGGAGATCGCGTCGATGGTGTCGATTCGGGGATTCCCGACGACCACGCCAAAGCTACGTAGTACGGTCCACGCCTGATTCGAAAGTAGTCGGCACGTCTTGTCGAGTGATCGTCGTCGGGCATCCCCGAGCGTGTCGAGTCCCGCTCCGCATGTCAGCTCACGCAAGAGCACGTGTGGAGCCATGAAGCGTATGCGGGAAGCCGCTAACTCAATATCGAGCGGAAGTCCGTCGAGTACTCTGCACACCTCTGCGATGACGTTGGCGTTCGAGCGGTTGATGACGAATGTCGAATCGGCAGCCTGGGCCCGGCTACAGAACAGCATCACGGCCGCCGATCTCGACACGTCGCGCGTCGGCGCGCCGACGGCTGGCAACTCCAACCCCTGAACCCGAACCACTTGCTCGCCTGCCAAGCCGAGCGGAACGTGCGAGGTCACGACGATTCGGACGCCATCGGAGCACATCAGGAGCTGCTCGATCGCCGCAGCCAATCCAGGGACGACATCGTCGATAATCACGCCGTGGGGTTGGTCGTCAAACGCTGCCCCGAGGCGCTCGAGCCAATCAGGATCGCTGGTTGCGATGCCCAGTGTCAACGCCGCAGCTGCGAGGAGTGATACACCATCGAGCTGTGTTGTACGAATCGTGACCGTCGGAAGGCCCATCGCGTTGACGATCTCGGTCGCCAACCGAGATCGACCGCTGCCGGATCGACCGATCAATGTCACCAATCGGCTTGACCTGGTTTCGAGAGCTTGACAGGCGGCCGCCAGCTCGGCGGTTCGTCCGATGAAGCTCGCCCGTGCCAACGCGATCCGTCGTGGGCGCGTGACGACGACTGCTGTTCCCCCGCCAAGAGGACCCGGTACCACCAACTGGCGATCGTAGTCGACTCACTCGTCGGCCCGTGTAGTCGGTCGACGAGCGGCGCCGGTGCGTCGCTACTCGTCGGCGCGGGACCCCCGAACGAGGTTGGCGGGAGCCGAGTTGGCTCTCTGGCGTACGCGCGGTGGGCGTTGCACCGGTGCCTGGGCATTATCCGCCGGCGGCGGAGCATTGTTGACCTGCGGAGGCGGATTCACAGCCTGATTCACGGCGGTCGGTTGCACCGCGTTGGCGTTGGGTGCCGGATTGTTTGCCGGACCGTTCGCCGGACCGCCATTCGGGTCATTCGCACCTTGCGGTGCGGCGGCGTTGGCGTTCGTGGCGGCTGCTACGTTGCGCGGGATCCTGATCCGCTTGCCATACGGAGCGCCGAGTTTGACGGTTCCGGCGGCGCGGTCGATCTC
>JANMTV010000251.1:0-3495 GCA_031390905.1 Ilumatobacteraceae bacterium | reverse complement strand
GGTGAGGCCGGAGGCATCACCATCGACAGCGAACAGGCTGACGCCCGCAGCGGTGCGAGCTGCGACGATGATCAGGTTCGCATGAGCGCCGTCGATCACGAAGCTCTTGACCCCCGACAGCGTGTATCCGTCACCCGAGTCGGTGGCCGGCATCGTGATCCCGGCTTCGTCCCACTTACCCGACGGCTCGGTGAACGCCAACGCAGCAATCGTCTCGCCGCTGGCGATCCCCGGCAGGTGGGCTTGCTTGGCTGCCTCGTCGCCAGAGTGGATCAGCGTGTTGGCCGCCAGAACGACCGACGAGAAGAACGGTGCGCACAGCAGCGCCCGACCCATCTCCTCGAGCACGATCCCGAGCTCGACATACCCGAATCCGGAACCGCCATACTCCTCAGGAATGTGGAGACCCTGCAGACCCATCTGCTCGGCCATCTGGTTCCAAACCGCAGCGTCGTAGCCGACCTCGGTCTCCATCTGCTCGCGAACGGCACTTTCTGGGCTCTTGGACTCGAGAAACGAGCGGATCGTTGAGCGCAGTTCTTCTTGTTCCTCAGTGAATGCGAAGTTCATAGAGCGAGTCTGGGGTGGGTTGCTTTACTTGAGCAAATCTGATTGTGTACGCATGTGGACTCAATTGGCATTCGAGAACTGCGGACGAATCTGGCAGAGGCAGTCCGACGGGCGGCGACGGGTGACCGAACGATCGTCACCGCTCATGGACGACCGGTCGCCCAACTCGCCCCGTTGGACGAAGCGGCACCCGACATCGAACGGCTGATCTCATCCGGCGCACTCATACCGCCGAGACGAACCGGCGTGTGGCGAGCACCACAACCGGTACCGATCTGGTCTGGCGTACGCATCGACCGAGCGCTTCGCGAGTTGCGGGGATGACACTCGCTCTCGACACCAGCGCGTTACTGGCACTGGCCGTCGACGGCCCGCAGCGCGCCCTCGTGCTCGACTCGATGGGCGCTGAGCCGATCTGGTGTGCCTCGGCATTGGCACTCACCGAGGCGCTACCGGCGATTGATCGGCTGACCGATGAGGCCGTGCTCCGAGCCGACCTCGAGGACGCAATCCGGCTGGCATGGGATCACATCCACATCGTGCCGATCGATCAACGTTGCCTCGACCGCGCCACCAACCTGTCTCGCCTGCAACCTGTCCGACTGACCGACGCAATCCATTTCGCCGCCGCCGAACGGCTGCCGGAACCGGTCACGTTCGTCACATTCGACCCAGCCCAAATCGGCGTAGCAATCGGCCTCGGCTTCGAGGTCGTGTCAGATTGAGCGCCCTGGTAGCGAACGCTTGGTGTCGATACGACACCAGTATCGGAATTCACACGATTGCCCCTCGACATGCAGCCAGGTGCTCTGGCCCGCTCTAGCCCTGGGCTAGTCCTTTACGGCGTAGGGCAGCCAGTGGCCGGCGTCGAAATCGTAGAGCTTGCAGGTGCGCGTCGCCCACATGTAGTCGCGCACCGAGAGTCGTGACGATTTCACCGCGTCGGGGTACGCATCGGAGATCGCCGATGCGGCCTGCGGCAGGTTGTGGAACGGGATACGCGTGTCGACGTGGTGCGGAACGTGGATGAAGATGTTGTGGAACCACAGGCGGTTGACGATCTTTGGAATTCGCACGACCGTGGTCGACTCCATCTGTCCGTTGTACTGCGTCCAGTCGCGCCGAGACCACCAGCGGATGTCGGGCGACACGTGGTGGACGTACACGGTCCACCCGATGATCTGCACGAAGATCAGGAACGGAACAACAAACAGCTTGAAGGGCACCCACCACGCGCCGATCCACCCGTCGATGAGCGAGCCAAGCATCACCAACGCCCCGCCGACCACCACAAGCGCTGACCCGACAATGACCTTGTCGCGCACGATCGCGTCGTGGCGCTTTCCGGGGGCGTTGAAGCGCCACATCTTCCGCCACCACACAACGCGCAGGTAGTACACCCCCGATCCGACGAACGACCATTCGAGCCGATGGCGCTTTCGCGCCAACGGGCCGAGGGCCCGATACTCGTCGACGGTCAACGGGTGCCACACGAAGTCGAATCCCTGGCGCGTGGTGTAGCCGTGATGGATGCGGTTATGGCCGAGGTCCCACGCCGCCTCTACGTGAACGCTCGGCAACATGCACACCCGAGCGATCACGAGGTTGGCGCGACGAGAGCGGAGCAGAGCGCCGTGCGAGGCATCGTGGCCAAGCACGAACAACCCCGCCACGCCAAGCCCGGCGAGCGGCCACAAAACCAGGAGAGCCCACCACTGATTGGTCAGAGCGAGGCCGACCACGGGCGCGATGTACAGCACAGCTGCCTGCAACAAGGACCACGAAGCCCGAGCCGACGACCGGTCGTAGCAGGCCTCGGGTATCACTGCCCGCACGTCGTTGAGGGATTGGCGGCGAGAACGCGGCAGAACCGCTGCATCAATGCTCATCACGGTCAACATAAACGTACGAGGTACCGGTCGATAGGGTCTTCAGTCCCACTCGTCATGCACCGGGCGCGTCGCACTGTGTCTGTTCGGCCGCTACACCGACCAGACGATCCGAGGGCCGATTAGCTGAACAGGCGGTCGTTCAGCGCGATGTCGACGAAGAAGTCCTGAATCTCGGCCACCTTGCCATTTTCAAAGGTGAACAGCAGCACCCCGGGCTCCGAGATCGTCTCGCCGTCCTTCTCCATCGTCGATGTGTGAATCGCCGTCACTCGGTCACCGCCGTCGGACAGCACGTGTTCGAGTTGGATGTTCAACGTGCCGCCGCTCAGCTCGAACAACGCTCCATACAGGCCGAGGATGCTGTCCTTGCCCTTGTGCGAACCGGAGACCTTCGATGCGCCAGGCACGATATGGACGGCGTCGTCGTTGTACAGCGCCATCAGCGTGTCCATGTCGCCGCTACCGAACGCCGCGTAACCGTCTCGCACGGTCTTGAGATTCTGTTCAACATCCATCTGGATCTCCCTTCGCGTCACACCCGATCTGAGTGCCCGACGAACATGGTGCACCTTCGCACCGCCGCTGACAAGGGGCAAGAAGGCAGACGCTGCCCGCAACCCGCGGGTCCGTGCACGATCAGCCCCAACCGCTGCTGCGGCCGGTGACGGGGGATCGGCGATCACTGACATTGGGTGTGATGGCTGCGAGTACGAAGGGTTTGGCCTCGACCGTCTGTGTCCTCGAGGTCACCGAACCTGAGTAGCGAGCGGATGCCTCAATGGTGTGTTCCAATTCCGGACATCCTGAATCGCGAGTCCGGTTGTGCGCGCTTCCGTCACGAAAAACTTGACCACTTCCTAACGTACGCACGTTGCATCTCGTTAAGTTGTTCGGTATGGTTGGCGTCAACGAACAACTCTTGGGGAGGTGCACGATGGATGACAACGGAGTCCGTAACACACTCGATTCGTTGGTGGCTGGTGATCCTGATGTGATGGACCGCGACCAACTGGCAGGCTTCGTCACACAGTTG
>JANMTV010000249.1:0-3845 GCA_031390905.1 Ilumatobacteraceae bacterium | reverse complement strand
TCAATAGCAAACATGTGTGCGAAGTATTTTGAGATTTCTTGTCGCCCGCCCGAAACGGCGAACCTGAGAACTTTTCAACGGCGCAAAGCGCTGGAACGGTGCAGATCGCCAGCTCGGAGTGCGCTTCTCGGCGGCGGATCGCACGTTCTGCACCGACGACCGCCGACGGTAGCCGCGCCTTCGGATCCGCACGTTCTTCATCGCATCGTGCAGCTCGTCGGTCGTTCAGATTCGACAGTTCTGCGTCCCTTGCGGGTGAGCGAGCAGTGTCCTATCCGCGCGCCGTGCCCCAACCGTCGTAGGTCCCGCCGTGAAGGCAGGCGAGGGACTCCATCTCAGTCGTCAACTCGTCGAGCTGCGCTGCGTCCAGAGACGCTTGATGAGTTGCCAGGAGTGACCATGCCTCCACTCCAGCGTCGGGCGGCAAGGTTTCGACATCGAAGCCTGCCTCAACGAGATCATCCTCCGCGCTGTGCGCGCTCGTCTCGTCGTCGAAGTAGAAGAAATGCTCATACAAGCGAGTGACCACCCTTCAAGTACTCTGATCCGTCGCCAACGCGTCGTGATTCACGACCCATCTGCCACGTGCACTGCTCCCCGAGAAGCAAACGCAGCCTCGCCGATTGCCGGAATATCTACAGATAGGTGCGCGATTCAACTGTCGGAGAAAGCGACAGGGATCCATGTTGCCCCAGGGATGAGGATGCCGCCGACACCAATCGCGACGCCTGCGACTGAGTCGATGGTGAAGGCCGCGACAAATCCGGTGACTACGCCGAGGCCGCCTATCAAGACCAGTCGTCGCGCGATTCGCTTGCGTTCGGCCGCAGACCGATTGAGTAATTGTGGTCCGTATAGCTCCGTGTCACTGGCATCAACACCCCGGCGGCGCACTTGGACAACGTCGCGACGGTACAAGTAGCCACCTTTCACGGTCGCCGCCACAGCACCCACGCCGCTTGTCCAAGCCAAGAACAAGAGGCTCATCACGATCGAGAAAACTGCGATCAGCGCCATGAAATCGAGTCTCGAAACAGGCTTTGCCATGTTCGAGATTCGGTCTTCACGAGGCGACTCACGTTCTGATTTTGCCACTACTCGTTCACGAAACGACGACTCTTGACAAGCAAAGAACAGCTCGGTGTCGAGCGCGCCGAATCACACGTCGTGCTGCCCGTGTGCTGTGCGAGATCGGAATGGAAGCGACAGCATCAGACCGACGAGACCAGCGACCAGTGCCAAGCCGATCAGCAGGATCGACAGCCGCCACGCGGCCTTGCGCCCATCCGGGTCGTCACAGGGGTATCGGTTCAACGCGACGTCCGGGAAGTCTGATGGTGTGACCTGCTCGTAGTCGAACAGGATCGCGTGCGCGGTGATCTCATCGAGATCGAACACGTCACCCCAGCGAGCACGGTTCGTCTGAATACTCACGGTGATGGTTCCAACGGTCATGTCTTGTTCACTGGCTGATTCATCCAGGCGGAAACCTGCCGGCAGCGGTTGCCCGACCGTCCAGTGGTCAACAGTCGAGCCAGAACTCGACGCACGCCACCGCCGGCCATCGCCCCAGTCCACCTCAACTGCATTCACCTTCTCGCCCGGGCAGAGGACGATCTGAATAGTCGGTGCACCGCTTACGCCCTTAATCACGCCGACATGACTAGGGAACGTTTCTCCCATCACTGAGAACAAACCTGCCGCTAGCAGCGCCACAGCGATCACAGCGAAAACTCCGCCGAGCACCAGTCGAAAACGAGCACCGACATCGCGGTCACGCCAATCTGTGCCGATTCGCGCTTCTGACGAGTCGACTAGTCGGTCGTTCCCCAAGCAGCACACATTGCCCTGATGGAGGATTGAGATGCAAGCGAAGTGATCGGAACAGAACACGAGCGCCGAGCGTCAGCGCTACGCGGGGCGGCGATCGCTTCGGATGGTGCACGTCTCTAAGCTTCCGCACGATGGGTGACACGGAGCACGAAGAGACTGAGAGTGGAACGCAGTTGATTCGTTCCATCTCCGGGCCGGTCATCAAGTAGCTGAGAGCGGTGACGTAGACACTCGTGACCGCTCGTCGCTCGAGCCGAAAGGCAATCACGAGCGCAGAACTACGGATACACGGGTGATCGTCGAGGCGCAAGATCGGCAGATCTGGCGCGGTCCCAACCGGCAGCGGCGTGCGCCGACAACCTGACGCGCTGTTCGATTACGGTCAACGCATGCGGGGAGCTTGGATTGTTGGAGTGTTGATCATCGTCGGCGCTTGCGGCGCAGAGGGGTCCGTGTCCGGGACCGTATCGACCAGCGCGCCGCTGGTGACGACAAGTCCTACGACGGCTGGTCCGGCGATGACGGCACCCGCCGCATCCGCGCCTACGACCGCGCCGGTCACGACCGCCTCAGCGCCAACGACAGTGCTACCCACGACCAGCCCCGCCCCGGTCATCGGACCGGATGGCGTGTGGGAAGTCACGAGCGGCATCGTCAACGGCGAACCCGCGCAACTGATCGAGAACGCACCGATCACTCTCATCGCCGAAGGCTCGCGGTTGTCGGGCTCTGCGCCGTGTAACAGTTACGAGTTCACGGTCGAGCTCCGCAAGGTCGGCGTCGAGATCGTCGACGGCTTCGTCACCGAGATCGGATGCGAGTCACCGATCGCCGAGCTGGAAGAGCTCTACCTGCAGTCGTTCGGCCCGACCGCGACGTACCTCATCGATGGCTCCACGCTCACTTGGCAGACACCAACCGCGACCTGGATCTTCAACCGCGTATCACCAGTTCGTGCGGCACCGCTGATCGGCACCACGTGGGTGCTCAACGGCGTCATCGACGAGTTCGGCGGCATGTCGGCGTCCGGCATCGAGAAGGGGCGAATCGTCTTTGCCGCCGACGGTACGTTCGCGGGTTCGACCAGCTGCCGCGACTTCACGGGCAGTTGGGTCCTCGTCGGCACCACCATCAACGCAGGTGACGTGGTGATCGCCGGTGAGTGCACCGGGCCGATGGCCGAAGTGGACGACATCGTCGTCCAAGTGCTCGACGAAGGCCTCGTAGCTTCGATCGACGGCAATCGGCTCTCAGCGCGACCCAGCGACAACCTCGGCCTCGACTACTTCGCCGGGACGTAACCATCGTCGTCCCGAGGAACCCAACGCAACCTCCAACGACGACATCCCGTTCTCCGATCAGCCAAAAACAGACCCTCGACGAGAAGCCCCCGCCAGCCTCGCTCGGATTACCGGAATATCTACAGCTATAGGCGCTCCCTCTACTGTGGCCGCATGTCGAAACCCGGGCAAGGCACAGATGCCGAGTACGAGAACTCCCGAGGTCGATCGCGCCGTGGCTTGAGGTGGAGGATGTTGCTTGCTCGCGAAGCGCTGCCTCTGCGGTCTGCCCGGCTGGAAGTCGTATCGGACACGACTTCCCACTGGGGTGGGGGTCAGCTCGACTACCGTGTCGGCGTCATCGATGTGCCGATTCGGAGACACAACACCACCTAGAACTACGGCGTCGGGGTTCAGGACACGGCGCATCCGCAACCCGGCGTGAGGTCACCGAATTGGTCGTGGTTCAGGCGAGGTGACCGAGTAGCCGCGAGGTCACTTCACGAGGATCGTCGGGCTCGAGCCACCTGGGGATCGTGAGCAGCCACGAGATCGGCGCCCTTGGGCGCGTGACGAGGTAAGCGAGGACGCTAACGAGCCGATCGAGCTCGGCCACGTCGCGGCCGCGGGCGACGTCGTCGAGTTGATGCAGTCGCTGGGCGGACTGCCAGGCCTGGCTGCGCGCTCGAGCGAGCGAGAAGTTGAATACCCGTCCGCCGCCCCGAGAGGCAG
>JANMTV010000180.1:0-12348 GCA_031390905.1 Ilumatobacteraceae bacterium | reverse complement strand
CGCTTCCCTCGCTGGTTGTTGACGGTGTCCTCAGTTTTGTTCTTGCCTTTCTTGTGTGTGGGGACTGTCGTCGGTTTTGCTTTGTCTGCTCCCTCCGTCCGGCTCGTCGCTGGCGCTTCCCTCGCCGGGTGTGCTCTTGTCTCGCTGGCGTGTTCGACTCCTCCGGCTCTGTGCTGTCCGTCTCCGGCTTCGCTTTGGCTGCTGCCTCGGCGGGTGTGATCATCTCGCGACGGGTTCGATTGCCTGGCTGAGGCGTTGGAGGTAGTCGCTTCTGGGGATCGGCTCGGCTCCGAGCGATGCGAGGTGGGGTGTTGACCATTGGACGTCGAGCAGCGATGCCCCTGTGGCTTGCAGCCAATCGACCAGATGGACCAGGGCGACCTTCGACGCGTCAGGCGCCCGATGAAACATCGACTCACCTGCGAAGAGACCATTGACTCTGACGCCATACAGGCCGCCGACCAGATCATCATCGAGATAGATCTCGACCGAATGCGCCCAACCGAGCTCATGCAGGCTCGTATAGGCGTGAACGAATTCACGATTGATCCAACCGCCCTTGCGGACAGGCTCCGCACATGATTCCACCACGTCGCGAAAGCAGGTGTCCATCCTGACCTCGAACCGGCTGATACTTCGTCGCAGCGAACGCGTGACACGCAATCGATCGAGTGGCAGAACCCCGCGCGGATCTGGTGAGAACCAGGCAATTCGGCGTCGGTCGTATGGCATCGGAAACAAGCCGCCTCGATACGCCGCCAACAGCGTTCCCGGTTGCAGATCGGCACCGAGCGCGACGATCTCGGAGTCGTCGAACGGCGGGCTGGTCGGCATCGACCACAGGCTGGGCGGTGGCTCGATCGGAGTGATCAGGGGCATCATCGGTAACGACCGATGTCGCTGCATCCCGACCCGCTCGCTCACGAAAACATCTTGCCATGAGCGTGCCCATGATCGACTGCACGCCGACTCTCCTAGCCGGCGTAATTGTAGAAGCCTTTGCCACTCTTGCGACCGAGCTGGCCGGCTGTGACCATGCGGCGAAGCGTCGGCACCGCGGCGTAGTTCGGGTCGCGAAACTCGTCGTAGAGCGCATCGAGAATCGCCAACGACGTATCGAGTCCGACCAGGTCGAGGAGGGCGAAGGGGCCCATCGGGAATCCGCATCCACCCTGCATCGCAGTGTCGATCGCTTCCATCGTTGCGGTCTGCATTTCCCACATCCGAATGGCATTGTTGAGGTAGGGAAAGAGCAACGCATTGACCACGAATCCGGCTCGGTCGGCGACGGTGATTGCGTCTTTGCCGCACCGCTCTGCGAACTCGAACGCCCGCTCGATCGTGTCGGAGCTGGCCGTCAGCGGCCTGACGACTTCGACCAGCTTCATCACCGGTGCTGGGTTGAAGAAATGGATCCCGCATACCAGTTCCGGCCGGCCTGTTGCCGTTGCCAACTCGATCACCGGAAGCGTGGATGTGTTGGTGGCCAAGATCGCACCCGGTTTGACGACCCGGTCGAGTTCGGCAAACAGTGCCTTCTTGGTCAGGAGATCTTCGACGACGCTTTCCATGACGAGGTCACAGTTCGCCAGTTCGCTGAGTTGGGTGGTGACCCGGATTCTGCTCAGGATTGCGTCGCGTTCGTCGGCGGTCATCCGTGCCTTGGTGACCTGGCGATAGAACCCGGTGCCGATCCTGGCGAGCACTGCCTCGGCACTCTCGATGGTCCGCGACCGGACGACGACTTGGTACCCGGCACGTGCGCAAACCTCTGCCAAGCCTGCGCCCATGATGCCTGATCCGACGACGCCGACCTCGAAGATGTCTGCCATGAGGTCACTGTAGTTACCCACGGGTAACAAAGGCAAGTCTCCGAGTGTTCGTACGATCAGCACCATGTCCGGTGTCCTCGTTCTGCAAGGTGGCGGTGCGTTCACCTCCAACGATGATCTCGATCGGCGGATCCTGCCCGACCGCGGTATCGAACGGATTGTGATGCTGCCGACAGCTGACGCGTACGAGCAGCCCGACGTGTTGGTGGCAAGCGCCCTCGAGTGGGGTGCTCGGATCGGTGTCATCGTTGAGCCGCTGATGGTGCTGAGTCGTGCGCAGGCGGACGACTCGGCGGCCGCGACGGTGGCGTCAGCTCCAGCTGTTTTTCTGGCTGGCGATTCGTCGATCCATCTGCGCAGCGTCCTGAAGGACACGCCGTTACTGGCGGCGATTGTTTCGTTGTTGGATGCCGGTGGAACGGTGATTGCTGCCGGTTCGAGCGCGGCCGCGTTGTGCGATCCAATGACTGACGAGCGCGGTGGAGCGTTCGCCTTCGGGCTCGCGGTCGTGCCAGGTCTGGCCGTGATCACGGCTGTCGAATCGTGGCCAAAGGATCGCCTCGTCCGAGCGCACGCTCTGGCCACGACGCCCGTCGTCGAGCTCCCGACCGGCAGTGCCCTGATCCGAACCGACACCGGTTGGGAACGCGTCGGCAGCCCCGTCGAGCACGGTGAGCTCCCGCTGTAACGTCGGAGTATGAGTCGAATTCAGGGGATTGATCCGGCAGGTGCCGATGAGCGAACGCAACGTGTGTTCGCAGCTCAGGCGGAGCGGTGGGGTGCACCGCTGAATCCGTATCCGGTCTACGCCCGAAGGCCGTCGATTCTCCGTTCGGTGCGGGCGATGTGGTCAGGGCTCGATGAGTCCGGCCTGCTCGAACCTGGGTTGACGGCGCTCGTCAACCGACGCGTGGCGGCGCTTGTCGGCTGTGTGTTTTGACAGGACATCAACGCTGCCGTGGGCAGCGAGCACGGGGCCTCGGACGAGCAATTGATGTCTGTCGCCGAAGCGACCGCCGGAGCATTCGATCCGGGTGACACGCGTGGTGGCGCGCATGGTGTGGATTTGTTCGATGAGCGAACACTGGCCGCCTTGAGCTACGCCGACGCGATGACAATGAGCGATGTTGATGAGGCGTGCTTTGCTCGCGTCGCCGAACAGTTCGACGACGACGAGTTGGTCGAACTGACGGCCAAGATCGCATGGGAGAACTCGTCCGCCCGCTTCAACCGGGCACTCCGAATCGAATCCCAGCGTCTCTGGCAGGGTCCTGCCGAGCGTTAGGGCTACCGCCAGGCGAAGACCGGCTGTTCGAGGTGGTCGACGCGTTCGTTGACCCGGGCTTCCATCGCGATCCATCGGAACTGGAGCAGCACCGCTCCCGTCGGAGCGTGGATCAGGTCAGCCCCAAGTGGCAACTGGATCACTGGCCGATCACTCTCCGGGATCGTGACGAATCGCGGCTCACCGCTGGCGAGGGCATGCAGGCCGATCCGGCACACGGCGACGACCTCGTTTGGTGACGGCGTCAATCGAACATCGTCCCCTCCCCACACCACGACCGGTGTAATCACGTATCCAGAGCGAGTCGGGTAGTCATCGAGTAGTCCGATCACCGCATCGCTCCTCAACCGCAATCCGAGTTCTTCGTCCAACTCGCGCAACGCCCCGTCGATAGGTGACTCACCCGAATCGAGTCGCCCGCCCGGCAGCGCCCACTGCCCACTATGAGAGCTCAATCGTGAGGCCCTGCGACACAGCAGAAACGCCGCTCCGCCGGCGACACCGAGCATCCGACCGTCGAGCCCTGCAGTGTCACCGGGCACGTCGGTCATCAGCCAGCTGTCAGGGATCGGCGGATCGTCCCGGTCTTGCCCGGCGACGCTGTCGACGATGACGATCGCAACGGCAGCGTGCTTTCGGCCGACGAGGTCATGCGTGCGACGATCATGTCCAGCGAGGTTGACATTCAGTCGGGCGCGGAGATCGTCATCGAAAGAAATCACGGTACCGAGCACTCTTGTGCAGTTGCCGCGGCTTTCATCAATCGTGGTCCTGGTTGTGGTCGCGGTCGCTGTCGTGCCTTCCTTGGTGGTCGTTGTCAGTGGCGATCAGCGAGAACAGGTCAGCATCGTGATGTCGCCCGCGCAGGAGCAACCGGCTGCGTAGCTGCCCTTCGAAGCGGGCACCGACGCGTTCGGCGACCCGCCGGCTGGCGCGGTTCTCAACGGACATCAGAATCTCGACTCGTGCGAGACCAAGGGTTCGCAACGCGTATTCGGCGAGCAGTCGTGTGGCGCGTGTGGCATGGCCTCGCCCGGTCATGTCCGAACGTACCCAATAGCCGAGGTTGGCGAACCGATTGAGTTCATTGAACCCGTTCAGCCCACAGCTCCCGACGAGCTCGTCGCCAGGTTCGATGATGACGAAGCCGACCTCGTCAGGCGCGATCTCGTGACGAATCCACTTCAGTGACTCGGTGACTCCGTAACCCGGTGTCGCCCACGGCATGAACGGCGCCAGTTCGCGAATCGACTGCTGCACCGCGGCTGCGAGCGGAGCGGCATCAGCCTCGACCGGAGTTCGCAGCGTGATCACGCCATCGGTTAGTTCGATGTCCATTCCATCAGGTTCGCGCATCGAGCCGCCCGGTTGGCGGTCGGTTGGCGCTATTCCGATGTCGGTGCGAGCAGTTTGATCAAGGGGATCGCCACGCCGGTTGCTACGAGTTGGGCAACGATGAACATTGGGGCTGATGCCGGCTCGATACCCGCGAACGTGTCTGAGAACATGCGTGCGATGGATACGCCCGGGTTGGCGAAGCTGGTCGACGACGTGAAGTAGTACGCACCTGCGATGTATCCGCCGACAGCGAACGCAACCGACCTCGGGTTGCCCTTGCGGACGGTCAGGAATATCACCAGCAGGAGTCCGAGCGTGGCGACCCCTTCGGCGAAGACGAGGTTGCCAGAGGATCGATCCGTCGTCGACCAGTTGACGGCATCGAGATCGAACATCACATTGGCTGAGATGACCCCAACAATTCCGCCTGCTGTCTGCGAGACGACATACCAGAGCGCGGACACCCGATCGGTTCCTCCGAGGGCAAGGTCGGTGAGGGTCACGGCCGGGTTGAAATGGGCACCTGAGATCGCCCCGAAGGCGAGGATCAAAGCGACGAGCACGCCGGCCGTAGCCAACGTGTTCTGGAGCAGTTGCAGGCCGGCATCGTCGGATCGCCGTTCCGCCATGATGCCTGATCCGACGACACCAGCAAGCAGGAACGCCGATCCGACGAACTCGGCGACGAGCCGGCGGCGCAGTTCGGGTCCCATCAGCAACACCCGGCAGTCAGTTCGCCCACCAGATTGGCGACGAGTTGTTCGATCTCGTCACGCACTTCGCGGACCATTTCGATTCCCTGTCCGGCGGGATCGGGGAGTTCCCAGTCGAGCCGTCGCGTGCCTGGGTAAATCGGGCACTCATCGCCGCAACCCATCGTGATGATCACGTCGGCAGCGCGCGCCATTTCATCGGTCCACCGCTGGGGCAGGGCTGCCGTGATGTCGATTCCCCTCTCGGCCATCGCGCGAACGGCGATCGGGTTCAACGCCGCACCTGGTGCCGACCCAGCCGAGAACACGTCGATCCGATCGCCACCTATCGCACGCATGAAACCGGCCGCCATCTGTGACCGACCGGCATTGTGCACGCACAGAAACAGCACGGTCGGCTTGGCTATTCGCTGTGGCTTAGCCCCCTCGCCGAGCGCGCCGCGCAATGAGGTGAGGCAATCGTTGTTGAGACGAAACCAGGCCCACTTGCCACGTTGTACGCGTTCCAGAAGCCCGGCGTTGACGAGTTGGGTGAGATGATGGCTGACGGTTGGTTGCGACTTGCCGAGCGCGACAGGAAGTTCGCAGGCGCAGATTTCTCCGGTCGGGGCGGTTGCGATCATCGACACGAGTCTGATCCGGGCGGGGTCGGCGAGCGCCTTGAGCTGATGCGCCAGTGTCTCGGCTTGAGCCTCGTTGAGCGGTGCCTCGAGCACGCAACAGGGGGAGTCTTTGGGAGTCATCACAGAAACATATTGACAGATTTCGATTTGTCTGACAACATATTGATAATCTTCAATACGTAGTGTTCAGTCAGAATCCACCTGGCGTTCACCTTGACCCGAAAGCAGGCCCCGTGATGCGTGTCCAACTTGCCCTCAACGTCACCGATCTCGACGAGGCGATCGACTTCTACTCCAAGATGTTCGCGACTGCCCCTTACAAGGTGAAGCCCGGCTATGCCAACTGGGAGATCGCCAATCCGCCGCTCAAACTCGTGATCTTCGAGCGACCCGACGCCGAGCCGGGATCGATCAACCATCTCGGCGTCGAAACCGAGTCAGCTGATGAGGTTGTGGCCGCAGAGGCTCGAATCGCCGGTGCGGGGCTGACGACCACAGGAGTCGACGACACGATCTGCTGCTTCGCCGAGAAGGTCGAAACGTGGGTACAGGGCCCAACCGGTCACAAATGGGAGTGGTATGTCAAACAAGCCGACCACGCAACCCAGTTGGAGAACGTGATCGTCGCTGATCACACGACATCCGCCACCGCCTGCTGCGGCTGACCGGCGGGATCAGGCCGGCTGGCCGGTGAACAGATCGACGAGACCGTTGTTCAACAGGTTGGCGAAGGCGCTGAGATCGATGTCGCCCAACTGGTTCGTCGGCGTTCGTGGGGTATCGGAGGGGCGTGTGCGGGCGAGAGCGGGCGGCGGAGCCTGCGTGATCTGCTGATGGTCTGCAACGGGAATCGGAACGAAGGCGGTAGCGCAAGGAGCGACCCAAGCCACCGGACCCGTCGCCAGCGAAGTCTCAGATCGCGACGGTGATGGCGACGGTGATGGCGAGGGAGTTGCAACGGTCAATCCGAGCGTTATCTCGTCAATCTGGGCGACCGCGCGCTGCAGCCGGCGTTCCATATCGCCGGTGTTGGCCAACCCTCGATTCTGGGGATGGGCGGAATTTTCGCTGACTACTGTGTCGAGAAGCGTGTCGACCGCCTGCATGAGCGACGCCACCAACATCTCTATCCTGTTGTCGTCCATCTGAGCCCCTTGTCTTTACCATCCGTTGACATGCTGTCGTCTCCCCATCGGCCCAACTAGCTGGGATCTTGAGCCGGTTCGACGATCCTGTCGAATCGGGCCAGAGCTTTCAGTGTGGAAATGGTAAAGTACGGAGCTGCGTGAGCATCTCGCCGAGGTACTCGATGCTGGCAGGAACGATGGGGTCGACAACCAACTGGATGTGGGATGCCCCCGCAGATTCGAATTGTCGGAGTTGGTCGGCCAATTCGCTGGCAGAGCCTTCCAGTGGGTGGCCGAGTCCGGTTGGATAGTCACCCATCTGGCGGCCGGTTCCGCCCGGCAGCTTCACGAACACAGCGCACGTCGCCTCGATCTCACCGATACGGCCGACCGCCGCGATCCGCTCATGGACAACAGCCTTCTTCGCCGCAAATCCGTCGGCCGTATTGCCATACTCGCTCCACCAGACGTTCCAGGCCGACACGTAGGGGAGGGTGATCGCCTGCATTCGTTCACCGATCGAACCGATCAGCAGCGGCGGCCCACCCGGGCGCGGGGACCGTGGGTGTAGGACGCTGTCCGTGACGTCGTAGTACGTGCCATGGAAGTCGATTTCACCGTCGCTGATCAGCGTGCGAATGATCGTGAACGCCTCCTCGAATCGGCTGACACGATTGTCGAATGGGAACCCGAACGCCGTGTACTCACGCTTGTTCCACCCAGCACCGAGGCCGAGGATCAGGCGGCCGCCTGAGATCGCGTCGACCGTGGCGGCGAGCTTGGCCAGCATCGGCGGTGCATGAAAGCTCGTTGAGGCGACCAACGGCCCGAGCTCGATCCGAGTCGTCGATGCGGCCAATCCAGCCAACGTCGTCCACACTTCCCACGGACCACGCGACCCAACAGGCAGGTCGTAGAGCAGATGATCCCCGAGCCAGAGCGAGTCGAATCCGACGTCCTCGGCAAACCGCGCCATCACGATCAGATCCGAAAACGGAATCTCGTACTCCACCTCCGGGAGCTGTAGGCCGACCTTCATGGGTCAGCCCCGATAGCCATTTGTGATCGGGAGTCTGCGGTCTCTACCGAACGCTTTCGTGGTGACTCGGACACCTGGCGGGCATTGGTAGCGCTTGTATTCGGCGATGTCGACCAGTCGGGTGACACGGCGCACCGTCGCTTCGTCGTGACCCATCTCGATGATTTCGGCGGCCGTGCGGTCCTGCTCGACGTACAACACGAGGATCGGATCGAGCACCTCGTACGGGGGGAGCGATTGGTCGTCGCGCTGATCCGGCCGCAGTTCAGCCGAGGGCGGTTTGGTGATCACCGCATCCGGGATCAAGTCGTGCCCGGCAGCCTCGTTCACGTATCGGCACAGTCCGTAGACGTCGAGCTTGAAGACATCCTTCAACACCGCGTATCCACCGACGGAGTCGCCGTAGATCGTGAAGTAGCCGACCGCCATCTCGCTCTTGTTGCCAGTGGTCAACACCATCCAGCCGAGCTCGTTCGACAATGCCATCAGCAGTTGGCCGCGACAGCGTGACTGAAGATTTTCGTAGGTCAGCCCGGGGGTGCGTCCCTCGAATGACGGCGCGAGCATGTCGAGGTATGCCTGGAACGAAGGCTCGATCGAGATCGTCCGGCAGTCGATTCCGAGGTTCGTAACGAGTAGTTGCGCATCGGATTTCGAATGATCGGACGAATAACGAGACGGCATCGAGACTCCGTGCACGTGGTCGGCACCGAGCGCGTCCACGGCAACGCAGGCGACCAACGTCGAGTCGATGCCGCCTGACAATCCGATCACGACATCCGTGAACCGGTTCTTCCGGCAGTAGTCGGCTGTGCCGAGCACGATCGCTTCGTACAACTCCCGATAACGCGACAGCGGCTCTGCGATCGGAGCCGGCAACGTGTCGCTGGATCGGCGGCTCGTGCTGGTCACGGCCACGACGGGCAACTCGATGTCGGTGCGCTTGCCACGTGGGTCGAGCAGCCGGTGGCGGTAGACGGGAGCGATCGGCACGTCGACGATCATCAGATCTTCGACGAATTGCGGTGACCGGGCGAGCAGGTTTCCGTCAGCATCCACAACGAACGAACCTCCGTCGAAGACCAACTCGTCCTGCCCGCCGACCTGATTGACGTAGACGATCGCGCAATGCGAATCCTGAGCGCGAGTAGCAACCATTCGTTCGCGGCCGGCGTCTTTCTCCCAGTGATACGGCGAGCCGTTGATGTTGATGTTGAGTTCTGCCCCACCCGCAGCCTGCGTGGCGAGCGGGCCGAACGGAGACCAAATGTCTTCGCAAATCGAGACGCCGACCTTGACGCCGGCGATCTCGTACAGCTCCAAGACATCGTTGTCGGTGCCCGGCGTGAAGTAACGCGCTTCATCGAACACGGCATAGTTCGGCAGCAGTCGTTTGCGGTACGTGCCGACAATCCGACCGCCAATGCACACCGCAGCGGCGTTGTACAGATCTCGATCTGCGTCGACATAGCCAACGACGGCAGCGCAATTCCGGGTGACCGAAGCGAACATGTCGAGACCGCGTCGATTGTCGGCTACGAAACCCGGCTTGAGTACGAGGTCTTCTGGCGGATATCCGGTCGTCGACAACTCGGGAAAGGCGATGATGTCGCACCCGGCCGCATCGGCCCGGTCGTACGCATCGATCAGTTTGGCGACGTTCCCGTCAATATCGCCGACGGTCGGATTCAGCTGAGCGAGCGCGATACGCAAGACGGTCACGTTCGCAGGCTAGCCAGACCTTTACCCCGTGGTCAGGAGAAGTAGCCGATCACGTCGACGACGACATCGGTGGCGACGAGAGCGGTGATGCTTTCCTGCCCGGACGGTGGGAGTTGCGTGAACGCCAACGCCGCACGGGTCTGATTCGATCCCGTGAAGTTGACGCTCGACACGAACGGCGTCGTGCCCGTGGACGGGTAGGCAGCAATCCAACCGGCTGCGCTTGTCTCGGTGACGGTTAGGTTCTGAATCAGTGCAGATTTCTCGGCGCCCCCAGCGGATGGCGCTGCAACGCTTGAAGTCGAACCGTCCGACAACCTCCCGAAACCGAGTGGGATACGAGTGTCGACGATCCGAGTCGGTTCGATAAACGAAAACAGGCCAGCACTGGCCGTCGGCGCCGTCGATGAACTCACGTAGCCGAGCACGTCAACGACGGCGTCGGCGATGTTGAACGCTTGCAGTGAGATCTTCCCATCGGCCCCGAGTGGCACGACAATCAGGTTGGCTCGAACATCACCAGGAACGACATTCACGTTCGACGTCCCGCCCCACGTGGCCCCGCTCGGGAACGCCCCGATGTATCCGCCCAGTCCCGGCTCGGCGATCGCCACTGCAGAGATCACGACTGCGTCGGCGGTGCCGTCACTCGGAACTCCGAGGTGACTACGCACCGCAATGTCGATCCGTTCGCCGATTCGAACCCATGGATTAGGACTTCCGGAACTCAAGCTGATGTTCGCCCGTTGGCGCGTGTCGGCAAGTCGGGCTGGTGGCAGCGCCACGAACCGGCCACCGGTGCTTGTTCCCGGCGTGTCGTCGAACCACGCCATCACGTCGACGACGACCCGACCGGTCATCACCGACTCGAACACGAATGATCCGTCGGGTGCGAGTGGCACGACAGCGGCGTTGGCGACCGTGGCGTTGGGTCCGTCGGCGTTGATTGATGAAGTCGACGGACGGAGTCCCTCTGGCGTCCATGCTCGAAGGAATCCTGGGCCCCTGGTGGCGTCGATCGTGATGTTGACGAGCGCTGCTTCATATGACGCAGGAGGATTCAGGTCAACGAGTCGCGTCGTGCCGTTGAACACGTCTCCCACCGCCGTACCGATCGCGTGACCGGTGTCGTAGGCGCGGAACGGTGTGATCGGAATCATTCGAAGGCCGGTACCGGTGGTCGGTGCCGGTGGGTCGGTCGGGACGATCTTGCGAAGCGACCCGCCCTGTGTGTAGAACAACGCCATTCGGCCGTCGGCCTGGAACCCGAATGTCATATCGACGATTCCGCCTGCCCCAGTGGCGAAGGGTGCGTTGTAGTCGACCGCTCCGTTGGGTTGCATCACCCAAATCTCGCCCGATCCACCGTCACCGAAGAGGTAGGTGCCATCGAACTCGGCCGGCCACAACCCGTCCGGGGTGAACGCTCCGGCCGTGACGTACTGGCCGACCGTTCGGGGATAGTCGGCAATCGGGTCGGTGATTCCCGCTGGTGGTCCGGCGCAGGGAGGGGTTAGGCCTCGCGGGCACTGTCCCTCGCGCGTCGGCCATCCGTAGTTGAGTCCGACCCCACCGAGGTCGATCTCCTCCCGAGTGCTCTGGCCGACGTCGTTGATGAAGAACCGGTTGGAACCGTCGTTGCGATCGAATGCGATCCGGAATGGGTTGCGCAGGCCCCAGGCGAACAACTCCTGGCACGGAGTAGCCGGCGTCGAGGGAGTGTTGCCGCGAGTTGCGCAGGTGGCGGTGCCGGGCCCGGTCAGCGGGTTGCCCGGTGCCGGTTGTCCATCAAGTGTGACTCGCAGGATCTTGCCGTTCAGCAGGGATAGATCTTGAGCGGCTTGGTTCGCTCCGGAGCGACCACGCGGATCACTTCCGGCGTCGCCGATCGAGACGTACAGGTATCCGTCGGAACCGATGTCGAGGTCGCCGCCGTTGTGGTTGCCGGCGACGGATGAGATGTTGTCGATCAGCACGAACTCGCTGGCGGGGTTGATCGTCGAGCCGCTGAGCTGGAATCGGCTGACGCGGTTGACGCATCCGCCCGGCGCTCCGGGTTCGGTGCGCGTGTAGTACAGGTACACGAGTCCGTTGCCGAGAAAGGCGGGGTCGTGGGTGAATCCGAGGAATCCGCGCTCGCCGTTGCTGCACACGTTGGTCAGTGTGAGGGCGGTCGTGAATGGCCCGCTCGCCGGTCCGATCTTGACTCTTCCGACCTGTTCCAGAACGACGACCTGGTCACTCGGCAACCACTCGACAGCGGTTGGTCGAGAGAAGCTGGCGACCGCAGAGTCGGCAAATCCTGACGGCACGGTGGCGGCGTGTGCCACCGGTGGGCCACCCCCCAACGAAACGATTCCAGTTGATACAAGTGTCAATGCAAACGCAATCCCACATCGGCGCATCACACGACCGTACCGCGGATGCTCGCACGGCTCAGCGCGTCGCGTCCGGCGGAGCGGTAACCGGCGGTCAGACGTGTCGGAGCTTTCAGACCCGCTGATGTTGGGCACTGTCGGGTGTGTGTAGGTGGGTGCTGTCGGGTCGTATGAATTGCCAGGTGCCGTCGGGTTGGCGTTGTGGGGTGTAGTGGTGTTTGTGTTTGAAGAGGTTGTGGTGTTGGCAGGCGATTGCTGCGTTGGCTGCGTCGGTGTATCCGCCAGCACTGT
>JANMTV010000162.1:0-41751 GCA_031390905.1 Ilumatobacteraceae bacterium | reverse complement strand
GCCGATGGCTGGCCGATTCTCCTACTCGCGACCCGACCGAAGGCGGTCGAACGATCCCTGGTTCCGTCTCGGCGAAGTCGATATCGGCTCGTCAGCCCTGCTCGCGCTGGCATGTGCCGCTTCGTTGCTGGTGTACGCCATCGAACCGGTCAACAAGCCGATCCTTCAGCGTTTGGTCTTGTTCCCCAGCAAGGTGTTGGACGGGCAGGTGTGGCGAGTCGCCACGTGGCCGCTTGCCAACATTTCGGGTGGGCGAATGTTCTGGACGGCGATCGGGATCGCGATTGTCTGGTTCATCGGCAGCCGGATCGAGGAGCAGGTCGGCCGACTCAGAATGACCGTTCTGCTCGCCGCAATCATCGTCGTACCCGGTGTGTTGGGTACCTTGCTCGATCTTCCGCAAGCGGGCGTTCGAAGCTTGCAGATCGTGATCCTGCTGATCTACATCGCCGAATACCCGCATGTGAGATTCTTCTTCGGAATACCCGCCTGGGCACTTGGTCTGCTCTACGTTGTCACCGATATTCTCGAAATCCTCGGGGCGAAGAACAACAAGTTGTTGCTGTTCTACCTGGTATCGCTCGCATCGGCCGCTGTCGCTGCTCGCGCCGTCGGTTTGCTCACTGCTTACCCATGGATTCCTCGGATACCGCTGCCGTCCGCCTTGACCGGTGAGACCACGAAGCGGCGCAATCACAAACCAGTATCGGCACCACGACGTGCCAGCGCCAAGGTCGTCGACGGGCCTTGGGCGGCACCGCCGCCTCCTGGTCGTGCAAACCCCGATGCCGTTGTCGCACAAATTGAACTTGATGCGTTGCTCGACAAGATCTCGGCATCCGGACTCGAATCGTTGACGGCCGACGAGAAACGTCGACTCAACGAGCTTTCCAAGCGACTCCGCTGAATCGTTTGTGAAGTCAACGTCAAATGGGCTGCTCAAGATGCTCACTCACAACGCCGAAGAACAGTCATGGACCCGGCATTTGTCCTCAATCACATTCGCAGCCTCGTACTCGTCATTGACGAGTTCGGCACAATCCGCGAGGCCTACGCCAAGCCTGAGTACAGCGCCGGGTATACCTCTGAGCAGTTCGTCGGGCGGAACGCTGTCGAATTCGTCGTACCGGAGCAGCAGATCAAGATCACAGAGATCTTCGTTGACGCTGGAGCCGGAATCCCGGTCATCGCCCAGCCACCCAACTTTCACGTAACGATCACCCGAATCGACGGCGAAGTCGAGGTGTTCGATGTCATGGCTTCCGGTTTCGAACACGAGGACGAAAAGGGATGGGTCATCACGATGACATCACGCAACGACCAGCCGACACCTCACGAGGTGCTACAAACAATCGTCGACGGCCGTCCGCTCGAAGAGGTCGCGGCGGCAGTTGCGGCTAGGGCGACGTGGTCGTTTGCTGGCCTTGAAGTCGCCGGCTACGTCGTGTTACATCCGAAGAGCGAGTACCCGCATGTGGTCTCCACCAACCCTGGGCGGCCACTGAGCGCCGCCGTGCGAGTGCTGGTCGAGGCACGCAACGATCGAATCTGGCGAGACGCCCCCCATGGCGATCCAATCGAGATTGCCGTCGCCACGCTGCCAGAGATTGTCAGAGCAGCAGCTGAACTCGAAGGAATGGTGGCAGTTCAGATCGGTCGGATTGCAATCAACAACGAGACCGAAGCGGTCGTGCTGTGGTTCGTCAACGATCGTGAACAATCGGGTCTTCGTGGGAACGGACTGTCGATCCGACGCAACCTGGTTCAACTACTCACCGTCGCGGTCGAACGAAATCACGCCGCACAACAGTTGCGAACGGCGGCGGAGCTTGACGCCCTGACCGGCCTCGCCAATCGCGCCGTTTTCGACCGGACGCTGAACGCGGTGGATTCCGAGCAGGCGACCTTGCTGTTCGTGGACCTCGACCATTTCAAAGACATCAACGACACCTACGGTCACCATGTCGGCGACCAGGTCCTGATCGAGGTCGCCGATCGGCTGCGGAGCGTGTGCCGCCCGATCGACCTGATCGCCCGGATCGGTGGCGACGAGTTCGCTGTTCTGCTCACCAATACCGACCGAGGGACTGCGCTCGGCGTTTCGAAGCGACTGTTGTCAGCGATCGGAGACCCGTTACCTGCGTCCTTCGGACCGGAACGGATCTCGGCCAGTGTTGGCTTGGCACACCAGTTCGGAGCCCTGGATCCGCAAGAGCTGCTGGAGTCCGCCGACCAGGCGATGCTCAGCGGCAAACGGGCTGGCCGCGACCGAGTCGTCGTGGCCGCCTGACGTCTACACCGCTGACAGTGCAACTGCACGGCCGATTCGCATCTGGGTAACCCACGCAAAAACCAGCAGGCCGGCGGCAACCCCAGTTGCGACGTTGGCAAGAATATGGAAACCGGCCGCCTGTTTGACGAAACCAGAACCGAATGCAGCGATCGCTCCGCAAAAACTCAGCGTGAGGTCACCCGTTCCCTGCGCCTCGACACGCGCCTCGCCCGACACCGACGATGTGAGCAGCGTCGTCCCACCGATCAGACCAAGGTTCCAACCAATCCCGACGAGGAACAACCCAGCGAAAATCATCGCCGGTACGTAACCCGCAGCAACCGTTGTGATTGCACCGATGATCAGCACGACCGCTCCGAGTTGGACGGCCTTGATCCCACCAACACGGGCGACGAACCGGCCTGTGAACGGTGCCAATCCGAACATGCCAAGGATGTGCACGGCGATCACGTACGCCGACAGGTCGGCGTGATTGTGGTCCTTCATGTGTGGTGGCGTCATGGTCATCACCCCGACCATCGTCGCCTGTGAAGCAGCCATCGCAACCAGACCCAGCAGCGCCGCGTGCGAGGTTCGGATCTCGCCATACGAACGTTTGAGCTGGCGAATCGGCCGCACCCGTTCGGCGTCGGGATCGATGCCACCAGCAACGACCAATGGGTCAGGTCGTAACCAGCGGGCGTACACCGACGCAGCAGCGATGAACAGCAACGTCGTGAAGATGAACGGACCGATGTACTCATCGAGGCCAAGCCATCGGCCGAAACGCTTCTCGGCCGGCGTGAATATCGGGCCGAACACGGCACCGAGGGTGCCGATCCACACGATCGCGGCGATCGCCTTCGATCGGTCGACTTCCGCAGACAGGTCTGCGGCTACGTAGCGCGCCTGGAGCGCGGCCGCTTGACCTGCGCCAATCAGCACCATCCCGACGAGGAACAACGGGAACGATCGGAACTGGCCACCCACACCTGCCACCGCCGATCCAAACGCACCCGTCACGAGAGCAACGATCAACGCCGGACGACGGCCGCGCCTCCGCATCGATGCCGCCAGCGGCACAGACGTGATCGCCGCCCCAAATGTCCAACCGGCGCTTCCGAGACCTGCCCATCGGTCGCCTCCCAACAAGTCCTTCGCCAAGAGCGTGCTGACCGCCACGACACTCGAGACGGCGGCCTGGGCCGGCACCGATGCACCCCTCAGGACGTTGAGCGTGCGCCTCTGCAGAGCACGGTTATCAGTCGCCGTTAGGGTCACACCAGCAACTGTCGCAGGAACCGCCCCGTATGTGACGACTCGACGGTCGCGATGTGTTCGGGGGGGCCTTCCGCAACGACCAGGCCGCCGCCGTTGCCGCCCTCCGGCCCGAGATCGATGATCCAGTCGGCGGTCTTGATCACATCGAGGTTGTGCTCGATCACGAGCACGGTGTTGCCTTGATCGACAAGTCTTGACAAGACGGTCAGCAGCCGCCGCACGTCGTCGAAATGAAGGCCGGTGGTCGGCTCGTCAAGGAGATAGATCGTGTGTCCAGTCGAGCGTTTCGCCAACTCGGCCGCCAATTTGACGCGTTGCGCCTCACCACCCGACAAGGTAGGTGCTGACTGCCCGAGCCGAACGTAGCCAAGTCCGACATCCATCAACGTCTGCATGTACCGACCGATCGCAGGTTGGTTGGAGAAGAAGTCGACGCCCTCAGCTACCGGCATGTCGAGCACGTCGGCAATGTTCTTGCCTTTGAACTCGATATCGAGCGTGTCACGGTTGTAGCGGGCACCTTTGCAGACCTCGCAGGGCACGTACACGTCAGGCAGGAAGTGCATCTCGATCTTGATCGTCCCGTCGCCGGAACACGCTTCACATCGCCCGCCAGCCACGTTGAACGAGAAGCGGCCCGGTTGGTAGCCGCGCACCTTGGCTTCGTTCGTCGTGGCGAACAACTTACGAACGTTGTCGAACACGCCGGTGTAGGTGGCCGGGTTCGAGCGCGGGGTGCGACCGATCGGTGACTGATCCATATCGATGACTTTGTCGAGAAACTCGATCCCCTCGATCTTCCTGTGCTTCCCGGCCGACATCTTCGACTTGTAGATCCGTTGCATCAGCACCGGCAGCAGGATGTCGCGAATCAGCGTTGACTTGCCAGAACCAGACACGCCGGTGATGGCGACAAAACAACCGAGCGGGATGTCGACCGAGATGTCTTGAAGGTTGTGTTCTCGAGCACCGTGGATCGTCAGCTTGTCGAGCTTCGGAGAGCGCCGAACGGCAGGAACCGGTACCGACTTCTTGCCGGACAGATATTGACCGGTCACCGACTCAGGCACCTTGAGAATGCCCTGCACCGGCCCGCTGTAAATCACTTCGCCACCGTGCTCGCCCGCACCGGGCCCGATGTCGACAATCCAGTCGCTCTCGCGGATCGTCTCCTCGTCGTGTTCGACGACGATCACCGTGTTACCGAGGTTGCGGAGCCGAGTCAGCGTGTCGATCAGCCGGCGGTTGTCGCGTTGGTGCAATCCGATTGACGGCTCGTCGAGCACGTAGAGCGTCCCGACGAGGCCGGAGCCGATCTGGCTGGCAAGCCGGATTCGCTGCGCCTCTCCCCCAGCCAATGTTCCGGCTGAACGCGACAGCGATAGGTAGTCGAGGCCGACGTCGAGCAGAAATCCAAGACGAGCGTTGACCTCTTTGGTCACCCGCTCTGCGATCAACTTGTCGCGCTCGCTGAGTTCGAGCGCGGCGAGGAACTTCGACGATTCACCGATCGGCATTTCACACACTTCGGCGATGTGCTTTCCGCCGACCGTGACAGCCAACGTCACCGGCTTGAGCCGGGCACCGCCGCACGAATGGCACGCCACCTGGCGCATGTAGCCCTCGTACTGCTCACGCGACCAGTCACTTTCGGAACCCTCGTGTCGGCGCTGGATCCACGGGATCACACCCTCGTACTCAGTCGAGTACTGCCGACTGCGGCCGTATCGGTTCTTGTACTTGACCGTCATCTTGCCTTCCGTCCCATGCAACACCAGCTGTTGCTGCTTGGACGACAATTTTTCCCACGGAGCATCAAGATCGATCTCGTAGACCTCGGCCACCGATTCGAGCATCCGGCTGAAGTACTGCGTGTGAGCGCTGCGCCACGGCGCGATCGCACCGCCTTTAATCGACGCCTCAGGGTCGGGCACGATCAACTCGGGGTCGACTTCGAACGTCGTCCCGAGCCCGTCGCATTTCTCGCAGGCGCCATACGGCGAGTTGAAGGAGAAGTTACGCGGTGCAGGCTCGTCGTAGCTCGTGCCACACACCGGGCACGCAAGGTGCTGACTGAACGTCAGTGTCTCAGGTTCCGGCTCGCCTGGCTTGGCGATCAATTCAACCTCGGCAACTCCATCGGTCAGACGCAACGCCGTTTCCAGTGAATCGGTCAGTCGTCGTTCGAGCCCCTCGCGTTGAACGAGTCGGTCGACGACGATTTCGATCTTGTGCTGCTCGTACTTGGCGAGCCGCTCGTCGCGTTTGAGAAACTCGTCGATGATGACCGTCTCGCCATCGATTCGTGCCCGAACAAAGCCTTGGCCAGACAGGTCGGCCAACAACGTGTCGTACTCACCTTTACGCCCACGCACGACCGGCGCCAACACCTGGAACCGAGTTCCCTCCGGCAACAGCAGAATCCGGTCGACGATCTGTTGCGGGGTCTGACGCTGTAGGCGGGTTCCATCGGCCGGGCAGTGCTGGATGCCAATCCGTGCGTACAGCAAACGCAAGTAGTCGTAGACCTCGGTGATCGTGCCGACCGTAGATCGCGGGTTCTTGCTGGCCGACTTCTGGTCGATCGAGATCGCCGGCGACAAACCCTCGATTACATCGACGTCGGGTTTGTCCATCTGGCCGAGGAACTGACGGGCGTAAGCACTCAACGATTCGACGTACCGACGTTGCCCCTCGGCGTAGATCGTGTCGAACGCCAAGCTCGACTTACCGGAGCCCGACAGCCCGGTGAACACGACCAGCTTGTCACGCGGTAACTCCACGCTGACGTTCTTGAGGTTGTGTTCGCGCGCCCCCCGAACCGAGATCACCGGTCCCGTGAGCAGCGCAGGTTTACGAGGAGCCATGACTGTCGGAGGCTACCGAGCCACCGGGCACGGCCCGGGAGCGATCACGTTGATTTCCGTCACGATCAGCACCATACCCGATCAATCGAACACCTGTACGCATCCTGCCACGAGAGCCGCCTCGCGTTTCCGTAGCGTGGGTGCTCGGACTCGTGGCCGGAAGCTCATCGCCGGATCTCGAGGTGCGCTGCAGCCGCGACCTATTGCGCGTCGCGGAGTTCTCGTCTCAGGTCTTTGACTTCGTCTCGGAGTCTTGCGGCGTATTCGAATTTGAGCTCGCCGCTGGCTTCGTGCATTTCCTCTTCCAGCGTTTGGATCAGGCGGGCCAGTTCTTTCTGGGGCAGCGACTTCAACTCGCGCTGGACCTTGTCACGCTCGCGTTGACGGCGCTTGTCCTTGCCGGGAATCGGTGAACCCTCGTCGGGGCGCAACAGCGAAAGGATGTCGCCGACCGCCTTGCGGATTGTTTGCGGATCAATCCCGTGCTCGAGGTTGTACGCAATCTGCAACTCGCGTCGTCGCTGGGTTTCACCGATCGCCTGGGTCATCGAGTTGGTCATCTTGTCGGCGTACATCACGACCTGCCCGGCGACGTTGCGGGCGGCACGGCCAATCATCTGGACCAGCGATGTCTCGCTACGAAGGAAGCCTTCCTTGTCGGCGTCGAGGATGCACACGAGCGACACTTCGGGAAGGTCAAGACCCTCACGTAGCAGGTTGATACCGACCAATACATCGAACTCGCCCAGCCGCAGCCCTCGCAGGATTTCGATCCGCTGAATCGTGTCGATGTTGGAGTGCAGGTAGCGAACTCGAAGACCCTGCTCCAACAGGTAGTCGGTGAGGTCCTCCGCCATCTTCTTGGTCAGCGTGGTGACAAGCACCCGCTCGCCGTTGGTCACCCGGCCGTTGACCATCTCGATCAGATCGTCGATCTGGCCCTTGGTCGGCCGCACAATCACTTCCGGGTCGACTAGACCCGTCGGCCGCACGATCTGCTCGACGACCTTGCCTGATACACGTAACTCGTACTGCGAAGGTGTGGCCGACAGGAACACACACTGATTGATCCGTTCCAAGACCTCCTCGAAGGTCAAGGGGCGGTTGTCGCGGGCACTCGGGAGCCGGAAGCCGTGATCGACAAGCATGTTCTTCCTGCTTCGATCGCCGGCGAACTGACCGTGCAACTGCGGCACGGCGACGTGACTTTCGTCGATGATCAGCAGGAAATCGTCAGGGAAGTAGTCGAGCAGGGTGAACGGCGGCTCGCCGTAGTCACGACCGTCGATATGCATCGAATAATTCTCGATTCCGTTGCAGTAACCGACTTCGGAAATCATCTCGAGGTCGTACTGCGTGCGCATCCGGAGGCGTTGTGCTTCGAGCAGCTTGCCTTCTTCCTCGAACTGCTTGAGCCGGACCTGGAGTTCCTCCTCGATCTTCTGGATCGCGATTGCCAGCCGTTCGTTGCCGGCGACATAGTGGGTTGCCGGGAAGATGCTGGTGCGCTTCATCTCCTCGAGCGTTTCACCTGTCAACGGGTCGATCCTGGTGAGCCGGTCGACGGTGTCGCCAAACATTTCGATTCGCAGGACCGATTCTTCATACGACGGATGAACCTCGATCGTGTCGCCACGCACCCGGAACCGACCACGCCCGAGCACAGCGTCATTCCGGTCGAACTGCATGTCGACGAGCCGGCGCAGGATGTTGCGCATGTCGTAGTCGACGCCAACCGACAGATCGAGCAACTGCCCCTTGTACTCCTCAGGGTTTCCCATGCCGTAGATGCAGCTCACCGAAGCGACCACGATCGTGTCGCGGCGGGTCAGCAGGGCGGCGGTTGCAGAGTGGCGCAGGCGATCGATCTCGTCGTTGATCGACGAGTCCTTCTCGATGAACGTGTCGCTCGATGGTATGTACGCCTCTGGCTGGTAATAGTCGTAATAGCTGACGAAATATTCGACCCGGTTGTTCGGGAAGAACTCCTTCATCTCCTGTGCGAGCTGAGCGGCAAGGCTCTTGTTCGGCGCGAGGATCAAGGTTGGGCGCTGGATCTGCTCGATCGTCCACGCCATCGTCGCCGACTTGCCCGAACCGGTAATCCCGAGCAACGTCTGAAACCGCTCACCCGCCAAGATGTTCTTCGACAGTGCGGCAATCGCTTCTGGCTGGTCCCCTGCCGGGGAAAAGTCGGAGACCACACGAAACGTCGGTTCGTCAGTCACCGGAATAGATGTCACGGTGTCGGTCACAGGTGCAAGCCTACACCCGAACGGACGTTCGATCCGACGGTTTCGACGTCAGGCGGTCGAGAGACCGATGATCAGCAGAGCTTGGCCGACGTGATATGGGATCATCACCGCCAGATGTCCACGCCTGATCGGGCTGACGAAACGTTGATAGCCGAGCAGCCAGTCGCTGACTGCAAACAGCATCGCTCCGCCGGCCGCCATCCACTCCCCCGTCGCCCACGCAGTCACAACCATCGCTGAAATCACGATCGCGTAGAACCCGACGGCACCGGCCAGGACAGCGCCGCCATGGTGATGAGCACCTGGCAAGATGCGACCGATAAACCGAAAGCCGAGCAGCGCAGCCAGAAACACCGCGCCTGGGATCGCCCACGCCCAATCGAATCCGACCGACAACGCGGCGACCGCATAGGCGAGATGACCGATCGCGAACGCGGCGAGGCCGGCCATGAAGGCCAACTCGCCGTCACCCAGCAAGGCGACGTCACCGACAAGTCCGAGCACGGCACCAATCAGCAACCATGTGCGGACATCAGCCGGCGCATCGCCGATCGTCGCCGCAACAGCGACCAGCAACGCCATCGTGAGAGGCTTCGCAACCGGCCTGACGGTGTGATGATCGACCGCCACCGCCCACCAATCGACGAGAGCCGCCACGCAAGCCACGAGGAGCAGAACAGTCGTCAAGTTCACTGCCGGATCGTACGGCACAGGCATGTTGGGGTTGAATGGCGACGTGCCTCAGCCATTTCGGCTTCGAACAAAGCGACTCACGATCAGGCGGTCGCTCCGAGCCAGACCCAGTTCGTCAGCTCGGTGCTCAACTCGTACGCCGACGCGCTCTTTCCAGAACCGCACGAGGGCGCTCCTGACGTTCCATGGATGAGGGCGATTGAAGCCGACGGCGAACTCGCCGGATTCATGATGGTCGCCGAACGAACCGAGGTTCAACCGATTCCACATCTCTGGCGATTCCTGATCGACGCCCGGTTCCAAGGGCGACGGGTCGGGGTGCGAGCCCTACGACTGCTTGGGCTTCGACTTCAGGCTCTCGGCGAAACTGAACTCGAACTGAGTTTTGGCGATGCACGAGGCGGGCCCGAGGCGTTCTACACCGAGCTCGGATTCGTACGCACCGGCGAAATCGACGATGACGAGGTCGTCGCCCGCGCCCGCATCGAGACGATCTTGGAACGATCAGTCACAAGCCGAGTTCGGGAATCGCTGCCCACAGAGCGTCAACCTCAGCCCTGAGCGCCTCGAGGTCACCAGAGTTCTCGACGACGTGGGTGGCCTTCGCCAGCCGGTCGTCGCGACTGATCTGGCTGGCAATTCGGTTGCGGGCGTCGGTCTCGGTCATCCCACGCACCACTAGTCGCTGTACAGCGACTTCGACTGGAACGTCGACGACGATCATCGCTTGCACGTCGTCACGCGGATTCTCACCCAACAACGGGAAGTCGAGCACGACGATGTTGTCGGTGTCGGCCTGTTCTGAAATTTGCCGGCGAATCTCGTTCTGGATCGCGGGGTGGGTGATCCCGTTCAGATCGGCTAGCGCCTGCCTTGCTGCGTCGGAGTCACCGAACACGATCGCTGCAACCGCAGCGCGGTCGAGTGATCCGTCGTGCCGAAGAATTTGCGAACCGAATCGGTCGGCCATCTTCACCAGTAACGCGCTGCCAGGATTCTGGAGATCGCGAGCGATCTGATCGGCGTCGATGACGACTGCGCCGTACTCAGCGAGGATCGCGGAAACCGTGGACTTACCGGCACCAATCCCGCCGGTGAGACCGACGAGAATCACGCAGGATCAGGCCTCAGCGAGATCAGCAACAGGCTCTTCGGACGGAACGGCCTCGTCAGCATCTGCATCGTCGACTACTGCCGTCTCGACGACTTCTGCCGTCTCGACAACTTCTGCCGTCTCGACGACTTCTGCCGGTGGTTCGGTGACAGCGACCTCTGCTGGCACTTCGAGTGCAGCAGCGGCAGCGGCTTCGGCCTTTTCGAGTTCGGCCCATGCAGCCTCGATCTCGTCGGGGTTGCCAGCGGTCCAGTTGCCCTCGGAGTCGATCTCGAAATGCTCGCGATACTCGGCGGCGAGTTCGCCACCCTCGGCGGCCTGCTTGATCGAGAGGCTGATCCGACGACGGGCGAGGTCGAGATCGATAATCTTGACCCACAATTCCTCACCGGGCGTGACAACTTGCTCGGGTGAGTCGACGTGGTGTGCCGACATCTCGGAAATGTGTACGAGACCTTCGATGCCGTCGCCAACCTGGACGAACGAACCGAACTGGACGAGCTTGGTGACTCGGCCGTATACCAGTTGACCGACCTCGTGCGTCTCGGCGAACTGCTGCCACGGGTCGGCCTGTGTTGCCTTCAACGAAAGGCTGATCCGCTCGCGGCTGAAGTCGACGTCGAGCACCTGGACCTTGACCGGGTCGCCAACGGCAACAACCGAACCGGGGTGATCAACGTGCTTCCACGACAACTCGCTGACGTGAATCAGGCCGTCCAAGCCGCCGAGGTCGACGAACGCACCGAACGAAACAACCGACGACACGTGGCCCTCGCGGATCTCACCGATCTTGAGATTCGTGAGGAAACTGTCGCGAGTCTCCTTCTGCGTCTCCTCGAGGAACGCCCGACGGCTGAGCACGACATTGTTGCGGTTCTTGTCGAGCTCGATGATCTTGGCCTGCACGATCGTGCCGACATATGGCTGCAGGTCACGGACACGGCGCAGCTCGACGAGCGATGCGGGCAGGAAGCCACGCAGACCGATGTCGACGATCAAGCCACCCTTGACGACTTCGATAACCGGACCCGACACGATCTCGTCGGCTTCCTTCTTGGCCTCGATCGTCCCCCAAGCTCGCTCGTACTGAGCGCGCTTCTTGGAGAGGACCAGACGGCCTTCCTTGTCTTCCTTGGTGAGCACGAGGGCTTCGACTTCTTCACCCAACGACACGACCTCTGACGGGTCGACGTCGTTGCGGATGCTCAACTCACGAGCCGGGATAACACCCTCACTCTTGTAACCGATGTCGAGCAGCACTTCATCTTTGTCGATCTTGACAACGATGCCGGTGACGACTTGACCGTCTTCGACTTCCACGATGGTGTCGGCGATCGCATCAGCAAAGCTCATGCCGAGATCGTTGATCGTGACCTCGCGCGGGGTGTAGTTACCGTCCTCATCGAAGGTTCCCATGGTGGGATTCGTATAGGACAGGAGAGTCGAGGTATCGGACAAAGGACGGACTACTTTCAATCAAACATTGGAGGATGTTCACGAAAGCACTGGATTCAGTGCAAGCCGCGATCCTACCAGCGCCGAAACCGTTCCAACATCCCGGCCCCGGTGCCGAACAGTGAGTTCAGCCTTTGGCAGCGGCCCAGGTGTCGCCCCATGCAACGTTGACTTCTAGCGGCACGTTCAACTCGGCAGCGCCTCGCATCAGGTCGATCACCAGCGGACCAACAACCTCCCGTTCGTCATCAGGGACTTCGACAATTACTTCGTCGTGCACCTGAAGAACCAACACACTCTGGTAGCCACCGTCAACCAGTGCGTGGTCGATGCGAACCAGGGCAACCTTGAAGATGTCGGCGGCGAGCCCTTGAATGCCTGCATTCATCGCCTGCCGCTCGCCCGCTTGACGAATTCGCCAGTTCGAGTTCAACAGCTCGGGAATCGGGCGACGGCGGCCGAACAGCGTCTCGGTGTAACCGTTCTTGCGTGCCTCGATCACAGTCGCGTCCATGTACGCCTTGACGTTAGGGAACGCCTCGAAGTAGGCATCGAGGATCTTGGCCGCTTCGTCGGTGGCGATGTTGAGGCGCTGACCGAGACCGTAAGCCTCCATCCCGTATGCCAAACCGTAGGAGACCATCTTGGCCTTCGAGCGTTGCTCGATCGTGACGGCAAAAGGGTCGACACCGAACACCCGAGCCGCAGTCGCGTTGTGAATGTCCTGACCGCTCGTGAACGCCGAAATCAAGCCAGGATCGGCAGCGAGATGGGCGATGCAACGAAGCTCGATCTGGTTGTAGTCGGCAACCAGCAACGTGCGACCTGACGACGGCACGAATGCCGTCCGGAACACTCGGCCCTCCTCGCTTCTGACCGGAATGTTGTGCAGGTTCGGCTGATCGGAACTCAACCGTCCAGTGCGGGCAACCGTTTGGTTGAACGTGGCGTGGATCCGACCATCTCGCCCGACCTCATGCAGCAGACCTTCGCCGTAGGTACCTCTGAGCTTTTCGACCTCTCGGTGACGCAGCAAGGGCTCGATGAACTCGGGCCACAGATCCTTGATCTTCTCGAGTGTCTGGGCATCAGTCGAATAACCCGTCTTGGTCTTCTTCAACCCCTGAGGGCTGAGACCCCTCTCGTCGTACAGCAGCGCACGCAGCTGATTCGGCGAGTTGAGGTTGAGATCGTCATGACCGGCGACGCGACGCAGTTCGGCCCCGAGCGTTTCGACTTCTGCGGTCAGTCGCTCGTTGATCGCACGCAACGCCGCCGTGTCGACCCCAACGCCAACGTGCTCCATCCGAGCGAGCACACGTACAAGCGGATTCTCGATCGTGTGATACAGATCCGACATCCCTTGGGCGCGCATACTGGCGTCGATCGGATCGGCGATGTGACGAACGGCGAGCGCACCGTTGCCGGCTCGATCGGCATCACTACTCGAGTTGCCCTCAAGATCAAGCTGACCAGACGACGCGGCCGTGCCAGACGGCGGCGAGAATCGGGTGAACTTCGTGATCAAGTCGGCCAGTTCGTACCGCGCCTCGGCCGGGTCGATCAGATAGGCAGCGATGGCCGTGTCAAGCCGGAGCCCACCCAAGTCGACGCCGACAGCGAGTAGCGAGCGCATGACCGGCTTGACGTTGTGGCCGCGCACATTCGTGTGAGCCGCCAGCGCGGCGCTCACGAGCGGGTCGGCAACCACGGTGGCCGGCAACCACGCCACTGACGCCGAATCGACGTCAGTGACAACGGCAAGACCCGTTAACGCCGTCCGCCCCGGTTCGCCCTCCCACGCACCGGCGATATCGAGTACAGCGAGTCGGCCGATCAGTTCGGCAGCGTCAGATCGACTCGACACCACATCGACCTCGGCGACGAGAATCTCACGCGCCACGGAAGACTGGATACCCGAACTCGGCCCCAACACTTCCGACAGACGATCAGCCAACGTTCGAAACTCCAAGAACTCGAACAGACGCTTGATCTCAGCAGGATTCGGGGAAATCGCCAACAATTCGAAGTTCACAGAATCGAGTGGTGCGTCGAGACGCAAGATCATCAGTTCAAGGTTTTTGCGCGCCCGCGCCTCGTTCTCGACGAGCGACTCACGCAGTTTCGGTGTTTGCGCGTCGACGTTGGCAAAGATGCCGTCGAGCCCGCCATAGGTGTTGATCAGCTTGGCGGCGGTCTTCTCCCCAACGCCCGGAACGCCGGGGAGGTTGTCACTGGTGTCGCCCCGGAGAGCGGCGTACTGGGGATACATCAGGGGATGGACGCCTGTCTTCTCGACGATCCCCGCCTCGTCGTAGAGGGCGTAATCACTGACGCCACGCTTGTTGTACAGCACCTTCACTTGAGGGTCACACACAAGCTGATAGCTGTCACGGTCACCGGTGACGATCACCACATCGTCGCCGCGATCGACGAGCACCTTGCACGCCGACGCAATCAGGTCGTCGGCCTCCCATCCGGCGAAGTCGATCTGCTGGATCCCGACGGAGTCGAGTACCTCACGAACCAAACCCATCTGCTGACGCAGGATGTCCGGTGCCTTGTCACGCTGGGCTTTGTACTCCGGTTCGGCCAGGTGACGAAATGTCGGCTCGGGCCGGTCGAACGCCACCAACATGCCGTCAGGCTGTTGATCCTTGATCACGTTGATCAGCATTGACGTGAAGCCAAACACGGCGTTGGTGACTTGTCCACTGGCGGTCGCCATGTCGGGAGGGAGGGCGAAGAACGCCCGGTACGTCAGCGAGTTTCCATCGACCAGTAGGAACTTACCCATCGCAACCGTTCAGCCCGGCCGTAGCGAGCCGTCAAGAATTCGTTCGGCGACATCGCGCATCCGGGTGCGCTCGCTCATTGCTGTGCGCTGTATGAATGTGAACGCTTCGGATTCCTTCATGCCGCAATCGTCCATCAGTAGCCCCTTGGCACGATCGATCGCCTTGCGCGCTTCGAGCTGTTCGCCGAGGGCATCGATTTCCCCGGTGAGGTTGCGAAGTTCGCGGAAGCGGCCGATGGCGACCTCGATCGCCGGGATCAGGTCACTCTTCTGAAAGGGCTTCACGAGGTATGCCAACGCCCCAACATCACGGGCCTGCTCGACAACCTCACGTTGACTGAAAGCAGTGAGAATCAGGACACCGCACAACTTCTCGGCAGTCACGATTCCGGCGGCTTCCAAGCCGTCCATCCCAGGCATCTTCACGTCGAAGATTGCCAGATCGGGTCGCAGTGAGCGAACCAGCTCGACGGCGACATCGCCTCGCCCGGTCTCGCCGACGACGACATACCCCTCTTCCTCGAGGGTCTCGCGCAGATCCATCCGGATGATGGCCTCGTCTTCGGCGATCACGACTCGTAGCGACAACGTTGTTCCTTTCGAGCCCTGGGCGGATGGGTGTATTCAAGCAGACCGGCGAGACAGCCGTATCGGCCGATTCAACGTTTAGCGCTCAGTCTGTCAAGTAGATCGTCCTGGCGCTGCTCCAACTCCCGGATCGAGTCAATCACATGCTGACGATGGCGGGCGCTGGCGTTGGCGTGCTTGCGTGAATCGTGAGCCTCGAAAGCGGCACCGGGAGTTTCGGAAACCAATGCACGCAAGGCCTGGTCGTCAGCATCACTGGTGAATACATCATGCTGTTCGTCGATCACAGCCAACTCGGCGCGCAACGACTTGAGGCGAGCAACGTTCTGAGAAAGCTTACGTTCCACGAGCCACGACATCAGCGTCCAATGCTATGTGCCCCGGGTCGGATTCGAACCGACACTGGATGGTGTTTGAGACCACTGCCTCTGCCGTTGGGCTACCGGGGCGAAGACGGGAAGACTATCGGCCCTCCCGCTTCGGCCGTCGTCCAAGCCGGCCCAGTCAAAGTCGGCCCAGTCAAACTCAGCGCGGTCGACTCAGCGCGTCTTCACCACCAACGTCTTGGCTACCTGGTCCCAGACAGTCTGGCGAAGTGGCTTGGTGAAGAGGAACACCAAGCTCACGATCACAACCACCAGGTTGATCAGCCCCGGCAGGATCGGAATCGGAATCAGCGCCACCGCACCGGGAATTGCCCACCGCGTAATGGCGTGGCTCCACTCGACAGGCCCGCCATTGTCGGCGCGAACGACCTTCATGCCGAATGCCAGTTTCATCGGACTGCCGCCATATTGCTTGGTGCACACGGCATCCCAGACGAAACCGGCGGCCGCGCCCAGAAGCGCCAACAGCCAAACTTTACCGAAACTCGCATCGGTACCGAATCCTCCGAAACCACCATCATCATCGCCACTCAACACGATTGCCGCAAACATCAGCCCGAACACCACGCCAACGATCAATCCGTCCAGAAACCTTGCAAGGACGCGCATCCACGGGTCCGCAAGCGGTTGACCGGACGGTGCGATCGCTCCGCCAGAGTCGGTAGGGAGCGGTGGGGGCGGTGGCGGTGGGGGCGGTGGCGGCGCGTCGAAGCTCATGATCGGATCGTACGCACGTTGACGAGATGCAAAGAGTTACCGGTGGGTAGCGCAGGGACCCGGTCGGATTGGGTCTAGCCTGCGCCACTGATGCTCGCGTTCACTTTCCCAGGCCAGGGGTCGCAACGCCCTGGGATGGGACGTCCCTGGGTCGACCACGAGAGCTGGGAACTCGTCGACGAGGCAAGTCAAGTCGCCGGCCGGGATGTTGGCGCATTGTTGCTCGACGCCGATGCCGAACAACTCAAGGACACCCGCAACGCACAACTGACCACGTTCGTGTCGAGTTTGATGGTGCTCGATGCCGTCGAGCGTCTCGGGATCGACGCCAGCTTCTGCGCCGGTCACAGTCTCGGCGAATACACCGCACTCGCAGCCACCGGAGCGCTCGGCTTCGAAGAAGGTGTGATTCTCGTCTCCGAGCGAGCAGCAGCGATGCACGAGGCCGGATTGGCCCAGATCGGGACGATGGCGGCGGTGCTCGGCCTCGACGACGATCAGGTCGAGGTCGCCTGCAATTTGGCCGACGCCGACGTTTGGGTCGCCAACTTCAATGCGCCCGGCCAAGTCGTGATCGCCGGGTCGCCGGTCGGCGTCGAGGCAGCGGGTAAGCATGCCAAGGATCTCGGCGCCAAACGGATCATGCCACTCCAGGTCTCAGGTGCATTCCACACTGCCTACATGTCGGCTGCTCGCGATCGGCTTCGTAGCGCAATCGCCACTGCCGACATCCGCGACGCCGAGATTCCCGTGGTTTCGAACGTCGACGCCAAACCGCATGACCACGGCTCAGAATGGATCGCACTGCTCTCAGCCCAGTTGGCAAGCCCGGTGCGCTGGAAGCAGTGTTTGCAGACGCTCGCTCAACTGGGTGTGAACGACTTCGCCGAACTCGGCCCAGGAGGCGTGCTGACCGGGATGGCCAAGCGCACCGTCGAGGGGTCACGCACGATCTCAGTTGCGACTCCCGAAGATCTCGACAAGCTGCTCGAATGGGTCGGTGGAAACATTGCGCCTCCCATCCATGAGCTCGAAGGTGAGCATCTGTTCGGGTTCGAGCGCCTCATCGTCTCGCCCGCTGCCGGCATTTTCACCCCGATTGCGTTCGCCACGAACGGCTTGATCGACGTCGGCACAGTGCTCGGACACGTCGGCGAACACGAAGTCAGATCGCCGTTCCGTGGCGTACTGCAAAGCTTCATCGCGGTCGACACAGAGCGTGTCACGCCTCGTCAACCAATCGCCTGGCTGCGCACGGACTGACGCAGCGAGCACGGAGGAATTTACACGATGCCAGCAATACGCGAAGGTGCCAAGGGCGCTGTCATTTCCGGATGGGGAACTGCACTGCCACCCAAAGTTGTGACCAACGCCGAACTTGCTGCGACGATCGACAGTACCGACGAATGGATCACGACGCGGACCGGTATTCGAGAACGCCGATTCGGTGGCACGACGATTGGTCTGTCTGTTGAATCTGGTCGCCAGGCGATCGAAATGGCTGGACTCGATCCATCTCGGATCGACGCCGTTGTGCTGGCAACAACCACGCCAGACAAAATATGGGGAAATGCCTCCGTCGTGCAACACGAGTTGGGGTTGAGTTGCGGAGCGTTCGATGTCAACGCCGCCTGCACCGGGTTCATGTACGGCTTGGTCACCGGCCACGGTCTGATCGCGATGGGTGCTGACCGAGTACTGGTTATCGGTACCGACACACTGTCACGGATTACTGACCCAACTGATCGCGGCACCGTGCCGCTGTTCGCTGACGGCTCAGGCGCAGTCGTGCTCGAGTCCGTCGACGGGCCTGGCCAACTGCTCGGTTGGGATCTCGACTCCGATGGTTCGGCGATCGGCATCCTGTACGCGGAGGTCGGAGGATTCATCCAGATGGAAGGCAAAGAAGTCTTCCGTCGAGCCGTTCGGATCATGGTCGATTCGGCTGAGAAGTCGATGGCGCACGCCGGTATCACCGCCGATCAGATCAAGGTGGTTGTGCCCCATCAAGCCAACATTCGAATCATTCAGGCGGCTTGCGACCGGCTCGGTATACCGATTGAACGAGCTGCAATCGTGCTCGACCGGACCGGCAACACGTCGTCGGCATCGATTCCCCTGGCGCTCGCCGACGCGCTCGACACCGGCCGGATCGATCACGGCGACCTCGTTCTACTCGTCGGCTTCGGTGGCGGCATGTCGGCCGCCAGCATGGTGTTGCGTTGGGGCGGCGGCGTCGGATGAGTGAGCCCCGGATCGTGCTCGTCACCGGGGGTTCGCGTGGGATCGGGTTGGCTTGTGCTCACCGATTCAAAGCACTCGGTGATCACGTCGCCGTCACCTACAACTCGTCGACTCCTCCTGATGGGCTGTTCGGCGTCAAGTGCGACGTCACTGACACCAGACAGATCGAGTCCGCATTCGCAACCACCGAGCAGGAGTTCGGCGGCACCGTCGAGGTGTTGGTCTCGAACGCCGGCGTCACGCGCGACGGACTACTGCTACGAATGAGCGAGGACGACTTCACCAGCGTTGTCGATGCCAATCTCACAGCGGCATTTCGTGTCACCAAACGCGCCACACAAGGCATGCTCCGGGCTCGCAAGGGTCGGGTAATCCTGGTCTCGTCAGTAGTTGCCCTCTCCGGTGCCGGCGGCCAAGCAAACTACGCCGCCTCCAAGTCCGGGCTGGTCGGCTTCGCCCGATCCGTCGCCCGCGAGCTCGGCTCACGCGGCATCACCGTCAACGTCGTTGCGCCCGGGCCAGTCGAAACCGACATGACCGCCGCCCTTGGTGAGAAGCGGATCTCCGACATCGTCACCAGCGTCCCGCTCGGACGGATGGCCACCCCCGACGAAGTCGCCGGAGTTGTCACCTTCCTCGCATCAGCAGACGCGGCCTACATCACCGGTGCTGTAATTCCAGTCGACGGTGGGCTCGGGATGGGGCACTAGGCCCGGGCCACACCCATCAACCAATCAATAACCCCGGCCGACCAGGTAGATCCCTACACTGGATTCGGTTCCACCCTGACAAGGAGATATCCGTGAATCAAGAACTGTTCGCCCGCTTCCAGAAATGCGCCGTCGAGGTGCTTTCGGTCTCGGAAGACCAGGTCACGCCCGACGCTAAGTTCGGTGATGACCTCGACGCCGACAGCCTCGACTTAGTCGAACTCGTCATGGCGCTCGAAGAAGAGTTCGGCGTCGAAGTGCCTGAGGAGGAACTCGATGGCGTCGAGACTGTCGGCCAGGCCTACGAGATGATCATCTCCAAACTCTGATGTCAGGCCCGCGACAGCTCACACGTCGCCGGGTAGCAATCACGGGCCTCGGAGTCGTAGCCCCATGCGGACTCGGCAAGGAGGCATTCTGGTCGGGCCTTCTCGGGCCTGGCCTCGTCGATGCTGGCCGGTCAGTGATCATCGAGGCTTGGGACTCGACTCCATACTACGACTCTCCGAAGGACGCCCGCAGGGCAGACCTGGTCGAGCAGTTCGCGATCGCCGCGGCGACCGAGGCGATGGCGCAAGCCGGTGACCTCGACATCGACCCGAGCCGAATCGGAACGATCTTCGGAACAGGCATCGGTGGCCTGCACACGCTCGAGGAACAGATTCGGGTGCTGATCGACAAGGGTGAGCGACGTGTGTCGCCGTTCCTTGTGCCGATGATGATGGCCAACGCTCCCGGAGCCGCAGTATCGATGCGGTTCGGATTGCAGGGTCCGAACGAAACGATCTGCACCGCGTGTGCGGCGGGCACGCACGCAATCTCCTACGCCGCTCGCCTGATTGCGTGGGGGCTTGCCGACGCGGTTGTCACTGGTGGCAGCGAACACGCCGGGACACCCACGTCACTAGCAAGCTTTGGCAACATGACGGCCTTGTCGTCGAGCGGCACCAGCCGCCCGTTTGACGTTGATCGTGACGGTTTCATCATGGGTGAGGGTGCCGCTGCGTTCGTACTGGAGGAGTGGGACGCCGCTGTGAGTCGTGGTGTACCAATCTTGGGCGAAGTGCTCGGTTCCGGGAGTAACGCCGACGCCCACCACATCACGGCACCATCACCCGGTGGTGTCGGAGCGATCCGATGTATCAATCTGGCACTCGCCGACGCAGGACTCGAACCCGACGATATCAGGCAGATCAACGCCCATGGAACCAGTACACCGCTCAACGACGCAGCCGAAGCGGCCGCGGTCGAAGCCGTATTCGGGGCGAGCACCGTTCCGGTCGTGTCGACGAAGGGCGTCACCGGACACGCGTTGGGTGCTGCCGGTGCTCTCGAGGCGGCGGCGGTGTTGCTTTCGATGCAGCACAGACTGATCCCTCCTACGGCCAACACGCGGGTCCTGGACGATGAGATGAACATTGATCTCGTGATCGGTGGGCCACGCCCATGGGAGCCCGGCCCGGCGCTCTCGAACAACTTCGGCTTCGGAGGCCACAACGGCTCGATCATCCTCGCGCCGTTTTAGTGGCGGGTTCGTCGTCCGCTTCGCTTCCTCCTTAGTGGCGGGTTCGTCGCTGGCGCTTCCCTCGCCGGGTGGCGACACATCGAGCGACGGGTTCAGGTCGTCGCTGGCGCTTCCCTCGCCGGGTGTCGGGACTTCGTTGGACTTAGGCGACTACGAATTAGGCGTTTACCAGGACGAACATCAGGTCACATTCGGTGGCTATTTTGTCGTTGAGAATCGCGCGCCCTGTGCCTTTGCCTGCTCGCGCTGAGATGTGGCCCATTTCACATTCGAGAATCAGTTCGTCACCGGGGCCGACCTGACGACGAAACCGAGCGCTATCGAGTCCACCGAACAGCGGCAACTTGCCGGCAAAGCGCTGATCGGCCAGGACCGAAAGCGCACCAACCTGAGCGATCGCCTCGCACATCAGCACCCCGGGCAGTGTTGGGCGTCCCGGGAAGTGCCCCGCGAAAAACCACTCGTCACCGGTCAGCCGCCATAGCGCGCGCGCCGACACACCCGGGACGATCTCGAGGATCTCGTCGACGAACAGGAACGGCGGTCGATGGGGTAGCAGATCTTCAGGGTGCACGAATGCGACTGTAGGCGACCAGTGGGCAGGTGAACACCCCTCGAAGTCAGTGCCACGTACGGCGATTGTGGTGCTACAACCACCTAGCAGCACAATTCTCTGTCAATTTGTCCATATTGTCTGGATATCGTTCAGTTATTGTCAAGCTCAGCCACCCAGCGTGCTACTCTCCGCACTGACCGTTTGTCCCAGGTCGGAAGGAGGCAATCATGCATTACGTCAAGCCGTGCTGATTCCAGAGGCCGTGACGCGTCCCAGGGAGCCGTCATTTCACCGAGACGGCCAACGACGCCGGGCGTGAGCGTGGTAGTGATCTGGGATCGTCCGCAAGGTGTCATCGATCCAGTAGTTGTTCGGCCCGTGAACGTCGGCAACAGTACGTAACCGTTCCAACATGTGTTCCTTGAGATCAGATGGAGGGGTCGGGTCGTGTTGTTTCCACACGACCATCGGGACCGAACACGACTCACATTCGGCCACCCAGCAAACGGAATCCTCAAACCACCAGGTCGTCATCCTGATGGCTACACACAGCTCGCACATCGGGCTGACTGTAGGTCTCACGGGGGGCCGGGCAACCGGTCCCCCGCAACTACCGGTGCTCAGGCGTCGATTGCGGTACGGACTTCAGCGATGTACGTACCGACCGCGTCGGGACCGTCCTCGATCAATCGCCGTACTACCGATGCACCCTGAATCACACCATCGGCGACTCGTGTCGCTTCGTACGCCTGCTGGGCGTTCGAGACGCCGACACCTACCAGCACCGGAACATCAGTGATCGCTTTGAGCCGTGCGGCCAATGCTGTGGCCGTAACAGCCAACGACTCGCGCTCGCCCGTCACACCGAGTAATCCGACCGAGTACAGGAATCCGCGTGCACGGGCGGCGACCCGCGGGAGCCGCTCGTCAGGCGCAGTCGGTGCCGCCAACATGACCGTTTCGACGCCCTCATGATCGGCCGCCCGGCACCACGGTTCGGATTCCTCGAGCGGGAGATCCGGAAGAATGCAGCCAGACACACCCGCTGCGACAAGTCGGTGTGCGAATCGGCGATGACCTTCGTGATGGACGATGTTGTAGTACGTCATCACGAGCAATGGAATCCCGATGTCGAGTCCGGGGACCTCATCGAGGATCGACGCTGGCGTTGCACCCAACTCAAGCGCCGCTTGCGATGCCTGCTGGATCACCGGGCCATCCATCACCGGGTCGGAGAATGGAATACCGATCTCGATCGCATCGGCACCGTGTGCGGCTGCCGCTCGTATCGCATCCTGCCAGCCCGGATAGCCACCGGTGATGTACGGAACGAGCAGTTTGCGACCGATTGCCCGTTTGGCGCGAAACTCGGATTCAAGTCGCCCGATCATCCCAGGACGTCCATCATTTGGGCAACATCCTTGTCACCACGTCCTGACAGATTCACGATCACGGTCTGGCCCTGCAGCAACGAAGCCTCGCGAGCCAGCCAGGCGATTGCATGACTTGACTCAAGCGCAGGAATGATGCCTTCGGTGCGCGCCAAGAGTTGGAATGCATCTACGACTTCGGCGTCGGTCACGTTCGGATATTCGGCGCGACCGATCGACGACAGATACGAATGCTCCGGACCGACACCTGGATAATCAAGACCTGCCGAGATCGACTGAGCCTCCTCGACCTGGCCATGCTCGTCCTGCATCAGGTAGCTGCGCATGCCGTGTACGACACCCGGAACACCGCGGGCGATGGCCGCACCGCCGGCAGGTTCGACCCCGACCAACCGCGCCTCGGTATCCACGAAGCCGGAGAAGATCCCGATCGCGTTCGAACCCCCACCTACACACGCCACCACGACGTCGGGGTCGCCACCAGTCATCTGGCGGCACTGTTCACGCGCCTCGTCGCCGATCACCCGGTGAAACTGGCGGACCATCCACGGGTATGGGTGCGGGCCCATCACCGAACCGAGGCAGTATGCGGTGTGGCCGACGGTCGCCACCCAGTCGCGGAGCGCCTCGTTGACGGCGTCTTTCAGTGTGCGTGATCCACTATGAACTGCTTCGACTTCGGCACCCAGCAACTTCATCCGGAACACGTTGAGGGCCTGACGTTCGACGTCCACAGCACCCATGTACACCTTGCAGTCCAAGCCCATCAACGCAGCAGCGGTTGCGCTGGCGACACCGTGTTGCCCGGCTCCGGTTTCGGCGACGAGGCGCGACTTGCCCATCCGTTTGGCGAGTAGCGCCTGCCCGAGCACATTGTTGATCTTGTGCGAGCCCGTGTGATTGAGATCCTCGCGCTTCATCAGGACGCGCACCCCCAACCATTCGCTGAGCCGGAAACATTCGGTCAGCATCGAAGGGCGCCCGGCGTAGGTCCGCAGAATGGTGTCGAGCTCGAGTCGAAACGTTGGGTCGGCCCATGCCGCACGGAACTCGGCTTCCAACTGCTCGCAGGCAGGTACCAAAGTTTCGGGAACGAATCGCCCGCCAAACTCGCCGAAGCGACCCGTCGCCGAGGGCTCGGTCATCAATGAATCAGTCATATCGTCATCGTTTCAACTCGTCCTGACACGGAGGGAGTGGTCTACTCGTCGGCCCAGTCGTAGGGGATCTCGTCGGGCCCGAGGTACGGCGAGGGTGCAGCGGCTCGGGCGTTGGCGATGAACTTCCTCACCTTGGTCGGGTCTTTCAGGCCAGGCGATGCTTCGACGCCGGTCGACACGTCGACCCCCCATGGCTCGACGGCAGCGATAGCGTCGGCGACGTTGTCGGGATCGAGCCCACCGGCAAGAATCAGGCGTACCGAGTCGGGGGCTTCCGCGGCGAGGTCCCAGTTGAACACTTTTCCAGAACCTGGATTTGGCGCGTCGACCAGGATCAGATCGGTCCCGTACTGATCGGCTTTCGACAACTGCGGCGACCCGGCCGCGAATGCTTTGATCACCCAACGAATATCCTTGGCAACCTGCATCGTCTGTTCCGGTGTCTCACGACCGTGCAACTGCACCGCTTTGACGCCGGCACGAAGCGCTATGTCGACCACTCTGGCGGGTAACTCATCGCGGAATACGCCGACTGTCAACACCTGGGCCGGTAGTCGTCGCGTGATGTCGTACACCGCTTGTGCGGTGACCTGACGCGGTGATGGTGCGAACAGAAAGCCAACTGCGTCGGCACCCATCGCCACAGCAAACAGTGCGTCGTCCTCGTTGGTGATACCGCAGATCTTCACGAACATGCCATTGCTACCGTACTTGGCGCGATGGGTGGTTTAGCCGATCAGTTCTGCAACCATCGCGGCAGGGTCGCCTGACGTGACGAGCGTCTCGCCCACAAGCACCGCGTGATAGCCGGCAGCGTGCAGCGAACGAGCGTCTGCGTGGCCACGGACACCGGACTCGGCAACTTTGATCACGCCATCGGGAATCAGCCCGGCGATCCGTAAGGCGCGGTCGTAATCGACTGCAAATGTGACGAGATCGCGTTGATTGACACCGATCAGTGTCGCATCGGCGCTCACCGCCGCGTCGAGCTCGAACTCGTCGTGAATCTCGACCAAGACGTCGAGCCCAAGTTCGGTGGCGAGCGAATGCAGGTCGGCGAGCAGGCACGACGGCATTGCTGCGGCGATCAGCAGGAGACAATCTGCACCCATCAAACGGGCATCCACGACGTCGTACGGCGACACCGTAAAATCCTTTCGAAGGACCGGCAACCCACATGCCGAGCGGGCTGCCTGCAGGTCTTCGGGAGACCCTCCGAAGAACTCGCTGTCGGTCAACACCGACAGGCACGAGGCGCCACCGAGCTGGTACGCAACTGCCATCGCAGATGGGTCGAGAGCGACGTTCAAGTCACCTTTCGACGGCGATCGACGCTTGATCTCACCGATCACAGCGAGCCGGTCCTGCCCGGTGAGTGCGGCCTGGAATCCCCGGGTTGGAGGGCAGCCACGCGCCAGGTCGATCAGTTCGTCCAACGGCCTGGTGTCGGCCGCGGCAAGTTCGCGGTGTCGTGCGAGGATGAAGTCCAGGTAGGTCGTCACTGGGCGTGAACGTTACTCAGAGACCGAGACGGTCCGTGATTTCGGCGAGCAGATCGACGATCGGAACTCGAACTTGATCTGTTGTGTCCCGGTCGCGAATCGTGACCGCACCATCGTCCAGGGATTCGAAGTCGATCGTGACGCACAACGGTGTACCGACCTCGTCCTGGCGACGGTAACGCTTGCCAATCGACTGCGTTTCGTCGTAGTCGACCATGTAGCGCTCGCTCAGCGTGCGCCGAACGGCTTGTGCCAACGGAGTCAGCGTGTCCTTCTTCGACAGCGGCAGAACGGCGACCTTGTACGGCGCCAAGCGAGGGTGAAGACGCAGCACGGTTCGGACCTCATCACCGATCGTTTCCTCGTCGTAGGCCGCCAGCAGGAACGCTGCCATCGTACGAGTAGCGCCTGCGGCGGGCTCGATGACGTATGGCACGTACCGCTCGTTGGTCGCCGGATCGAGGTAGTCGAGTCGCTCACCTGAGAACTTGGTGTGCTGTTTGAGGTCATAGTCGGTGCGCTGCGCGATCCCTTCGAGTTCGTCCCAGCCCCAAGGGAACAGGAACTCGACATCGGACGTGCCCGTCGAGTAGTGCGATAACTCGTCGTCATCGTGCGGCCGGAGTCGCAGCATCTCAGCAGGTATTCCATGTCGGACGTACCAGTCGAGCCGCTCGGCACACCAGTACTCGTACCACTTCGCGCCGTCGGCCGGTGGTACGAAGAACTCGAGTTCCATCTGCTCGAATTCGCGTGTCCTGAAGATCCAGTTCTGCGGGGTGATTTCGTTGCGGAAGCTCTTGCCGACCTGGGCGATCCCGAACGGCGGCTTCTTGCGGCTGGTTTGCAGCACTTGACCGAAGTTGGTGAACATGCCCTGTGCGGTTTCCGGACGCAGATAAGCGTCGGCACCGGCATCGGCGATCGGACCTGCTTGGGTCTTGAACATCAAGTTGAACTGTCGAGCTTCCGTGAACGTGCCGAGCTTGCCGCAGTTGGGGCACGTGTTCTGGTCGTCGAGCTTGTCGAGCCGATGGCGGGTCTTACAGTTGGTGCAGTCGACCAACGGGTCGGTGAAGTTGGCCAGGTGACCCGAGGCTTCCCAGACCTGCGGTGGCCCGAGAATCGCGGCGTCGATCAACACCGTGTCGTCGCGCTGCTGCACCATCGCGCGAACCCACGCTTCTTTCACATTTCGAAGCATCAGCGAGCCGAGCGGGCCATAATCGTAAGTCGACCGAAATCCGCCGTAGATCTCGGCCGACGGATACACGAACCCACGGCGCTTGCAGAGATTGACGATCTGGTCGAGCTCGGTTGCCGGCATAGGCCAGCAAGGTTACGGGGACTTGCCCCCTCCTTGTCGGAGGGTTTTAGGAGACGAGCCGCTCGGCGAGGCGACCAATTATTATGGTGCGCTTATTTCGACTGCGCAGCACGCGAAATGAAAACCCCGGCACCGAGAATCGTCACCCATCCGCTCAAACCCTGAGCTTAGTGACGTTCGAACATCGCAACAGCTCTCAGGCGGCGTTCGATGTGATGTTCCATGGCTCGTGTTGCCAACGAGCCGACCTCGTGGGTGGCTGGCGATTCTTCGAGCGTCAACGCCTCGTTCAGACGACCGCCGAGAATGTCGCGCATGATACCGAGCGCCGCCGGTGAGATCGCGGTACCGCTACGACATGCCCGACACAGCACTCCACCCTCGTTGAAGTCGAAGGCGACGAGCTGAGTGCCGGGTTCACCTTCGCCACATCGAACACATTCGTCGAGTTGCGGTTCGAGACCTTCCGCAGCGAGCAGCTTCCAGTAGAACGCAGGCACATTGAGAGGCGCCGGTCGTTCCGCAATCGTGCGCAGAACGCCAACCGCCATGCGATACAACCGCGCATTCGGCTCACGCTCGAGGCCAAGTTGATCAACCGCTTCGATCGCTGCCATCCCTTGCGAGGCGCGATCGAGTGACGACAGCATTGGTGACAACGACTCGACCGATTCTGCCTGACTCACGTTGTCGAGCTCACGTCCCCTGTACAGCAGCAACCGAACGTGACTCATCGGTTCGAGGCGCGCACCAAACCTGGACTTCGTCTTCCGAACGCCGTTCGCCACGGCGCGAACCTTGCCGTTCTGTTCGGTCATGATCACAATGATCCGGTCAGATTCGCGCAGCTTGTATGTGCGCAACACGACTCCGACATCGCGGTAGAGCTCACTCATCGTCGAGGCCACCGAACCGGCGACGACGCTGAGCGAACGTTCCGATCGCCCCCGCAAGGTCACCGGCACCGAAGCCCACCCACGCAGCCGACATGAAGACCAGCTCTGCATAGGCCAGTTCCCACACGAGCGAAGGCGGAAGCTGTGTCGATGGACCGAGCACGATCACAAGATCTGGTTCACAATCGGCCGGCTCGTACAGCACCGCCGCCACCGACGCCTCGTTGACCTCGTCGTCCGAGTCGACCCGTCGCATGGCATCGGCGAACCGTTGACGACCATCTCCGGTCGGATCAACGACAACCTCGCAGCCGTCGAACGAGCGGGTCCATAGCTTCATGTCTTCGGGTTGTCCATCTGGCCCGAGTTCGTAGGCCCGCAGCGTCAACCACGGCACGCCGACCGAGGAACAATACGTTCCCAGTTCCGAGACCAGTTCCGTCCAGGCGTGCTCGCTCATCTCGGCCCATTGCTGAAGCGTGCCGCCGACCAGCAAGACGTGACGCAACGAAGCCTCAAATGATTCTTGCGTGTCGGTGACGGACGGCTGACTCACTGCCCCATTCTCCCACGCCGATCGTCGCTAACGTGGACGTTCGTGTCAACGATTCGCCCACTTCACGTCGCCTGCATCATGGACGGCAACGGACGCTGGGCGGGACAGCGTGGCCTTGCTCGCACCGACGGCCACACCGAGGGTGAGGAGAACCTGGCTCGGATCGTTCGGCTGGCTGTGCGCCGCAATGTCGGTTGGCTCACCGTTTTCGGATTTTCGACCGAGAACTGGGTTCGCCCGCGCGCCGAGGTTCGCCACATCCTCGGGCTTCATGAAAAGCTGTTCGGACGTGTCCGCGAACTGAATCAACTCAACGTGCGGATTCAATGGATCGGACGGCCGTTCGACAGCGCTGAGGCCAAGACCCCGAAGTACGTGCAGCGGGCGATTCGAAAGGCGATCAATGACACCGCCGACAACAACGGGATGGTGTTGACGGTCGCCTTCGACTACGGCGGACGAGCCGAGCTGATGTCGGCAGTGAGGGCGGCACGAGCGTCCGGTCAGACTGTCACGCCATCTGCGATTGATCAGCACCTCTACCTTCCCGAGTTGCCGCATGTCGATGTGCTGGTGCGCACCAGCGGCGAGCAACGGCTTTCGAACTTCCTGCTATGGCAGAGCGCCGGGTCGCACATCCACTTCACTGACGCTGCGTGGCCGGCATTCGATGCCGACGATCTCGATGCCGCGATCGCCCTCGTTCGATGACGATCAGGCATGACCGTTCAATGCGTTCCGCGGCCACGCAGGCCGTTGTTGGCCACTCGCTGACGCTCGCTCGCACGCACGATCCGAGTGTGGACCAGTGAGCGGTAACGCCCTGGAGGCACTCGACGCTGTCACCGCAGGGCTGGCCGCTGCCGAAGACCGACCCGGGCAACGTGACATGGCAGCCAAGGTGGCTCACGCCATCGAGCAGGGCAGCCACCTCGTCGTTCAAGCGGGTACGGGCACGGGTAAGACCCTGGCGTATCTGGTTCCGGCGATCACCTCTGGCAAGCGCGTTGTCGTGGCAACTGCGACCAAGGCACTTCAGGATCAGCTCGCCACCAAGGACCTCCCATTCCTCGCCGAGCAGCTCTCGAACGAGTTGGGCGTCGAGTTCGCCTGGGCGGTACTCAAGGGTCGTAGCAACTACGTGTGCCTACAGCGCCTGCGCGAGATCAACGATCCGAAGCAGGCACAGCTCGATTTCGACGAGAGTCCTGCGGTCGTCAGGTTGGAGATCAAACGACTCACCGAGTGGGCAGGCGAAACCCGCACGGGTGAGCAATCGGAGCTCGATTGGAACCCGACCGACACGGCGTGGCGAGCGGTCAGCGTCGGTTCCGACGAGTGCCCTGGCGGTGACAAGTGTCCGATGGGTCAGGAGTGCTTCGCCGAGCACGCCAGGCGGCGCGCCCAAGTCGCCGACGTGATTGTGGTCAACACGCACCTGTACGGCCTCAACGTCGCCGCCAGCGGAGCGATCCTCCCCGACCACGACGTCGTCGTCTTCGACGAGGCCCATGTACTCGAAGACATCATGAGCGACACCGTCGGTGTCGAGATCGCACCGGGTCGGTTCATCGCGGTCGGTGCCGCTGTGCGACGGATCCTGGAGGATCCCCAACTGGTCGGATCGATCACTGAGCTGAGCACCGCTGTGCGTGACGTGCTCTCACCATTCGCCGGGCAACGACTCCCGACACCGCTCCCCGGCTCGATCGTCGAGGTTCTCGAGGACGCCCAGCTACGACTGACCAGGGTCGGCGAGCAGGTCCAAAAAATCTCGACGGCCAACGAAGACGCCAAGCAGCGTGCCCTGCGAGCTCAGATGATGATCACCCGAACCATGGAGTATCTCGAATCGGCGCTCGGCTCTGGTGAGGGAACCGTGCCGTTCGTGTCGGGAAGCCGCGAGTCACCTCGGCTGGAGATTGCTCCACTCGATGTCGGCCCGCGATTGCGTGCCGGTGTCTGGGAGCAGCACACCGCAATCCTGACCAGCGCCACGATCCCCTCATCGTTGGCGCGTCGGGTTGGCCTTCCCGATCAAGGCACCGATCAGGCCGATGTTGGCAGCCCATTCGACTACGCCGCACAGGCGATGCTCTACTGCGCCGTACACCTACCCGATCCGCGGTCTGACAAGTTCCGAGCGGCTGTCAATGACGAACTGGTTGCGTTGATCGCCGCTGCCGGTGGCCGAACGTTGGCGCTGTTCACCAGTTGGAAGGCGATGGACGAAGCAGTCGAGGCCGTTCGTCCGCGCGTCACCGTGCCAATTTTGACACAACGTGATCTACCGAAGCCGGCGCTCGTCAGAGCGTTTGCCGATTCGCACGAGACCTGTTTGTTCGCCACGACCGGTCTGTTTCAGGGAGTTGACGTCCCCGGCAGCACCCTGTCATTGGTCGTGATCGACAAGATCCCGTTCCCGCGTCCCGATGACCCGCTGTTGTCAGCCCGCCGTGAATTGCTCGGTCCAGCGGCGTTCGGTCAGATCGATGTGCCCCGGGCTGCGACGTTGCTGGCCCAGGCCTGTGGCCGATTGATCCGAACCGCTACTGATCGAGGCGTCGTCGCGGTACTCGACCCACGGCTTGGTACCGCCCGCTATCGGTGGGACATCGTCAAAGCCTTACCCCCAATGAAACGCACGAAGGATCGAACCGAAGTCGAGGCATTCCTTCGGGGCCTGCACGCCGACTCAGCTCGTTAAGTCGGCTACCGTCAACCGACGTGGGGGAGGTCGTGCGCTTCGAAGTCGTTAACGAGGTAGGGACGATCACGCTCGATTCCCAGCGCAACCGCAACTCGCTTTCACGACAACTCGTCGCCGAACTCGGCGAGGCGCTCGATGCTGTCGAGCACGCCAACGTTCGGGCGATCGTGCTTCGACACGAGGGCCCGGCGTTCTGCTCCGGGGCGGACTTGAAGGAACGCTCCGACGGATCGGGGCCTCCGGACTCGCGACCAATCGTGCACATCTTCGAACGGCTGATGGACACATCTCGGCCGACGATCGCCGCCGTGACCGGTGCCGTTCGTGCCGGCGGGCTCGGGTTGATGGCCTCGTGCGACGTCGTTGTCGTCGACAGGTCGGTCACCTTTGCGCTGACGGAGGTTCGGATCGGCGTCGCTGCGGCAATCATCTCTGTGCCGATTCTGCGCCGGGTGCCCGCCGGCAAGGTCGCCACGGCAATGCTGACAGGCGAACCGTTCGACGCTGCCGAAGCCCGCAACATCGGTCTCGTAACACACGTCAGCGACGATGTCGCAGGCACCGTGCAGTCGATCTGCGACGGCATCCGAGCCGGAGCCCCGAACGCCGTCGCTGCGACAAAGCGATTGCTCTACCGAGTTCCGACGTTGCGCCGCGACACCGCCTTCGAGGAAATGCGGGAGCTCAGCGACCGCTTGTTCCAAAGCCGAGACGCAGCCGAAGGAATGGCCGCGTTTCGGGAGAAGCGAAAACCGATCTGGCCCGAATCGAGTTAGGCCAGCAGCCGATAGCCGATACCACGTGCCGTCACGATGATCTTGGGGTCATCCGGGCTGTCTTCGAGCTTGATCCGCAGCCGACGGACGTGCGCATCAACCAGTCGTGAATCGCCGAGGTATTCGTAACCCCACACGCGCTCGAGCAACTGATCTCGCGACAGGACCGCACCCGCATGATCGGCAAACTCGCAAATCAGGTGATACTCGGTTTTTGTCAGACTGATCTCGCGGCCAGCCTTGAACACGATGCCCAAGTCACGGCGCAACTCGACATCGCCGAACCGCGACGGCTTCGGTGCCGAAGTGGCCTCCTGGAGGTGAACCCGGCGGAGCAGCGCCCGGATTCGAGCAGCCAACTCTTTTGGCACGACCGGTTTCGTGACGTAGTCATCGGCTCCGGCCTCGAGACCGGCGACCATGTCGTGCGTGTCAATTTGGGCGGTGATAATGATGATCGGAACGATGCTGTCGGCGCGCAGGGCGCGACAGACATCGAATCCCGACATGTCAGGAAGCCGGAGGTCGAGCAGCACGAGGTCAACGTCATGCGAACGGAATGCGGTCAGCCCGTCAGACCCGTTGGCCGCCTCGTGAACAGTGTAACCCTCGTCCTCCAAGGCGAGCCTGAGTGCGAGGCGAATTCCATCGTCATCTTCGATAAAGAGCAGCGTGTTCACGGTGGCATCAGTGTGCCAGAAACGGACCAAAACGCCGAACAAGCACAAGAACATCGCTATCGCGCCAGATCCGACCCGATTCGTCGAGTTTGTTACAGAAATCGCACAATGCGAACGTCAAGTCGTCACATCGGTGCAGCACTATGACAACTGTTCACGCTGCCCCGGTGAGGTACCTTCCTCCCCCTGGTGCCTCACCGGCAGCGGCGTTGAACCCCTAGGTTGTCGAGCACGTTGCAGATCAATTGTAGATCAGTAGTGTTCCGGCCAGCGGTCAAGCGCCTTGAGAAGTGCAACACTACGCCCTATGGTCCGTCGCCGATCACTGCGCCTCAGCACTCGGGTGACCTTGTTCTTCGGGTTGGTGGCGTTGCTGGGTGGAATTGCCCTCACCGTCGCGACCTATCTGTTCGCGAGAAATTCTCTGATCGACCAACGGATCGTCACATCGGAAAATGCGGCGATCGACCACGCCCTCTACCTCAACGAGCTGTTGGCGGATAATCCAGATGGCGAGCGATTGTCGCGCGCTGTGACCGATCTCGACACGGACGTGAAAGGCTTCGCCGTGCTCCTGACCGAGCCGGATCCGATGAACTCACTGCTGGACCGTTCGGTCGCAGATTTTCCTGAAGAACTCGTGGACCGGGTACGCCGCCAGGACGGTTATGGGAAACAACAGTTCGTCGACGAACGCGGCGATCCATGGCTGGGCGTTGGCCTCAGCTTACGAGCGTATGACATCGGCTACCTCGAGGCCTTCCCGCTCGACACGGAGGAAAGCACGCTCAGGCTGCTGGCGACAGCGCTCATCGTCGGAGCGTTCCTCGCCACATTGCTCGCCGCCTTCTTTGGCTGGGTCACAAGCCGCCGACTGCTTCGGCCGTTGTCACAAGTTGCGGACGCCGCTGGGGAAATCGCCTCAGGAGCGCTCGGTGCTCGACTCAGGGAGGAACGTGATCCTGACCTCAACAGGCTCGCAGGTTCGTTCAACGACATGGCAGACGCTGTCCAGGAGCGGATCGAACGCGAGGCTCGATTCGCCTCCGACGTGAGCCATGAACTGCGATCACCGATTACAGCGCTTACCGCCGCGGTCGAGGTGCTCGATGCCAAACGCGGGGACCTCCCAGATCGGACGCAACAGGCTCTCGACGTTGTCGTGAGCCAGATTCGACGATTCGACGACATGGTGATCGACCTGCTCGAGTTGGCGCGCCTCGACGCCGGGGCAACTGACCTGAACACCGAGAGTGTCGACCTGGTCGAGCTATGTGATCGCGTCTCTCAACGGTTCGGGTACGGTGAACTGCCGATCGAGGTCCATCGACGGGCGAAACGTCGGGCAATCGTCGACCGAGTCCGATTCGAAAGGATTCTTGGGAATCTGCTCGACAATGCGGCCACACATGGCGGCGGACCTGTTCGGATCGCGATCGAGCCATCGCCCGTCAAACGCTCAACCCAAATTGTTGTCGAGGACGGCGGCCCGGGTGTCGCCGCATCAGAGCGAAGGCGGATCTTCGAACGATTTGCCCGTGGGAGCGCGGCACGCCACAGGATCGGCACCGGGCTCGGGTTGGCGTTGGTCGCCGAACACGCGGCGGCGCTTGGCGGCGAGGCGTGGGTCGAAGACCGCCCTGGTGGCGGAGCCAGATTCGTCGTCAGATTGCCATCGGAGGCCTTGTGAATCTCGCCGCCCGTTCAGGTCTGCTGTACCTGCTTGCCACACTCGTTACCGCCTGCGGACTCTCCGGGGAGGACCGAGTGACGCCGATTGGCCAAGCGATCGCGGATGATCTGACGGCGACAACGACTACGAGCACGACGACGACCACGACGACGACCACCGTCCCGACGAGCACTGAGCCGTCCGGTACACCAGATGATTCGACGACGACCACGACGCCGCTCACCGTCACCGCTCCGGTCGACTTGTTCTACGTGTTCGGGGCTACGGACGACCTACAGCGGATCACCCTGCAACTGCCTGCCGGTCTCGCAATCCCTCAGTTGATTCTGGAACTGGAGCAGCCGGCAGACGAGGTCCGCGGTTTCAACGCTCGAACCGCCGTCAGACAGGGTTTGATCGCCGACGTCACACTCGAACGAGGTCTCGCCACGGTGGTGCTCAACCAGGAGGTCTACAACGGAATGTCCGGAACTGAGGTCAACCAGGCGATCGCTCAGATCGTGTTGACACTCACATTGTTCAGAACGACAAACGAAGGCGCAATCGGTCAGGTCAGGTTCGAGTCTGACTCGGGCGCTCCGATATCGGTCTTCCTTCCTTCACTCGGCACCACCAGCGAACCAGGTCAGGCAGTCGCCTTTACTGATTTCTCCAGCCGGGTGATTGACGCGCCAAGTGTTCCGACCACCACGACCACCACCACCACCACCACCACGACCACCCCGAGTACAACCACGCTGCCCGTACCCCCCGATTCGGTGGCTCCCTAGTGCCGAGTCCCTAGTAACCGAGGCGTTCGACTCTGGCGGGGCGGCGTTGCCAGTCTTTGTCGACCTTGACCCGTAACTCCAGGTAGATGCCCTCTGGCATTTGGGCGCGGGCAAGGTGGCCGACCTCCCGAAGGATCTTGCCGCCTTTGCCGATCACCATCCCCTTCTGACTCTCGCGTTCGACGATGATGTCGCAGCGGATGCGGGGCCACTCCCATTCGACGACCTGAGTGGCGATCGAATACGGCAACTCGTCTCGCGTCACGGCAAGTAGTTGTTCGCGAACAAGTTCGGCGACCCAACGTTCTTCCGGCATATCGGACTTGACGTCGTCCGGAAAGTACTTCGGACCTTCCGGCAGCCGCGAGGTGAGATGGGCAACCAGCGGGCCGATGCCGTCACCAGTCATCGCAGACAACGGGAAATAGCCCTCGGCGCCGAGCGAACCTGCCGTGCCGAGCATCGCGATCACCTGTTTCTCACTGGCAACGTCGATCTTGTTCACGATCACGATCGTCTGTGGTAGATGAAGGTGCTCGGCAACCCACCGATCGCCCTTTCCAAACGGCATCGTGGCGTCGAGCACGAGGCACTGCACATCGACGTCCTTCGAGCTATCGATCGCTGTCGCATTAACTCGCTCGCCGAGCGCCGAAACCGGCTTGTGCAGGCCCGGCGTATCGACGAAAACCAGCTGGGCATCAGGTCGGGTCAACACGCCCATGATCCGGTGCCGGGTCGTCTGCGGCTTGTCGGAGACGATGCTGACCTTGTGGCCACAGATCGTGTTGACGAGTGACGACTTACCGACATTCGGCCGACCGACGAATGCGATCAATCCCGAGCGAAAGCCGTCTGTCATGGGACCATTCGTACCACCATTCGTCCCGTTTCGTGCCGAAGTGGCATGCTTGATGGCATGTCCCCACGCATCATCAACGGCATCGACGGAGCAAAGAGTCTCGCTGGCGAGCACCTCGGTTATAGCGACTACATGGAGATCACGCAGGAGCGGGTCAACCAGTTCGCCGAAGCGACAGGCGACTTTCAATGGATTCACGTCGATATCGAGAAGGCCAACGCGGGTCCGTTCGGCGGGCCAATCGCCCACGGCTACCTGACGCTGTCACTCGGACCGACGTTGTATCCGACGGTCGTGCAGTTCACCGGGTTCTCGATGGGGATCAACTATGGCGCCAACAAGATCCGGTTTCCATCGCCGGTGATGGTCGGGTCCAAGGTTCGACTCGGCGTCAAACTTCTGTCGGTCGAAGACATCGCTGGCGGGATTCAAAACGTGTTGGAGTTCACGTTCGAGTGTGAGGGTGCGAGCAAGCCTAGTTGCGTCGCTGAAATCATCTTCCGCAGCTATACCTGAATCGGGCCAGTGATATCGGCAAAAACCTCGTCGAGTACACCGGTGTCGACGTCGTAGACGAAGCCCCGCACGTGGTCCTTGTGAGGAATAAATGGCGTCATCCGGAGCCGTTTGATCGACTGGATCGTGTCGGTGTATGGATCGGTGAATGACTCCAACGACCAACCGGGCTTGATCCCCAGTTCGGCTTCCAAGTCTGCCTTGAACTCGTCCTCGGTGACCCGTTGCAGTCCGCAGTCGGTGTGATGCAACAGGATGATCTCACGGGTACCGAGGAACCGCTGCGACAGGCACAGCGAGCGAATCACATCGTCGGTGATCACGCCTCCTGCATTGCGAATGATGTGCGCCTCACCGTGTGTAAGCCCGAGCATCTCGAAGATGTCCATTCGAGAGTCCATACAGGCGACTATTGCCAGTTGACGTCGTGGAGCGACGTCGAGGTGGCCGTCGGCAAACTGAGCGGCGTACACCGTGTTGTGGTCGAGTAACTCGGGAGCATTGGGGGTGAACTCGACCATCAGCGGAACTCTGGGATGACTTCCGTTGCGAACCGTTCGAGGGTCTCGGTATCCGGATAGTCAGCGCACCAGGGAACAAAACCGCCGCAACCGAGGGCAACGTAGTCGCGGATCTTCTCGGCAACCTGCTCGGCAGTGCCGACCAGGTTGTTGGCGCGCCACTCATCGACAGGCTGTCCCCATATCGCTTTCGAGCCGGCCGCCTGGATTTCGGCCTCGGTCTCCCGAATGTAGATCTCGGGCGACCACGTCATCCGGATCGTGTCGGGGTCACGGCCAACGGAATTGCAGTGCCCTCGCAGCACGTTGCGCTTGTGTTCCCACGCATCGAGCGCGCCGCCAAAGTTCGAGCAATCGGCGTACTTGGCGACGACTCGCAGGGTCAACTGTTCTCCCCCGCCGCCAATCCAGATCGGAGGCATCGGCTGCTGCAGCGGCTTCGGGTCACACTGCGCCCGCTTGATCTCGTAGTAGTCACCAGCGAAGTTGGTCTCCGGCTGCGTCCACATCGAGCGAACGATCTGGACGGTCTCGTCAAGCATGCCGATCCGATCCTTCGGCTTCGGGAAATCGAATCCGTAACCGCGGTACTCGTTCTCGTACCAACCGGCACCGATCCCCCAATCGAGCCGGCCACCCGAAATCACGTCAATCGTCGAGGTGATCTTGGCCAGGACGCCCGGATTGCGGTAGCTGTTGCAGCCAACCATTTGACCGAGCCGAATCGTCGAGGTCAGCTGACTGATAGCGGCGATCGTGGTCCAGCACTCGAACACCGCCTCACCGGCCGGGCGTGGGACGTTGTGGAAATGGTCGTAGACCCAGAGCGAGTCATATCCCAGTTGCTCGGCACGTTGCGCGATCTCGACTGCGGTGTGCCATTTGGCGGCCGCACCTTCGATCGAGGAAAGCTCCATCTTCCAACCCTGGGGAATGAAGACACCGAACACGGTCTCGGGACTACTCATGCCCTGCACGCTACGCGGAGTGTTCGAGGAATGACCAATGATTCTCGAACGGTCAACCGCCAAAATGGTGACCATGGTAAACGTGACCGACATCGATCGGGACCCGATTGATCTACTGGTCGCTGACTACGCCATCGAACACCACTGCCCGACCGTGTCGTGGGGTGTCGTGCTCGGCGACGTTCTGGCGGCTACCGGATCAGCTGGTGCGGCCTCGGCGGACGCAGTGTCCCAGGAGCCTGTGTCGGAGGAGACGGTCTATCGCATCGCCTCCATGACGAAGTCGTTCTCTGCGGCGGCGACGTTGATCTTGCGGGATGAGGGCGTGCTGCAGCTCGACGATCCGATCGGTCGGCATGCGCCGGACCTCGCAGCACTCCGAAGTGGCACCTCCGACGCACCACCGATCACGATTCGGGACCTGCTGTCGATGACAAGCGGGCTCGTCGAGGACGACGCCTGGGCGGATCGGCACCTCGACCTGACTGACGATGAGTTCGACGCAATCATCGCCGCCGGGCCAGTATTCGCTCAGCCGACCGGCGTGCGTTTCGAATACTCCAACCTTGGCTACGCCGTGCTCGGCCGAGTCGTGCACCGAGCATCCGGGCTGCGGATTCAAGACATCGTGACTGATCGCCTGTTGCGCCCTCTTGGCATGACCCGGTCGTCGTGGGTACAGCCGGATCACGACGACTGGACGCGGCCCTTCGATTGGAACGACGATCGATTCGTCGAGGAGATCCCGACGCCCGACGACGGCCTGATCGCACCAATGGGCGGGATCTGGACAACCGTCGCCGATCTGGCGAAATGGATCACCTGGATGAGCGATGGTTTTCCGGCGCGGGACGGTTCAGACGATGGCCCGCTGTCGCGAGCGTCGCGTCGCGAGATGCAAATGATCCAGCGTTACGTCGGGCAGCGAACCCTTCGCGGCGTACCTTCCCCTACCGGTTACGGACTGGGGCTCCGGATTCTCGACGAGGCGATGCTCGGTAACGTCGTCACTCACTCGGGCGGCCTACCCGGCTATGGGTCCAGCATGCGTTGGCTGCCAGGCCGAGGGATTGGCGTGATTGCCCTATCCAACGTCACGTACGCCCCGATGACGGAACTGACGGCTCTCATCCTTGACGTTCTCCATGAGCAGGGGCATGTGCCGGAACGGGTGATGCCGATCAATCCGGTTTTGCCCGATCTCGCCGCCCGCTTGGTCGGTTTGCTGAACAAGTGGGACGACGACAATGCCGAGTCGATCCTCGCCGACAACGTCGCCATGGACAGCAGCTACGCCCAACGGCAGGCAGCAGTAGACCGCCTACTGACTCTGCCGATCACGCTCGGCAAGACCAGCACCACCGACTTCGCATCCGCCACAGTCACATGCAGCGACGCAACCGGGCGAGAGATCTCGATCACGTTCTCCCTCGCCCCGATTCACCCAGAGAGAATCCAGGAGTACGAAATCGCTGTGCGGTAAGCCAAGCAGATCCGTCCTCACCCGACTGCAACATCCCGGGGCTCGAGCACTTCGACGGATCGCACGTCAGCGTACGATCCGTCGATGAGTCAGAGCCAGACACTGCCGGGTCGCGCTCGGGTGGTGGTGATTGGCGGCGGGATCATCGGGACGTCGATCGCCTACCACCTCGGGCAGCTGGGGTGGACCGACACGGTGTTGGTGGAACGTGACCAACTCACGTCCGGGACCACCTGGCACGCCGCTGGGCTGATGGTCACCTTCGGCTCGACATCCGAGACTTCTACCGAACTCCGCAAGTACACGCGCGATCTGTACGCCAGATTGGAGGCCGAGACCGGGTTGGCGACCGGTTTCAAACCAGTTGGTTTCATCGAGTTAGCGACCGAGCCGGACCGTCTCGAGGAGTACCGTCGAGTGTCGGCATTCAATCGTTTGTGCGGTGTCGATGTTCAAGAACTCTCGGCGGGCGAAGTCGGTCACATGTTCCCGCTGGCCCGCACCGACGACGTCTTGGCGGGCTTCTACGTAGCGGAGGACGGCCGAGTCAACCCCGTCGATGTGACCATGTCCCTCGCCCGCGGTGCGCGTCAGTTCGGCGTCACACTCGCCCAAGGTGTAACGGTCGAAGACATCGTGATCCGAGATAGTGCCGTTCGCTCGGTAGTCACGGACCACGGCACGATCGAATGCGAATATGTGGTCAACGCTGCCGGCATGTGGGCTCGACAACTCGGTGAGAAATCTGGTGTGGCGATTCCGCTTCAAGCAGCTGAGCACTACTACCTGATCACCGAGCAAATGGAGGGTCTCGACCCCTCGTGGCCGGTGATCGAAGACCCTGCCAACTTCGGCTACTACCGAGAAGAGGTCGGCGGCCTGATGATCGGGCTGTTCGAGTCGATCTGTGCCCCGTGGAGGGTGGAGGGAATTCCGACCAACTCGTCATTCACGACCCTTCAACCGGATTGGGATCGAATGGGGCCGTACGTGGAAGCGGCGATGAGCCGAGTGCCGAGATCATCAGATATCGGCATCCGCACGTTCTTTTGCGGTCCAGAGAGCTTCACGCCCGACCTGAGGCCGATCATCGGCCCGGCACCTGAAGTTCGTAACTACTTCATTGCGGCTGGCCTCAACTCGATCGGGATCTTGACCGGCGGTGGGATTGGTCAACTCGTCGCTCGATGGATCACGACCGGCGATCCGGGCGCTGACGTCACCGGCATGCACCCAGACCGGCTCCAGCGTTACCAGTCAAATCCGGAGTACCGGCGAACGCGCACCGTCGAGTCGCTCGGAATGGTCTACCAGTGCCACTATCCCAACAAGTCGATGAAGACGGCCCGCGACGCCAAGCGGTCACCGCTCCACGATCGTCTCGCCGCCCAGGGTGCCCATTTCAAGGATGTCAGCGGCTGGGAGGGTGCCGACTGGTATGCCGGGCCAGGCGAAACCCCAGACCCCGGCGAACTCACGTGGGGACGACCGGCGTTCTGGGCGCATTGGGAAGCCGAACATCGGGCTTGCCGCGAGGGCGTGATCCTGATGGACATGAGCTTCATGTCCAAGTTTCGGGTTCAAGGCCGGGACGCCGGATGCGTGCTGGACCGGGTGTCGGCGAATGCCGTCAACGGCGAGTCGGGGCGGATCACATACACCCAATGGTTGAACGAATCCGGTCTGCTCGAAGCCGACTTGACGGTCACCAAGCTCGCCAACGAAGAGTTCTTCGTGGTTGCAACCGACACAGCGCACCGTCATGTCGAGGCCCATCTTCGTCGCCACATCGGTGATGCATCGGCGTTCATCACCGATGTCACAGGCGCCTATGCGCAGATCAACATCCAGGGCCCACAGTCACGAGAACTGCTGCAAACGCTGACCACGGTCGCCCTATCCAACGAACTGTTCCCGTTTCGAACGGCACGTGAGATCGATCTCGGGTTCGCCCGCGCCCTGTGCGTGCGGATCACCTATCTCGGCGAACTCGGGTACGAACTGTTCGTGCCAACCGAACAGGCCGTGCACGTCTACGATCTGCTCGCCGCCGCCGGCCAACCGTTGGGACTGCGTCACGCCGGGCTGAAGGCACTCGCCAGTCTGCGGATGGAGAAGGGGTACCGCGACTACGGGCACGACATCGACAACACCGATAGGCCATTTGAGACTGGTTTCGGGTTCGCGTTGGCGCTCGACAAACCCGGCGGTTTCGTCGGACGCGATGCTGTCGTCGCCGCCAAGGTTGAACCGCTCACCCGTCGACTTGTTCAAGTTCGCCTCACCGATCCCGAACCTTTGATGTATCACGCTGAACCGGTACTTCGGAACGGCGAGCCCGTCGGGTACATCCGAGCGGCATCATACGGCCACACGCTCGGTGGTGCTGTCGGGCTGGCGATGGTCGCATCGGATTGCACAGCGAGTAAATCATGGCTCGATGATGGCGACTGGGTCGTCGACATCGCCGGTCGCCGCTG
>JANMTV010000161.1:0-1911 GCA_031390905.1 Ilumatobacteraceae bacterium | reverse complement strand
CCGAGATGGCGGGATAGCTGACGGTCCCGCCTTGCTTGGGGAGGTCCACTCGCTTGATGAACGCAGGAAACCCCTTGCCGGCGTTCTTCTGCATGAACCCGGGCTTGTCGATCCCGCTGGGGAATCGCTGGAGGGTGAGGGGACGCTCGATGAGGTGGGGCAGCATCTTCTCGGCGGCGGCCATGTAATAGGCCACCACCTCTCCCTTGGTGACCCCGTCCTGGGGGAAGAGGACCTTCTGAGGATTCGAGACTTCGATCAGGTGGTGATTCTCCCACCTGTGTCCCTAGACGCCCGTTCGGATACCATTGACGATCCCAGTGACCGACACCCGCGCATCCCTCGACCCGACCGAATTCGGCCCCAACATGTGGCTCGTCGATGAGATGTACCGGCAATTCCTCGACGATCCAGGGTCAGTGAGCGAGGCCTGGCGGGAGTTCTTCGAGGACTACAAGCCCCATTCGGCGGAATTGAAGAGGACCAGCGAAACGCCGGACGCGAAGGTTGAGACTCCGGACGTCCAGGTCGAGACGCCAGACGCCAGACGCCAGACGCCAGACGTGGAGACCCCCGTCGAGCCTCAAGCCTCAAGCACAACGCCTCAAGCCTCAAGCACAACGCCTCAAGCCTCAAGCCTCAAGCCTCAAGCCCAAGAACCTGAGACCTCAAACCCCAAACCTCCAGCCTCAAACCTCGAGCCTCAAACCTCGAACCTCGCACCTCAAACCAGCGCACCCCAAACCGAAGTAAGGCCGGCTGACAAGCCTTCCGCCGACGGGCAACCGGTTTTCTCCCCACTCCGCGGAGCCGCCGCCGTCGTGGCCGAGCGGATGGAAGCCAGCCGCGACATTCCCACCGCCACATCGGTCCGGACCATTCCCGCCAAGCTTCTCGAGGTGAATCGTCAGATCATCAACAACCAGTTGAAACGACTCACCCAAGGCGGGAAGGTCAGTTTCACCCACTTGATCGGCTGGGCGATCGTCAAGGCCCTCAAAGAGTCGCCCGATCTCAACGTCGCTTTCGCCGAGATCGACGGTAAGCCCCACATCGTCCGTTATCCCCACATTGTCCTCGGGTTGGCGATCGACATGGAGCGCAAGGACGGCAGCCGGGGGTTGGTGGTCCCCAACATCAAGGCGGCCGAAGCCCTCGACTTCAAGCAATTCTGGGTCATGTACGAAGAGTTGGTCCACAAGGCTCGAGCCAATCGGCTTAGCCTCGACGACTTCGCAGGGACCACCGCCACGCTCACCAACCCGGGGACAATCGGCACCATCCAGTCGGTGCCCCGGTTGATGCCCGACCAGGGTGTCATCATCGGGGTCGGAGCGATCAGCTATCCGCCCGAGTATCTCGCTGCGGATGCCGCGTTCCTCGCTCGTCAAGGAATTGGCCGCATCGTGACATTGACCTCGACGTACGACCACCGCGTCATTCAGGGGGCCCAGTCGGGAGAGCTTCTCGCCCGAATCCACGCCTTCCTTCTAGGTGAGGGGGCGTTCTACGACGAGATCTTCGCCTCGCTCGCGATCCCTTACACGCCGGCGCGCTGGGCGACCGACGACAACCCCCCAATCGGAAGCCCGGACTGGGCTGACAAACAGGCCAACGTTTCCCGACTTATAAATGCCTACCGGGTCCGCGGCCACCTCATTGCCGACCTCGATCCGCTCCGTCAGAACCCACCACGAATGTATCCCGAGCTCGACCCGTTGTTCTACGGCCTCACCATCTGGGACCTCGATCGGGACGTCGCAACAGGAGGGATCGAAGGCACCCAGGTAATGCCGCTGGGAACCGTGCTGGCCCGCTTGCGCGACGCCTACTGCCGGACCGCCGGCATCGAGTACATGCACATGCAGGAGACCGACCAGAAGAGGCGGATCCAGGAACGGGTCGAAGTTC
>JANMTV010000132.1:0-15530 GCA_031390905.1 Ilumatobacteraceae bacterium | reverse complement strand
CCGGCGCCACCGGCGACGTCGGTGTCGGCACCGACATCCGCGGTTTCAACCTCGGCGTCGACTCCGGTGTCGGCACCAAGGTGGACATCGGTGGCGATGGGGTCTCGGTCGGGCTCGACACCGGTGCCGGCGTGGAGGTCGGCGGAACCAGCGTCGACGGGTCTGTCGGAGTGGGCGGCGCGGTGGGTCGCGATGGCGCGTCTGTGGATGCCAACGCCGGTGTCAGCGGCGTGGCCGGCGTCGGCGGCGGGGTCGACGTCGGGCGCGGCGGAGCGGAGGTGTCGGGGTCGATCGACCTCGCCGGGATGCATGCCTCCGGCGAGTACGGGACCGACGACGTGCAGAGCGGCTGGGAGTCGGGCTCGGACGCTGCCGGCGACGCCTGGGAGTCGGCCTCCGACGCCGCCTCCGACGCAGGCGACGACGCCCAGGACGAGGGCGAGGACGTCGTCGACGACGTAGGAGAATCCACCGGGCTCTGGTGACGGGGAGCCGTCACAGCCGACGCCCACACCATCAGGTTTAAGTCGGCGCTTCGCGCCGGCGTGGCGGACCACCGCGCGGTACTTCCGCGAAGGCAATTTCTCGATCGACACCGAGAAGAACGTCCCATACGTCCCACGGATCGTCAAGAGCCGCCGTAGAAAATAGCCTCTGACCTGGTGGGGCGGGTGGGGATCGAACCCACGACCCAGGGATTATGAGTCCCCTGCTCTAACCACTGAGCTACCGCCCCGAAAACGTCTACAGGGTCCCACATCGGGGACCCTGTAGCGTGGCTCCGGGAGCAGGGCTCGAACCTGCGACAAACGGCTTAACAGGCCGCCGCTCTGCCAACTGAGCTACCCCGGATTGACGAAACGACACGATACCGCCCCGATCATCGCCAACACACGTCGATGCAGATTCGTACTCGCGTACATCAGTGTGGCGCAGCCGTGCACGTGTTTAGCTGATCTCCGTGTCGGATCATCAACCGCGCGGTACGGCTTCTGAAACTGATCGCTCGGGACGTCTAGAACCCGGCTCCAGTGCTGGGTTGCTGCGTCGACGTCGAGACCCTCATGCAGATACAACCGCACGCGCAGTCGTGTCTCGTCAATCACGAACGTCCGACGGACCCAAGTCACGAAGACAGAGAGCAGGACTGCGTTGGTGTTCGCCATACCAAGCGTCCCTGGCGTCTTGTTGCCTTCACCGGCATACAACCCGAGCGCGAACATCGTGAGGTCTCGGCCCGACATCTCACCGACCCACGCTTCGGCATCGACCCGGCATTGTTCGATTTCGGCTTCTTTCTTCACCTTCATGGGGTGCGGCTTCATACTTGAGTGACCGCGGTTGCGGGGGTTTGGGGTGAAGTCGACGATGTCGCGGCACCACAGCGACACGGAACTCTTGGCGACACCAAGTTCGTTGGCGATCGCCTGCAATGTCCACGACTGGGCGCGTAGATCACGAGCCCTCGCACGTTCTACAAACTTGCCTGCGTTGCCCATGGCCCCATCTTGACGAGGGGTATGGCAGTGAGGTCGAGCCGTTTACGAGGCGATGGGCAATGCCGGCGCAATGAGCACGGGAACCGGGCAGATCTTGAAGAGGGTCCGCAGCAGGCCGCCTTTCAGACCGGGAAGCGAAGCCGGAATGATGACTCGCTGCACGTTGCGACGTTGCAGAGCCTCCATGATCGAAACGACCGCGTCGGTTCCGTTCGTAGTCAGCGCCTCGACGTCGTCGCGGCCCGGTTGAAGTCGACGAATGATCTGTTCGAGATAGATCTCTCCAGCCATCGCAACATCAATATCTTCGGACTCGGCGAACTCGTGCAAGGGTTCGGCCGACTTGCCATCGAGGGAGAGCATCACGGTTAAGGAACGGTCCTGTGTGGTGAGCACCTCGAGGCCGCCTTCGCCGACGACGCTTGAAGGATCGACAAGGACCAGGGTCCGGGGAGAACGATGAGTTACATCCATGTGCTTCACCTTATTGGCAGATTATTTCAACCGGTTGGCCGCAAGGTAAACAAACGGTGCGAGGCGGTGTGATACCTGTCACTCGTTCTCGAGGAACTCCCTGAGGCGTTGCGACCGCTGTGGGTGGCGCAGCTTGGCAAGCGTCTTGGCTTCGATCTGGCGAATCCGTTCGCGGGTGACACCGAAATCGCGGCCGACCTCCTCGAGCGTCTTGGCTTGCCCACCGTCCAAACCGAACCGCATGCGGACTATCTCCTGCTCGCGTTCCGACAATTCACCCAGTACCTGCTCGACCGCGTCGTGCAGCATCGCCTTGGTCGCCGCGTCTGCCGGCGTGTCGATCGATGAGTCTTGGATGAAGTCGGCGAGGTTCGATTCGTCTTCCTCGCCTACCGGCGAATCGAGCGACAACGGATCGAGTGAGATCCGCAACAGATCGCGAACCCGTTCCGGCTCCATCTGCAGTTTGTCCGCCAACTCGTCGACCGTCGGTTCACGCTCAAGATCCTGATGGAGCTGCCGCCGCATCCGAGTCAGCCGGTTCATGTGCTCGACCATGTGGACAGGAATCCGAATCGTGCGCGCCTGATCGGCGATCGAGCGAGTGATCGCCTGGCGAATCCACCACGTCGCGTACGTCGAGAACTTGAAGCCCTTCGTATGATCAAACTTGTCGACCGCCCGCATCAGCCCGAGGTTGCCCTCCTGGATCAGGTCGAGCAGTTGCATCCCGCGCCCCGAGTAACGCTTGGCAATGCTGACCACGAGCCGCAGGTTGGCCTGGATCAACTCGCTCTTAGCCCGCTCGCCGCGCTGCACGGCTCGTAGCAGCATCCGCTGCTCGGCACCCTCAGCAACACCCTCATCGATCCGCCCAGCGGCAACGTGACCATTCTCGATCAGCTGGGCCAACCGACGCTCGTCGTCAGTTGTCAGTAGATCGACCTGGCCGATCTCGCGTAGGTACATCCGCACGCCATCAGATGAACCGACATCAACCCGAGCAGGCCGCTTCTGGTTGCGACGCCCGCGACGCCGCGTGAGTAACTTTTCGTCAGCCTCGTCGTCAGGCGCGACAGGCCGAATCGCACCTTCTGTCGGCGTTTCATCGTCGACGATGTCGTAGACCTCATCATCGATGGCGATGCCGGCTGAATTCAGCGATGCGTTCAACGCGTGCAGCACGTCGCCGGTCAACTCCACATGTCGGAGTACCTGAGCAACCTCCTCGGCCGGCACAACGCCCACCGTGCGCCCGCGCACGATCAAGTCGTCCCATTCCGATCGATCCACACCCTCAACGGGCGGCGTGATCGCCGGCAGCTCAACCTGGTCAGGTCCCCCCACCAGAGCGCCCCTCCATACGTCCTTCCAGCCAACCTAGCAACCAGCCCGCCGCGTCGAGGCCTAGTTCAGAGTTTCTCAGTTTTTCTGTTGCAACTCGAACCTCTGCGTCTTCGCGTATCCGTTCAGGATCAGAGCCCCGCCCGCTGGCTGTGACCTCTCGGCGCACCGCCGCCACGATCAGGTTACGCGCCTCGGTCTCTGCATCGACCTCGAGATCGATCACTGCTGCCCGTTCCAACACATCGCGAGCCTCGGGGTCGACATTCGCGAGAGCAACGTCGAGATTCCCGCCGGCCTCGGCAATCGCGAGGAAGGCGCGCCGATAGACCTCATCGACAAACAGTGCCTCGACCAGCCATGAGGCAATCAGGTTCCAGTTCTGCACCAGCAACGCAATCGCCACGAACTCGGCATTCTGCCTACGTTCCAGACGAGCTTTGGGTCGCGCCACATTGACATGCGGACGACGCGCACGCCGCTCGGCAATCGCGACCATGTCGTTGACCGGCAGGCCAATCTGGACCGCCATCTGGCCGGCATACAACTTCCGAATATCGACATTGGGATGCTCATTGATCACGGCCATTGCCTGCTCACCGAGCCTTGCTACTGCTTCGGGCGACTGGGGTGCCTTGCCATCGAGCACGCGACCGAGCCGGAAACCGAGGAACGGCTTGGCGGCATCGACTGCGTTCGCAAGTGCGCCCGGATCCTTTTGGGCGATCTCGCCAGGATCCTTTCCGCCAGGGAACGACGCCACGCTGACCTCGACCTGATACTTCTCCTCCCACTCATAGAACCGTTCTGCGGCACCCTGACCGGCCGCATCAGCGTCGAATGCCAGCACGACCCGACTGGCGTACTTCTTGAGTAATCGCACATGCTCCTCGGTGAAGGCGGTGCCGCACGTCGCCACCGCGCGTGGTACTCCGGCAAGGTGGAATCCGATCACGTCGGTGTAACCCTCACAGACGATCACCTGGTTAGCGTTGACGATGTTCGACTTGGCCCAGTTCAACCCGTAGAGCGTCTTCGACTTGGTATAGATCGGCGTCTCCGCACTGTTCTTGTACTTGGCCGGATCAGTGGAGCCAGGCAGGATTCGCCCACCGAGCGCTACGGCATCTCCGTTCTCGCTGAAAATCGGGAAGATCACCCGCCCCCGGAAGGCGTCTTGCAGCTTGTGGCGGCTGTTCTCGAACGCCAGCCCGTTGTCGCGCAGAAGATCAGGGGCAATCCCCGATTCACGCGCCAGCAGATCCCAGTCATCTGGCGCCCAGCCAATCTTGAACTGACGGGCCACGTCGCCCGCCAGCCCGCGACTTCGTAGGTAGTCGCGTGCGACTCGAGCATCAGTGCCCTTCAACAGTCGTTCGTGATACCAGTCGACGGCCTGGTTCATCGCCTCGATCAGTTTCTTGCGACGGGCGCGTTCCTTGGTCTGCCCGGTCGACGTTTCCGTGAGTTGAATCCCTACCCGGTTGGCGAGATATTCGACTGCTCCGAGGAAGTCGGTGTGCTCGATCTCCTGAACGAATGTGAATACATCGCCCGACTTGTCGCACCCGAAACACTTGTACCGGGCCGTCTCCTCACGCACATTGAACGACGGGGATCGCTCCGCATGAAACGGACACAGCCCAACCCAGTTGCGGCCAGCCCGCTTCAGCTGAACGTGTTGGCCGATCACGTCGACGATCGACACGGTTGAGCGAATCCGCTCGATGTCGTCATCCGCAATCGCCATTCGGTCGAATCTAACGCCGTCGACGGAAACCGCCGGTAGCTCCGGTCAACGTTCCGACGTCGGAGGCATCGGTTCGTGGTTTTCGAATGCGGCGTCGGCAAGTTCTGCGTCGGCCTGCGAGCGTTCAAGCTTCAATGAGAATCCGACCGATGCGATCAGCACGATCGCGATCACGAGCAGCGACAACCATGTCGGGATGTGATACCAATCGGCAATGATCATCTTGACCCCGACGAACGCCAGGATGATCGCCAAACCCTGTTGCAGGAAGGCGAACCGGCTGTGCATATCGGCAATCAGGAAGTACAGCGCCCGCAACCCCAGGATTGCGAACGCGTTCGACGAAAAGACGAGGAACTGTTCTCGACTGACCGCCAGCACCGCCGGCACGCTGTCGACAGCGAAGATCACGTCGGTGGCTTCGACCAAGAGCAGCACCGAGAACAGCGGCGTCGCAAATCGCTGCCCGTCGCGCTTCGTGAACATCTTTTGACCGTCGAGCTGGTCAGTGGTCTTCACCAACTTGTTGACGAGTTTCAAGAACTTGCTCTCGCCCGGATCGACGTGGTCATTGTCGGTGAACACCAACTTGGCGGCCGTGTACAGCAGGAATGCGCCGAATATGTACAGCACCCAGGAGAACCGTTCGATCACCGCAACGCCGGCAAAGATGAACGTCGCCCGAAGAATCAGCGCACCAAAGATTCCCCAGAACAGCACACGGTGCTGATACAGCGCGGGCACCTTGAAGTAGCCCATGATCAGGGCCCATACGAACACGTTGTCGATACTCAGGCTCTCCTCGATGAGGTAGCCGGATACGTATTCGCCGGTCGCCGCACCACCGAACCACGCCCAGACGACCAGCGCGAAACCGAGTCCGCAGGCGATCCAGACGGCGGACTCGATTGCGGCCCGTTTGATTGGCAGCACCTTCGCTTCGCGATGCAGGACCAGCAGATCAAGCAGCAACATCGAGAAGATAATTGCCAGCAGCACCACCCAGTGCCACCAGTGCACGTTGAGTTCAACGAAGTTCGCTCGCGACGATTCAGAGCCTAACAATGACGAGAACATTTGTCGAAGGCTAGCGACGATCAATCAATCGTCACTCCGGAGCAGGTCAGCCGCGACCCATCAGACCGCCGAGCACGCCTCCCGCGCCGCCTGGCGACGAGCTGCCGCCGCCGACTGCGGCTGAGATCCAACCAAGCAGTTCGTTCGGATTACGGGTTTGAGTCCAGACCTTGCCTGGTCCGGCGAAATCGAACACGAGGCCCTCACCACTCTTGAACGTCTGCACCAAGCCACCGGCAGCCTTGCGCAACGTCATCGTAACGGTCTCCTCGTAGGCGACCATGTGCCCGGAATCGATCGTGATGCTCTGCCCCGGTTGAAGGTTCCACACCTCGAGTGCGCCGTAGCAGGCGAAGACCACTTCCCCGGTTCCCTCGGCACGCAGGATAAACGCGCCTTCAGAACCGAACATATTCTTGAACCCACCCCATTGCGTGTTGATCGCGACGGTTGCCTCGTTGGCAATCCATGAGCCCTTCGAGATGAACAACGCTTTGCTGCTATCCACGGTGTAGTAACTGATATCGCCCGGCAGCCGCGCCGCGACATCAACGAACCCGCCCTGTGATGGTGCTGTGTACGTCGCGATAAAGAAGCTTTCGCCGCCAAGTGCTGCGCGCTTGAGCGACTTCATCATGCCACCCTCGGCCTTGGCGGCAAGCGTGACGCCTGCCGACATCGCCATCATCGCTCCGGACTCGACGCGCACCTGCTCACCTCCGCCAAGGGTCAGGCGAGCAACGCCGTAAGCCGGTGTGTGTCGTGTTGCGATTTCCATGCACCGGACAGTAGCCGCACGAGAAAGGACCGACAGCGGTTTACCGCCGGTCCTTTGCGGAGTTCGGTTACTTGGTGGTACTGGAACCGACGATCGCCTGCGCGGCGGCCAGCCGAGCGATCGGAACTCGGAACGGTGAGCAGCTCACGTAGTCGAGGCCGGCCTTGTAGAACAGGTCGATCGACTCAGGGTCGCCGCCATGCTCACCGCACACGCCGAGCTTGAGATCCGGCTTCGTCTGACGGCCACGCTCGGCGCCCATCCGCACCAAATCGCCGACGCCGTCCTGATCGATGGTGTCGAACGGGTTGCGCTTGAGGAGGCCTTGTTCGAGGTACGCAGGCATCATCCGGCTCTCGACGTCATCTCGGCTGAACCCGAACGTCAGTTGTGTCAAGTCGTTGGTACCGAAGCTAAAGAAATCGGCTTCCTCAGCCAGTTCGTCGGCCCGGATCGCCGCACGTGGCGTTTCGATCATCGTGCCAATCGTGATCTTCGGCTTCTTCTTGAGGCCCTTGACCGCGGCATCCACCTCGGTCTGCACCCAGCTACGTGCAAGGGCCAGCTCCTCGCGAGTGACCGTCAACGGGATCATGATCTCGACAATTGGGTTCTTGCCAGAATCACGGAGCTTGGCGGCGGCGGCCATCAGCGCCCGCACCTGCATGGCGTACAGACCAGGCTTGATCACGCCGAGACGGACACCACGGGTGCCAATCATCGGGTTGTGCTCTGACCAACTTTCGGCGGCAGCAAGCAGCTGATGCTCCTTCTTCGAGAGGCCGTGCTTGGCCTCCTTGACTCGAAGCTCTTCGACTGACGGAAGGAACTCGTGAAGCGGTGGATCGAGCAGCCGCACGGTAACCGGCAGACCGTCCATCGCTTCGAGGATCTCCTCGAAGTCGGCCTGCTGCGCAGCCCGCAACTTCTCAAGTGCTTTGGCTTCCTTGGCTGGCGTGTTGGCGAGAATCATCTCCCGCACAATCGGGAGCCGATCAGGGGCAAGGAACATGTGCTCGGTACGGCACAGGCCGATTCCCTCGGCACCCAGCTTGCGGGCGTTGGCGGCATCCTCGCCAGTGTCGGCGTTAGCGCGCACCGCAAGCTTGCCCTTGCGGATCGCGTCGGCCCACGACAGGATCGTGTCGAACTCAGAGGGTGGCTCCGAAGCCGCCATTTCGAGCGCTCCCAACATCACCTCTCCGGTAGCGCCGTCGAGCGAGATGACATCACCCTGCTTGACGACGATCTCGCCGACCACGAACTGGTTGCCCTCGATCTTGACAGCATCAGCGCCGACAATCGCCGGTGTGCCCCAACCTCGTGCGACCACGGCGGCGTGGCTCACCAATCCACCGCGGGCCGTCAGGATGCCCTGCGCGACCATCATGCCGTGAACGTCTTCCGGGCTGGTCTCGTTACGAACGAGCACGACCGACTCACCCTTCTTCGATGCGGCAACGGCGTCATCAGCGGTGAAATACACCTTGCCGACTGCGGCGCCCGGCGAGGCACCAAGACCCTTGGCAATCGGCTTGCCCTTGTGAGCGAACTGCGGGTGCAGCACTGAATCAAGATGCTCAGCAGTGACGCGGGAAACAGCCTCGGCGCGACTGATCTTCCAGCTCCCACCCGAACCGTCCCTGGTGCCTTTCGTCATCTCGACGGCCATCGTTAGCGCGGCAGCGCCCGTGCGCTTGCCGACGCGCGTTTGCAGCATCCACAACTTGCCCTGCTCGATCGTGAATTCGGTGTCGCACATGTCGGTGTAGTGCGCTTCGAGGCGGGCGAAAATCGACATCAGCTCGCTGTGGTTGATCGGGAACTGGTCCTTCATGTGGTCGAGTGTCTCGGTGTTACGAATACCCGCCACAACGTCCTCACCTTGGGCATTGACGAGGAAGTCGCCGTACGCCAGGTTCTGGCCGGTTGCCGCGTTTCTCGTGAAGCCGACACCTGTGGCTGAATTCTCGTCGCGATTACCGAACACCATCGTCTGCACGTTGACAGCGGTACCGAGGTCATGGCTGATCTTTTCGCGGACGCGGTAGGCGATCGCCCGAGCGCCATTCCAGCTTCGGAACACCGCCTCGACTGCACCGCGTAGTTGCAGGCTCGGACGCTGAGGAAACGGCTCACCCGTCGCCTTCTTGACAACCGCCAGATACGTCTTGCATAGACCCTTCAACACCTCGGCTCCCAGATCGGCGTCGTTGTGTGTTCCGATCCGAGCCTTCGCATCCTCAAGCGGCCGTTCGAACAAATGGCCGTCGACATCGAGCACAATTCGTCCGTACATCGAGATGAATCGACGGTAAGAGTCGTAGGCGAATCGGTCATTCCCTGTGACGTGGGCGAGTCCCTGCACGCTCTCGTCGTTGAGTCCGAGGTTGAGGACCGTGTCCATCATCCCCGGCATCGAGAATTTGGCACCAGATCGCACCGAAACCAACAGCGGATCATGGGGATCGCCCAACTTTCGACCCATTGACTTCTCGAGCTTGAAGACGTGAGCGGCGATCTCGTCGTCGAGTTCTGCCGGCCAACCGCCATGCATGTAATCCCGGCATGCATCGGTCGACACAGTGAAGCCCGGTGGCACCGGCAACTTCAACACTGTGGTCATCTCGGCGAGGTTGGCACCCTTGCCACCCAAAAGATCCTTGTAGGTCATGGGGGACTTGCGATGCTTGTGATCAAAGGAATAGACGTAAGGCACGGGGCGAAAGTCTAGGCGTGCTGGCGCGGTTGCCCCGGTTACTGCTGTCTAACTCGCCTTACAATCTGTCCGATGTTCCGATTGCTCGGGTTCGACGTACGTGTCCGGCCCGGATTCCTCATCTTTCTCGGCTTGATCGTGTTCCTGTATCAAGACGCGTTCGGGTTGTGGCTTGGCGGTTCGATTGCCATATTCACCCTGCTACACGAACTCGGTCACGCCATCGCCGCTCGTTCGTCAGGTGCCAAGGCCTCGATCTCGCTCGACTTCCTCGCCGGGTACACGTCGTTTCAGCCGACTCGCCCGATCCCCCGAGTGCGGCGAGCGTTGATCTCTGTTGCAGGGCCATTCACGCAAATCGTGATCAGCGTCGGCGTCCTTGCAGGGATGGGGGTCAACCCGTTGTCCGTCGACAGCGCACGCCAATCTGACGCGTCAGCGGCAATCTGGTGGGCAGGCCCTGTGATCGGATTGATCAACCTGATCCCGGTCTTGCCGCTCGACGGCGGCCATCTTGCACAAACCGGTTTGGAGGTTTTCCTCGGCAAGCGAGCGTTTCGGGTGATGGCGATCGCCAGCCTGGCAATCACTGTCGGCGTTGCGATCTTCGTGTTCTCCACCGGGCGCGGTGGCTTCGGGATCTTCATCGCCTTCCTCTTGATGAACCAATGGCAACTCGTGCAGATCACCTCGCCGAAACGCAAGGGGCAGCCGGGCCACCGGATCGACGATGCCGAATCGGCTGCGTGGACGACGGGCCGACCAGGGATGCTCGAACCCGGACAACGCCTCTCGCCCTGGTACCTGGCGCATCGCTCCCTGGCGAAAGGTGACGAAATGGGAGCGGCACGGATCGTTGTCGACGATTTGGGGTCGACGTCAGAAGCCCGCTGGGCGTTGTCACCAGCAGCCAACCGGCAACAGCTACGAGCGATCATCGATGTGCTCCCCGCCGAGCTGCCAGTTGGGAACGCGTACAGCGGACGAGTGCTGGCCGACGTGATGCTCTCGGTCGGGTACCCGCAGCGGGCGGGCGCCTACGCCGTCGAGGCGTACGCCCAACATCGCACATCGACCCTGGCGACGACTGTTGCGCGAGCCGCCGCGTCGATGGGCGACGAGACCAACGCCATACTCTGGCTCGAAGCAGCAAAAGATGTGGCCGGCGCCGAACATCAGATCTACCTCGACGTGCTCGGACGAGTGATGGACACCGCGCCTGAATTCGTGTCGGTGCGCAACTCGCCGAGCTTCACCAGTATCCGGGCCGCCCTGACGTAACGCCTCCGGGGCCGGTTCCGAAACGGATTTGTTCCTACTCGGGATCGGGGCTAGAACTGAACCGGCTCGCCAACGTCGCTGGAACGCTTGACCCATCCGAGCGCCGCAGTTCCAGACACACTCGTCAGTTCACCGACGACGTCATTTCCGTCGAGAACGGGATCACCGATCGCAGCCCCGGCGGCCACTGTGAGCCGACGCAACGACTTTGGGGCTTCGGCCGCCCTACTGTCCATCCGTTCGACGAGCTCCTGCCCGGGATAGCAGCCCTTCGTGAAGCACACGGCGATTCCGTTCAATCCGGTGCTGGCCGGGATCGTCTCGCCCGGAATGATCTCGGAACCCATCCTCGGCCACCCAAGCACGATTCGTGTCCGCTCGGTGTCGGAATCCAGCTCGCTCACATCGCCAACGATCAGCGTCGTGTCGGCCTTGACTCGGATTTTGAATCGGTTGATTCTCGCCAGGAGCACCTCACCGAATCCTGCATCGACGTCGAGTTCGAAACGCTCATCGTCCGAACGCGTGACACGCGCAAGCGCATCGATCTTGCCTGTCGGCTGTAGGACGAACGTCCACCGCTGCTCGCCGACTACCTGATTACGCAGATCCTGCGAGACCTGCGAGTGAAGATACGTCAACGCATCAGAACCTTCGACGACCACGGTGTCGCGAGGTCCCAGTACGGCGGTCAGCTCGGCGGGCAGTTCCATTGACCCAGTCTGGCGTGACACACTCAGATTCCGATGAATGATCTCGACGCATTCGTCGAGCGCACGATCGCCACGATCACGATGATCGCCCGCAAGGCTGCCAAGTTCGCTGGAATCGTCGCCGCGCTGGCAACAATCGTGTGCGCGGGCTCGTTCCTGTTGGGGATCGCCGCATTTGTCCGGCGGTATTCAGTCGGTGTGGATCGTGCTCGGGATCGTGTTCGGCGCGATCGCAATCGACGCCGGTTTGACTGCCTGCTGGCGCGTCGGTTCGATCCAGCGACACGTGCCGGAAATCGCGCACGAGATCAAGGCGCTGATCTCCGACGGAACCTCGACGACCAGGGATGTGATCGAAACATTCGATCTCAACGACGACCGATCCAAGACAGGGTCGGTGATCGAACTCTCACGAGAGGTGTTCCATTTCAGGAGCGTGATCGGCAGCGGCCTCGAGAGTTCAGCTCGATTCACCGCCGCGGTGACGGCGCTCACGAGTTTCCCGTGGCTGATGCTCACGGTGATCGCAATCACCACTGTGTTCGGCTTCCTGAGCCTGATCTTCCTACTCGCCCTTGCGCTGTAGAGATCGCGGTCAGTTGGTTTGCGACCTGCTTCGGACAAGTGAGGTGTGCCGCCGTCGTGTCCATTTGACGAGCCGGAACGCAAGAGCCGCGCCGCTGATCGCCACCAGCACGAACGTCGCCGTCAGTTCGGACGAATTGCCGTCACCATCAACCAGAACAGCGACGAAGGCTAGAACTCCCAGGGTCCAACCGATCGATGCAAGCCAAATCGCGATTCGCGCGACCTGCGTGAATTCCGGGTCGGCGGCAACGCCGGTACGAACCGCGCCCTCGGCCCGCAAGAGCTCGTCGAGCCAACGGACCGGAGCCGACACGACAGCCAAAATGCACGGTGCCCACAATGTGATCACCACAATCAGGCCCAACTCCTGGCCGACAGTGACCGGGCTCGACGCCACGATCGCGGCTGCATGTACATCGCCAGAGCCGTCATCAAAAAGGCCAGCAAGGCCTTGACATACCTGAGCACGATCACCTGCAACCGCAGCATGTGGCGCACCATCCCGTGCTCGACCTTGGCGACTTCTTCGATGAGTACGCGTTCGCGCGACGCCGCCAGTTCGAACAATCCCGCCGCCCGCCCGCGATCGGTCGGATCACTATCGATCCCAAGACCACCGTAGGCCGTCACCTGTTGATCGATGTGTTGACGAGTCAAGTCCTTGGCTGGCACCAAGAGCTCGACTATGCTCGGCTCGACGCGGGCCATGGCGAGCAAGGTCGCTGATGACGCCGTCAGTTCGTCGGACGGAAGACGCAGTGCGGTCAGTGTGAACCGGGGCGTGAACATCTCGGACCCCTCGTGACGGAAGTGCTGAGCGTGGAAGTAGAAACGGGTGAGATCTCGAAGCAACAGCCCGAGCGCGGCAATCGGTAGCGCCAAGCAGACCGTGATCGCCGCAACAAGGCAGAGATGGGCAGCGTCGAGCTCACCGTTGACCAGCGAGCTCATCACGGTCACAATCGAGTCGCGTGCGATCGTCGGCAACAACACCATCAGCCCAGCGCCCGACAGCAACGCTGTTGCTACGCGATGGACGGTCGAGAGGCGGACTTCCGAACGCTGCAGAACGCTCGAACTGCGGCTCGCTCATCAACGTCGAGTGCATCCACATCGTGATTGTGAACGATGCCGGCCCCGACGCGGTGGATACTCGTTGTTTACGCCTGGGTGCCCGCAGCGCGACGGGCCGCCGTCATACGGCGAGCCGCCGGGATCGCCGCCAGCAGAGCTGCAGCCTTGTTGCGACACTCCATGTCCTCATCGTCGGGCACCGAATCGGCGACAATTCCGGCACCCGCCTGGAGTGAAGCGAGCTGCTCGCCCGGCCGCACGAACATCGTCCTGATGGCGATCGCTGTGTCGAGATTGCCTGACCAGTCGACGTACCCCACCACGCCCGCATAGGGCCCGCGCTTGAACGGTTCGAGTGCGTCGATGATTTCCATCGCTCGCACCTTTGGCGCGCCGCTCACCGTTCCGGCAGGCAGAGTGGCGCGAAGCACGTCGATCGGACCGAGCCCATCGCGCAGATCGCCCGACACCTGAGACGTGAGGTGCATCACGTGGCTGTAACGCTCCAAGGTCATCAACTCGTCGGGAACCACCGTGCCGAATTTGGCGACACGACCGACGTCATTGCGAGCCAAATCGACCAGCATCACGTGCTCGGCGCGTTCCTTGGGATGCTCCACCAGTTCAGCAGCGAGGCGACGGTCATGTTCGTCGGTGGCACCACGTTTTCGGGTGCCGGCAATCGGGCGCGAGATCACCTTGCGGTCGAGAAGCTGCACCATCGGTTCCGGGGATGACCCCACGATCGTGATCTCATCGTGCCTTAAGAAGTACATGTAGGGACTCGGGTTGACCTGGCGGAGAACGCGGTACACGTCGAACGGGTCTGCCTCCAACTCGATGTCGTACCGCTGCGCCAGGACCACTTGGAAGATGTCACCATCCAGGATGTATTCCTTGGCAACCTCCACGGCGCGCTGATACATGCCATTCGGCATCGACGACTTGACCTCCGGCAACGACTCGCCAACGATCGGCGGCTCGACCGGAATATACGGAAGCGGTTGAGCGAGCCGATCGACCGACATATGAACGCGCACCGAGGCTTGGTCATAGGCGTCAGCAAGCTGATCATCCGACAGGCCGTGGGTTCGTACGCTTTCGATCACGAAGATCCGTTGCCGCCAATGATCGAACGCCGCCAACGAACCAATCACACTCATCACCGCGTCAGGAAGGCCGTGATCATCTGGCGGCGTGTTCGGAAGATGTTCGACCTCGCGAATCACGTCGTATCCGAGGTATCCCATGATCCCGCCATGCATTGGCGGCAACTCGGCGAATGCCGGACTCGTATAGATCTTGAGCAACTCCTCGATCGCTACGAGGATGCCCTGATCAGTCGGAATCGAAGTCGGTAGATCGCCAGTGACGGTGAGGTGACCGTCGCGCAACACCATCGTCGCTGACGGGTTGCGGCCGACGAACGAGAAACGACTCCAACGCTCACCGTGCTCGACCGACTCGAGCAGAAAGCCTGGCTCGTCACCGACCAGTTTGGCGAACGCGGCGACGGGGGTCTCGAGATCGCCGAGCACTTCCGTCCACACAGGTACCACGCTGTAGTCGGCCGCCAGACGCGTGAACTCCTGGCGGGTGGGCTGGACCTTCACGAGTCGGATTCAGGCCCGAACGAACGGAAAAAGCACGTGCGCGCCCCGGTGTGGCAGGCGCCCGCTCCCTCCTGCTCGACCAGAAACAGCAGCGTGTCACCGTCACAGTCGTAGTACGCCTCGCGAACGAATTGACGGTCGCCGCTCGTATCGCCTTTTCGCCAGAGTTCCTGGCGGCTGCGAGACCAGTAGACCATCCGCCCCTCGTCGAACGTGCGGGCCAACGATTCACGATTCATCCACGCCATCATCAAGATCTGACGAGAATCAGCATCTTGAGCGATCGCCGCTACCAGTCCGTCGGAGTTGAACGCGACCGCGTCAAGCTGCTCACTCGTTGCATCAATCCGAACTCCCGTTGGCATACACCCATCCTACGCCCCACCCGTTTCCGAGACCCACGAAGTTCCGAGCGCGCGATATAGACCACACATGTCAATTTCGCGCGCTCAGAAATCTGTCGGCCGGTCTGTGAGCGCGATAACGACACCACCTGTCGACATCGCGCGCGTGGACAATCAGGCTGCGGCTTGTTGGGCGAGAGCGCGGGTCGTGGTGGCGACGACGTACTCGGGCTCCCCGACGACCTGTTGGTACGTGAACTGATACGGAAGGAAGCC
>JANMTV010000123.1:0-2726 GCA_031390905.1 Ilumatobacteraceae bacterium | reverse complement strand
CGCGCGATCCGCGCGGTGCGGGGCGAGAGCGGCCACGTCGCGCTCCTCTCGGCGCAAGGCGCGCTGGGACTGGCCTCCGCTTCGCTTTGGCTGCTCCCTCTGTGCCGCTCGTCGCAAACACTGCGCGAGGTGTTTGCCAGCTGAATCGCACCGGTTGTCGAACACCCAACGAGATTTGTAGTTAGGCCGCGAGGGAAGCGCCAGCGACGAGCGGCAGGAGGGAGCAGCCAAAGCGAAGCGGAGGCCAGTCCCGACGAAATACGAGCCTGCCACTTAGGTCGTGTAGTCGGCGTTGATTCTTATGTAGCCGTCGGTCAGATCGCAGCCCCATACCGTTGCGGCGAATTCGCCGGTCCTCACGCTGACATGGATCGTTACGTCGGGACCGCGCATGTAATCCGACAGTTCCTGTAGGCCCGCCTCGTCGACCTTGCGTGGGTACACCTCGGTACCACCGAAGCGGATCACGACTCGCTCCTGGTCGATGTCGGTGTCGTCGCTGCATTTGCCGACGGCCATCGCCACTCGACCCCAATTCGGATCGGCCCCGTGGACCGCAGTTTTGACGAGCGGTGAGTTCACGATCGCCTTGGCCACGCGTTTCGCCTGGGCACAGTCGCGAGCCTGATCGACAGTGACCTCGATCAGCGTTTCGGCACCTTCACCGTCACGCGCGATCATCTTCGTCAACTCCAAACTGACCTCGCCGAGTGCTCGTTCGAACTCGGTCAGATCGACCTTGCCCGCCTGTCCGCTCGCAAGAATCACGGCGGTATCGCTGGTCGAAGTGTCGGTGTCGACGCTGACGCAGTTGAACGTACGATCGATCACCCGGCGAAACACGGCGTCGAGGACGTCGGGGTTGACTGCGGCATCGGTCAGGATCACGGCGATCATCGTTGCCATGTCGGGTTCGATCATCCCGACACCTTTGGCGATTCCGACGACGCGGGCTTGGCCGGAGCCGACCCTGGCTTCGGCGACTTTGGCGATCGTGTCGGTCGTCATGATTCCGCGAGCGGCGGCGTCAGCCGACTCGGATAGGAGTTCGCTCGGTAGTGCCGCGATTCCTGCTCGGATCCGGTCCATCGGATACCGACGGCCGATCACGCCTGTCGAGGCGACGAGCACGTCGGTGCTGTCGCAGCCGAGGCGTGCGCCGACGCCGGCGACCAACTCCCTGGCATCGGCTAAACCTTCCTGACCGTTTGCCACGTTGGCGTTCTTCGATACGACCACGATCGCTTGCGCCAGAGCCACCTCGAGATGCTCACGGCTGAGCAAGACACTCGGCCCGGCAAAGCGACTCTTGGTGAAGACCCCGGCCGCAGACACCGGTCGGTCGGCGGCGATCACCACGAAGTCGTCGGATGTGTCTTTGACACCGATGTTGGCGACGTGGCAACGAAATCCGGATGGCAGCGAGATCACAGCCAACGTTCTACCAGCGGTGCGGAGCCGGACCGACAGTGGCTACAGAATCGCTGTGAAGGCGTCACTCAAATCGGCGTGTTCGAATCTGAATCCGTCACTCAGCAATGCCTTGGGCAACACCCGCTGGCCCTCGAACAGCAGCGAATCGGCCATCGCGCTGCCCAACAGCAGCTTTGGTCCGAAGGCCGGGACTGGCACGAATGATGGACGGTGCAGCGCTCCGGCGAGTTGTTTGGCGAACTCCCGGTTGGTCACCGGGTTCGGAGCCGTGAGGTTGACCGGCCCGCTCAGCGAGCTGGTGAGGAGATGTTCGACCGCCCGAACCTCGTCGTTGAGCGAGATCCAACTCTGCCATTGTTGGCCGTTCCCGAACCGTCCACCGACGCCCAACTTGAAGAGCGGCAGCATCTTCTTCAGCGCACCGCCCGACGCACTGAGAACAATCCCTGTGCGTAAATGGACGACTCGAACCCCAGCAGCCTCCGCTGCTGTCGTCGCCGCTTCCCATGCGGTACAGACGTCAGACAGAAACCCGGTTCCTCGACCTGATTGCTCATCGAGCGTTTCGTCGCCGCGGTCGCCATAGATCCCGATCGCCGAACCGCTCAGTAGGATCCGCGGTCCGCCTGCAGTTGCTGCGATCGCCTCGGCGAGAACCGTCGTACCGGTCACACGGCTCTCCAGAATCTCTCTACGGTAGGTGTCAGTCCAACGCTTGTCGCCGATCCCGGCTCCAGCCAGATGGACGAGCGCGTCGACCCCGGCGATGTCGGTCGGGTCGAGCCCGCCGCCCGACGGATCCCAACGGATTTCCCCCGCTCGTGGAACCCGACGGACGATCGGATTCACCGTGTGGCCGTTCGACCGGAGGTGCGCTGAAAGGGCGCCCCCGATCAAACCCGAGGCACCGGTTATTCCAACTCGCATTGCTCGACACTATCCCTGATCGTTGACGAGTTTGGGTGCGTTGCGGGCATGCTCGCGGAAAGGTAATTCTGGTGTGGGTTTGGTGGTGTTGCGACACAACCAGGTACTGGGTCGGGCGGAAACTTCGAAGTGTGCCGTAACAGGGGATGGGCGTCAGTGTGGAAGCTGGCGGAACGCCGGTTTGTGGCCTGATGTGTCAAGGGCCGATGGTTTCTGCCCGTAGGGGTTAGTGGATCTGCCCACTGATGGCCGCTTGAGCGCCGAGAGTCATCACGAAGGGTGATAACTGCCGACGGCACTTGGTGGGCGCGTGGCGAGAGGATGCCCCGACCCGGGAGAGATCCAGCCCGGAACTGAGCAGCAAC
>JANMTV010000114.1:0-7264 GCA_031390905.1 Ilumatobacteraceae bacterium | reverse complement strand
CTAAGGCGCGAGTAGGACGCGCTCGATGAATCGAGCCTGGGCCTCGATGATCTGGCCGTCGGACGGTTCGTGCTTGGCACCGATGCCTTCGTCCGGAAAGTGCTCCAACAGGCCGGCCAGCATCATCACAACGGCTCCACGTCCGAGCGGGTACGCGCGTGGGGGACCAAACGTGGCCGCCACGGCGGTCCTGATCGCGCCAACCACGTCGGCTGCTGGCGCGAGCACTGCCGGCTCGACAGGGAACTGCTCGGTCCATGCCCGTGTGACGCCGGCGTATCGCTTGTGGGCCTCGAGAAATCGCTCCAGCCAGGCGATGAGTGCCGCCCGATCGTGTCCGGCATCGAGCTGCGTGAACTCGAGGAACAGCGGCGTCATTTCACGGCCGGCTTCCTCGGCGAGCGTCGTAATCAGTTCGAGCTTGTTGCTGAAGTATCGGTAGAACGTGCCGCGGGCGACCCCCGCTTCGGTCACGATTTGATCGATGTTGGCGGCATCGTAACCATGCGCGGCGAAGACCCGTCCGGCGGCGTCGATCAGGTCGCGCATCGTGTTGTTGGCCTTGGCACCCAGCCCTTCAAAGGGCGTTGATCGTGGAACTGAGTCACGAGCTGACAACGTTGCCAACGGACCGTGCGCGACGGGGGTTTGCTCGCTGACGTCGTTGTCGTGGCTGACGTTGCGTGGGCCATCGGCAAGCACATCGGTCGGCGTCGACGGGAACAGGTACAACTGCATCGCTGACGCAAGGCTGAGCACGAGTTGTTCGTCAGATGTGGTTGGCCGGTACACGTGGCGGATGTAGTTGAACCGGGTCGTCAGCGACAGCACGAGCAGCGACGATGTCTGAGCATCGTTCGAGTCGAGGCCCGCAGCGATGAGCCGTTCCGAGAATCGCTCAGTGTGACTGTCGACGAAGTCGATGATCCGCGGACGCAGTTCAGCTTTCGGTGAGTTGACGTTTGCCCATTCGATGTATATCGGCGCGTACCGATCAAAAACCCATGACCACCGTTGCAGCCACGAATGCAGATTGCTGTAGCCGTCAATCGTCGGGCCCAGTTCGCCAAGCGATCGATTGAGCTTGTGGAGAGCCGTCCCTGATGCCACCATCAACTCGATGAAGACGGCTTCTTTGCTTTCGAAGTACTGATAGACGGTCGCCCGAGATGTCTCGGCAAGCGCCGCGATGTCATCGACGGCGGTTGCGTGAAAGCCCTTCGCGACGAAGCATTGCAACGCCGCGTCGATGACCTGCTGACGAGTCAGCGCGCCGCGCGCGCCGATCACGGGGCTACTTGGCCCATAGCTGGTTCGACGGGTAAACGCTTGTTGGTCGGTCACGCGTTGCCCAGTGACGCAATCGTCTCGCCCGCGAGGGTGGTGATGGGGTCGATGCCCGCCGCCTGATCGTGTCGCATGTCGTGATGGTGGTGCACGATGCCAGCGCCCGCATCAAGGCATTCGATTGCTTCCCGGATCGTTCCGCCGGTGTTTTGAACCGGTCCATCAGGTCGGTACGGGGTCACAGCAGCCTCGATCACGACGGGGCAGTCGGTGTCCGTTTGCATGGCTCCCTCTCGTCGATCAAAGCATATTTCTGACGTTCGTGTCACACTAATGGCAAGCCCCGCGGAGGTACGAGATGCGCTTGCAACCGCTACCCGAATCACCGGCCGTGGGCGCCCGACGTGGACGTGCCGTATGTTGTCGCCGTGGTCGCTGTCGATGGTGCGCCGGGGGTGCAGCTCACGACCCGTCTGATAGGGGTGGAACCCGCTGACGTGTCGATTGGGATGCCGGTCGAGACAGCGTTCGAGCAGGTTGCCGACGACGTGTGGTTGCCCTTGTTCCGACCGGCGTCAGTATGAGCACCAGCCGATACTTGGGGTTGCGAATCGCGGGCCGACCTCACCGAGACCGCCGCTCACGATTGCGCCCCGATGATGTGGGCGCGTACCGATCTCACGGTTGACGACGTCGACACGGTGCAGCTGTACGACGGGTTCTCGTTCCTCACGATCTCGTGGCTCGAGGCGTTCGGTTTCTTTCCCAAGGGCGAAGCCGGCCCGTGGTTGGGGGCGGGCCAAGCCCGGATCGGTCTGGGCGGCGAGCTGCCACTCAACACCAACGGTGGCCAACTCTCCCGCGGTCGTCTCCACGGCTACGGCTACCTCTATGAGGCCAGCGCCCAGCTCAGAGGCGAGGCAACCGGCCGCCAAGTCGAGGGGCGCCGAAGTCGCCCTCGTCGGAGCCGGAGGCGGCCCATTGGGCGATTGCATGCTGCTCACCCAAGACCGCTAGAGCGGTCAACCGTTGGCCACCCAACCAGTCACAAAGAGTTTGTATCTTGATCCCTACCCCCTCATCGAAGCTATTCCGTGCAGGGCGAGTTGTGGGCGGGGACGATGATCGACTCGCCAGTGGGGCCGAAGGTGTCGACGCTCCACTCCAGCGATTCGACTTGAAGTAATCCGGCCTCGACGAGGTCGGACTCAGACGGTACGACTACGTCGTCGAATTCGACAAATGCCTCGATCGCCGCTTCCAGCAGCGCTTTGCCTTGGGCGCAATCCATCGGCTGTGACTTCTCGGCAGCTATCAACACCTCGATCTCGTCAGCAAGCGGTTCGCAGACCGATCCGGGTGTGACGACCGGAGCACCAGCGACGACGTCCCAGTTCGGGAGTGCGGCTTGGATCCAGCCCTCGTCGATGAGGTCTTGTTCGGTCGGTTCCTCAGTCGCTCGCGTGTTCGCAAAGTACGCCTCGACGGCGTATTCAATCGTCCGGTAGTCGGCCTCGCATTCGTTCTGGACCGGATCGATGCCGAGATCGCAGCCGCTGCCTTGCGCACCGACGAGGAAGTCAGGTCCCAATTCCCACAGCGTTGGGGTTGTGCGGAGGTACCCGCTGTCGACGAGTGCCTGGACGTCTTCTGGATCCTCGCCGTCGTAGTCGGCGATGTATCGGTCGTACGCCGTGCCGATTAACGCAAGTTCGTCGATACAGGCTTGTCCGCCGATGGCTTCGATCTGGGCGCGGTCGAGGTCTCTAACCAAAGCGGCTGCCTCGTCTTCTATCGAGATCATCAGTTCCGCACTCTGCTCCGACGGCTCACTTGATGTCGTGTCCGGGGGGCTGAACTCGGGTGTCGAAACCTGCGGCGCAGATGTCGGCGCGGTGACCGGCGCAGCGATTGTGTCGACCACAGCGGCGTCGGCGCGCGGGGCTGTGTCTCGCACGCTCGAGTCGGATCCACAGGCTGCGAGCGCGAGCACGCAGCAACCGACTCTTGATACGGTCCGTCCTCGACGCATTGTCAACCTTTCGATCTCAGAAGTCGTTCAGCCTTCGGCCTAGGGAGGGTCGAACGCTGTTTCCTGGAGCGAACGATTGCACGTCGGTGTTGGTCCGACATGAGCGACAAGCTGTTGGTGATCGATCTCGACTACAGCGTGTGCGAGGTCCACGGTCACACCAAGCACTGCGCCGCGTACGGGTCTGCCAAGCAGCTCGGCTGTAACCCGCTGCCGGCGACCCGCGCCGGGAACGGTGAGATCTTGTTCTCAAGGATGCGCACACGCTCAGCCGAATCCAGTCGCGGCGTGGTCCGCTTCGTCGACGAACTCGCCGCGTTCGGTATGCACAACGCGGTCCTGGAGATTGGTCGACTTACGGATGGATGGGTGGTGGCAGTCGAACATTCGTTAGCCGAGGGCGCCGGTTCTCTCAGGGCGCTGATTTCGTCCCAGTCGAGGCCGGCGTCCATCAGGATCAACACGGTGTCTTGGCCGAGTTCGGGGCGGCACCCTGTGGCGCGACCTCAAGAATGCGTACCCCTTCGAGTGGTTTTGACACGCTTGGATCCCCTAGATCATCGAATGTGTAGTTGTCCGGTTCGCATTCTGACATAAGTGTCAGGTACGTTCGCGATTCATGGCCGTCGAACGCTTCCCCGTGGAAGCCACCCACATTCTGATGTTTGCCCGTGCAATCTTTGACGAGAACCCGGTCTACTGCGACCCGGACTCGCCGGAGGCGGCCGAGTTCGGAGGGGTGATCGCCCCGCCGACCTTCACGATGGCGAGTTCTCAGTTCGACCCCGACAACATCCTGCGACCTAAGCCGGGCCAGCCATGGTTCGGCTCAGGTCGCACGCCGAGCGGTGCCGAGAGCAACAGCTCCGGCTGGCTGCACGCCGAGCAGCACTTCGAATACCACCGCCCGTTGAAGGCCGGCGAGGTGCTCAAGGCGATTGCGCGTAACGGCGAAACCTGGGAGAAGGAGTCGAAGCGCGGTGGCAAGCTGCTGTTCGAGGAGAAGTTCATCGACTACGTAGTCGCCGATTCCGGCGAGTCGGTTGTCACGGCCCGATTCGTCAGCGTGCTGCCCGAGCAAGCTGTCAAGCAGGAAGGCTGATCGACATGGCACTCAGCGCATCATCATTGAAGGTTGGCGACAGCCGTACCGAGGTCGTGCTCGACAACATCAGTCGCACCCAGATCGTCATGTATGCCGGTGCTTCCGGCGACTACAACCCGTTGCACAGCGACGAGGTCTATGTGACGCAGGTCGCCGGGTATCCGTCGGTTTTTGCTCACGGCATGTTGAGCATGGGCTCGACCGGCAGGATCCTCACGGACTGGGTCGGTAATGGGCGGCTCACGAACTACGGCGTCAGGTTCGTCAACCAGGTGTGGCCCGGCGACACGCTCACGGCGACAGCCACTGTGGAGGCGATTCGCGAGGTCGATGGTCAACGCCTCGCAGACTTCGCGGTCACCACGGTCAATCAGGACGGCAAGCCGGTGGTCACCGGCAGCGCCACCGCACGTATCGACGCGTAACCCCGATCGTGGACCGCCTCCGGTTCTCGATCCAGATGCCCAACGGCGTCCGGCTCAATCTGATGTCGCTCGCGGCACTTGCCGCGGCGGAACAACTGGGGGCTGAGATCTGGCTCGCGATCGCCGATGAGAATCCACAACTGATCGCGGCTGCCCAACAACGCGGCATCCGGACGAGGCTAGTTGCCTAGCTGACGTCGATGGCTTGACATGCAGGTTCGCCTGATGTGAAACACATGCAAAGCGGGGACTCGATTACTTGGTAGTTCTTTGGGCTGTGGGGTTGCATAAAGTTACACACATATGTACGATATGAATATGTCGAGGTTTTGACTCCCAGAGATGTCGAGGAGGAGCTGAGTGCCGTCGCCGGCTATCTGAATTCGCAGCACGCCCGCCTGGTGCGCCTCACCGCTCAGGCGATCACGTCCGGTGAGTGGTTCGGCGTGGGGATTCATACCCCGGTCCAGTGGTTGACGATTCAGGTTGGTTTGTCGTCGGGTCGCGCCAAGCAGATCGTGGCAATCGCCGAACGGGTCGACCAGTTCCCCTTGCTGATGGAAGCATTCGATGGCGGCGAGCCGGCTGTCGATCAAGTTGTGGTCGCTGCGACTGCACCGGCATGGGCTGACGAGATGGTCACTCGGTTCGCCAAGTGCGCGACGGTGAACCAGTTGCGTCGGATGATTCGTGACGAACACTTCGACGGCGACCCCGACCAGCCAGAACCGGAGATCAAACCCGATCGCGATACCTGTTCGTTCGGTTTCGACGATCACTCACGGTTCAACTTTCACGCCGACGTCGACACCGATGACGGGATGATCATTGAAGCGGCGTTGAGCGAGGCTCGTGACAGTCTGTTCGCCGCTGGCAAGACCGACGTGACTTGGGCCGACACGTTTGTCGAGATGGCGCGACGTTCGCTGGCGGGTGCGTCGGAGGATCGGCAGGGGCGGTTCAAGAGCTACATCCACATTCACACCGATCGTGATCTCTCCCCAGTTGACATCGGGCGTGGTGCTGCCCGACGCGATTCGTGACCATCTGACGTGTGACGGAGTGATCCAACCCGTCTGGCTACGCGACAACGTCCCGTTCGGTGTCGGCCGCACGCAACGGATGATCTCCGATCGGACACGCCGGATCATCGAGCACCGCGATCAGGTCTGCCGTGTTCCCGGTTGCGGTGCCAAGCATGTCGTGATGCATCACATCGTTCACTGGACCGCAGGCGGCTTGACCGAAACGTTGAATCTGATCAGCCTGTGTCCGCACCATCACCGCCTGCACCACAAGGGCTTACTGCGAATCGATGGCAACGCCGATGTTCCTGGAGGGATGACCTTTGCCGACGCCCGCGGAAGTCGGCTCACCGAACATCCGAATCCGGTTCCACCGAGTGGCCCGCCGCCAGACCCCGCAGCGGCATACGAACACCCGACAGGTGAGCGCCTGCATCCGAGATGGATCGACTGGTCGCACCCCGATGCCCGGAAACGAAGAAGAGAACAAGCGCGACTCCGCCCCCACCCCGACCCAAACCTGGATCGAATGGGTCAAGCAACGCCAGACCTTCGGCAAGCCGCTCTCCGAGCGACAGGGCGTGCAATGGATGATCGCCGACTCGGAGATCGAGCTGCGCGCCGCCCGTCTGCTGATGTACCAGGCAGCCTGGAACGCCGACCTCGGACGTGATGTCCGGGTCGATGCCGCGATCTGCAAGCTGACCGGCACCGAGACCGCCTTCCGGATCGTCGATCGAGTCGACGCAACCCTCGCCGGCCTGCGACCATTTCCAGTTGCCGTCACTGGTGAGTTCCATCGCTGTTCTCCCAATGTTCATCTTGGCGATCTGACGAATTCGTCAGATTTGTGGCGAGACTAACTGCGGCAGAGCAAACCAGAGGAGACAGCGTGCAGATCAACGGACTCAGGGAGATCGTGGTCGGAGGGGCTTCCGCATGGCTCTGGCGACCGCGGAACGGATTGCGGCCGGAGGCGTCAACGTGGCGGTTCTCGACCGTGAAGGTACGGCCGGAGCAGAGGAGGTCGTGATCCAGAATGCGGTCGACAAGCTCGGTGGCCTCGATGCGGCAGTCAACACCGCCGGTGGCGGGCTGGGAAAGCAAACGCTCACGAAGGAGGGCCCGCACCCACTCGACGATTTCCGTCGAGTCGTCGAGCTCAACCTGATCGGTACCTTCAACCTCAACCGTTTGCAGCCTGGCAACATGAGCAAGAACGAACCAAACGAGGACGACGAGCGCGGTATCATCATCAATACGGCGTCGATCGCTGCATTCGAGGGCCAGATCGGACAGGTTGCCTACACCGCAGCGAAGGCCGGTGTTGCTGGGATGTGTTTGACGATGGCTCGCGATCTTGGTGGCGTCGGAATCCGGGTCAACGCGA
>JANMTV010000382.1:0-22036 GCA_031390905.1 Ilumatobacteraceae bacterium | reverse complement strand
CAAAGAGATAGCAGAGAGCTCGAATAAGCCTCGGCTCGCTGCAATTCCGCGAATATTAGACCCGAGCGAAATAATTAGGTGATCTGACGGATGGCACCGCGCACTCGGGACATCGTCTCGTGGGAGGCTCGTCCGGTTCGCTCGAGCAGTCGATCAACCGCCAGCGTTCGGAGCATATCGACCGCAAATACTGTGTCGTCGATCTCGATACGCCAGGGGAATGGAATCTGGTCAGGCTCACCAAGCACCTCGGGAATGACGACGACGCGTCCGGCCATTCGATTGAACTTGCTCGCGGAAGCGATCAATACGCGACGCCGACGTTCCTCATTGAGGTCGGCCAAATGAATGTCGCCCAAGTCGGTCATGTGATGCCCTTGAACGCCGCATCGGCATCGGCATCGCGAAGCTGCAGCCTGAGGCGGTCGTCGGGTGTCAAGCTGTCCCGCCAAGCGGCGGCGTCGTCGGCCTGAGCCCAGAATCGATCAGCCTCAAGCGCGTCAAGGGCTTCAGTGATCGTGTCCTCGAACGTGGAGCCTCCGAGCGCTCGAATCCGATCTCGTGTGGAAACGCTCACTTTGACCGTTGTCGACTTCATATACCAGCAGTATACCGCTGGGGCCTTGACGGGGATGACTGGGTCAGTCGAGGGCAGGGAAGTGACGGAGGCTGTCGCACAGGTCGCGGCGGCCTGCCTCGAATGCTGCGCGATCTGTCGGGATTGCCTGGTCGCGGGGGAGTGCTTCGAGTAGTTCATCGAACAGCATCCGGAACTCGGCGTGGAACTCTGCGTGGGTGAAGATGTAGGGCGCATTTTCACGGATACCGCGCACGACCGCATACCCGACCTCGAGTGGACTCATGGCGCCCTCGATTCGAGTGAACTCGATCGTTTCCTCCGAGTCGCCACCAAGAATCCCGGTGTCGGTCAGTCCTGGACACAGCACCGAGACACCGATGCCCTCCTCGGCGAGGCTCAGCCGAAGCGATTCACCGAGTCCTCGAACCGCGAACTTGGAGGTCGTGTAGGCCCCGTGTTCGAACGGAAGGGCCGTGATACCCGCCACCGAGGCAGTCACTACGACGTGTCCACCGGAGGCGTTCTCACGGATGCCCGGAACCGTCGCCTTGACGGTGTTGACCACCCCATCGAGGTTGACCGCTATCACTCGATCCCAGCCGTCGAACGTCGGATCGGCGACCGCCCCGCCGCCTCCGGCGATCCCCGCATTCGCGCACACAACGTCGATCTGACCGAACCGTTCGATCGCTACGGTGGCGGCACGGTTCATCGACACCCGATCGGTGACGTCCGCCCGCACGGTCGCGACACTCGGATTGGTCTCGAACTCGGTACCGACCTCGGCCAGGCTGGCCTCATTGATGTCGACGACGACAACGTTCATGCCCTCGGCCAGAAATGCCCGCACCATACCTAACCCGATGCCGCTCGCTCCGCCTGTCACGAACGCCGTCTTGCCAAAAAAATTCTTCACGCCGCCATCTTGGCGCGGCGGTCAACGAGGCGACGATTCGCCGTCGTTCGCTCGATCGGTGATCTCATTGCGCCGGACCGATGACGCCTGCACACCGCCGATGCCCCAACCTTCGGGGAAGACCTCGTTGATGCGGAGTCGGGTGCGCTCGATCGGCACGTCGACGATCTCCGCCACGAGCGCCGACATTCGCTCGACGAGCGCGGCGTGCTGCGACGCAGGGCGACCGCGAAACAGATCGAGCGTGATGAACGGGGCCTGTTGTCCTGACTCGGCGATCGGCACACCCCCGACAGCGAACGAGTTTGACGGCAATTCATGCACCTGGGTGCGGATCCGATCGATCGGGGAACCGATGATCTCGGCAAACAACGCCGCGGTACGGCGCAACAACTCGTTCTTGATTGCCGGATCGACAGGCCCGGCGAGGTCAACCCGGAGAAATGGCATGTCAGTCCTTCAGCCGATCGCGGTACTCGCTCATTCGCCGCCGACAGGCTGCAACTCGCGGGCGGCCCGCTCGGCGGCGAGTTCTGCGGCGATCGAAATGATCTGATCCTCTTGTCCGCCAACGAGTTGGTACTCGCCGCAGCGCATCAAGATGTCGGCGCCGCGGACGTTGTACTGCTCGGCGGCGCGATATGCGTGACGCAGGAAACTCGAGTAGACGCCTGCGTATCCCATCACGAGCGCCATTCGGTCGAGAACACATTCGCTGTCCATAACCGGTCTCACGACATCTTCGGCGGCGTCCATCAGGGCCAGCACGTCGATGCCGGTCGAAATCCCCAGTCGCTCACACACCGCTGCGAAGACCTCGTTACGCGTGTTACCGGCGCCGGCGCCGAACCCTCGCGTCGAGCCGTCGATTTGCACCGCTCCGGCCCGAACGGCGAGCACGGAGTTGGCGACCGCGATCCCGAGATTGTCGTGACCGTGGAAGCCGACTTGGGCGTCGGCGCCGACCCCAGCAACCAGCGCCTGCACGCGGTACGTGACGTCGTCGAGGATCATCGCCCCGGCGGAGTCGACGACGTACGGACACTGGCAACCGGCGTCGACCATGATCCGAGCCTGCTCGGCGAGCTTCTCAGGCGTGACCTTGTGCGCCATCATCAGGAATCCGACAGTCTCGAATCCCAGTTCGCGGGCGAGACCGAAATGTTGGATCGAGATGTCGGCTTCGGTGCAATGAGTCGCGATCCGGACGATCGAGACGCCGCTGTCACGACACGCCCGCATGTCATCCATCGTTCCGATCCCAGGGACCATCAGCGCCGCAATCTTGGCCTGCTTCGCCGTTTCGACCGCTGTCCGCATCAATATCCGCTCGTCGGTGAGTGACCGCCCGTAGTTGTACGACGAACCGCCGAGCCCATCGCCATGCGTCACCTCGATCACGGGCATGCCTGCGGCGTCGAGCGCGCCGACGATCGACCGCACGTGGTCGACGGTGAACTGATGACCCTTGGCATGTGAGCCGTCTCGCAAAGCCGAGTCGGTCATCCGGATATCGAGGCTTGATGAGTACGTCATCGCAATGCTCCCGCTGTCAAGGTCGGGGTCAAGGTCGAATCCATCCGTTGCGCGATCACATTGCCGACCTGCGTTGCAGCGGCAGTCATGATGTCGAGGTTGCCGGCGTACGGCGGAAAGAAGTCGCCGGCACCCTCGACTTCGACGAAGATTGCCACTCGATGGCTGCCGTCTGGTGTGATCGAGAACTGCGGATCAACTGTTAGTCGGTACCCAGGCACGTAGCTTTGCACGTAGCTGACGACGTCTCGAATTGACATGTCGATTGCGTTGTGGTCGGCGTCGTCGGGGATCTGACAGAAGATCGTGTCGCGCATCATCAGCGGCGGTTCTGCCGGGTTCAAGACGATGATCGCCTTACCCTTTTGCACACCGCCGCAGACCTCGATCGCCTGGGTGGTTGAGCGGGTGAACTCGTCGATGTTTGCTCGCGTGCCAGGCCCGGCCGACTTGGATGCCACAGTGGCGACGATTTCGGCGTACGGCACGGTGACGACGCGGCTGACGGCGTGCACCATTGGAATTGTTGCTTGGCCGCCGCATGTGACCATGTTGACGTTCATCAGATCGACGTGCTCAGCGAGATTCACCGGCGGCACGACATATGGTCCGATCGCAGCCGGCGTGAGGTCGATCGCTCGGATTCCGTATTCCGCGTAGCGCGGAGCATTCGCACGATGGATATAGGCGCTGGTCGCCTCGAACACGAGGTCGGGGAGCTCTGGACGAGACAGCAGCCAATCGACACCCTCGTGGCTCGCCTCCAACCCGTGATCACGCGCCCGGGCGAGGCCCTCGCTGTTGGGGTCGACCCCGATCATGTAGCGAGGTTCGATGTGTTCCGATTTGAGCAACTTGTAGAGCAGGTCGGTGCCGATGTTGCCCGACCCGACAATGGCGGCAGTTCGCATCCTCTCAGTCTCGCTCACGCGTCCCACGGACGGGAACAGCGTCCCGCGTCGCGGAACGATCGCCGAGTCACCACACCCGAGTGACGGGAAAAAGGTCGAACGCCGCATCGCTCGATATCAGTGTCATGGAAGACAGTTCTGCATGAGCGGCGATCATGCGATCGAAGGGGTCGGCGTGGTCTGCCCGGTATGAACCTGCACGGATGGCATGTGACGCGTCGATCGCGACCGATTCGATGACGTACTCATCCAACACTTGGTCCCAGCGATCGACAATGTGGCCGACACCGGGAAGCTTGCCGATTCGATGCTTCGTGGCGACCTCCCAGGCCGAGGCCGACGACACGTGCAGCGTCACCCGCGGGTCGTCGAGCACCTCTCGTGCTTTTCGGGACAGTCGGATGGGTGTTTGCAACGCCCACAGCAAGGTCGAAGTGTCGAGGAGGACGTTCAAACCAGGCCCCATTCCCGCAGTTGATCGTGAGACATCGGAGCGAAAGCGTCGTCCGGCATCGGCTGATCATTCGCCAACGAGCCCCACATCGGTCGAGACCGAACGTGGTAGGCCACGAGGCGGGCGATCGGGACGCCGCGATTGGCGATCACCACATCGGCCCCATCGCTAACCTCAGCAAGCAGTCGCGACAGATTCGTCTTCGCCTCGTGGATGTTGACAATGTGACTCATTAGACTAAGTCTAGTCAGTCCGATCTACCAGAACAAGACTCGTACGACGAGCGCGGCGCCGAGGAAGAACACGAACACGGCGATCCCGACTGCCCGCCCGTATTGGTGATACAGCCACACCGTGAGCGACCATTGGCCCCGGAAGTTCGGGTCGTGTTTGCGTTTCAACCATCCCGTCAACGCCATGCACGGACAGCCGAGCAGGGCGACTTGCAGCACGACAACGACCGTGACAATCGCAACATAGACCGGGCCGGAGAACCAAACCGCGCCAGCGACCACGAGAGCAATCACGAGTGGCATGTGGATCAGATCGATTGCCATTCCGGCGTACCAGTACCGCAGCGTGCTGCGTTTCGGCGCGTTAACGACTTGGCCCATACCGACAATCGTAGAAGTTGCGTGATCCGCAACGTCGTCGGTGGCAAAGGTCGTTGCCTTCGATCGCATCGTTGCGTGGCGCGTTGTCTTGTTGGAAGGCTGGCGCGCCTTCGCCGTCTGACAGACTTCGAGTATGAGTCCGCTCGAGGTCGTTGAGCAGTGGGAGACGCGGGCATGGACAAATGCCGACCTGAGCGCGGTCGACGAGTTGATCGCCGAACCGATCGTTCGTCACGGACCAACCGGCACAACGACTCGAACTCGTAAGCAGATCAAGGACGACCTGCGTCAGTACCAGCGGGCACTCCACACGCCCGAGGTGATTGCGCAGGATCGCGTCGTCGACGGTGACAAAGTCTGGAGCCGACTCTCGATGCGCGGCGTCAATCTCGACACAGGCGAGAAACGAACGGTCCAATGGATCCAGATTCAGCGAGTCGTCGACGATCTGATCGTCGAGAGCTGGTCCCTGTACGCCAGTGACATCGACTGGTCTTAGCAACTGGTCGTAGCGGCTCAGGCCCTCACGCCAGCGCCAGCGGATCACCGACCTGGCGTCGCACCCTCCCGCTGGCGAGCACGTACCACGCCATTGAAGCAACCACGAACCCGCCGGTGATGGCGATCGTGTCGCGCAATCCGATCTCGTCAGCAAGAGTCCCAAGCGGTAGCGCCGCCATCCCAAAACCGCCCCACGACAGCATCATCAGGCTTTGCACACGGCCGTGGTACTCCAACTCGGTCAGTGACAGCATCAGCGAGTTGTTCATCGCCTGGAACGCCGATGATGTCGCGCCGACAATGAACACGGCGATCAACGCCAATCCGTAGCCGGGTGCATAGGCCATCAGACCGAGCGAAACCCCGAACGTCAGCCCTGAGATCGTCTGGATCCGCCACGCGATCCGGCCCTTGGCGCGCCCGGCGACATACATCGAGGCGAGTACGGCACCGACCGCGGACACTGCAGACAGCACTCCGTAACCGGTCGCCCCGACACCGAGCACATTGGTCGAGTAGCGCGGGATGAACGCCAAGTAAGGGAAGCCAATCATCACCACGAAGAATGAAACGAGCAGCAACAGCCCGACCTGACGATGTTTGGTGACGTAGCGCAGGCTGTCACCAAAGTCTGACCACGCAGAGTTGGCCGCCGGCTCGTGGGGTACCCCTTCCGGCAGGGTTCGAAGTCCGACGTTTGATGCGACGCTGAGTACGGTCGAAACGTGATACACGCCAGCCGTTCCGATCCATGGGGTTGCGATGAAAACACCCGCAACTGCCGGGCCGACAACGCGAGCCGCGTTGGCACTCATCTGACTGAGCACGATCGCGTTCGTCAACAGATCGCGCCCGACGACCTCGCTGGTCATCGCCATTCTCGCCGGAGCGAGAAACGCGAATGCTGTCCCCTGAATCACGGAGACAACCAACAACATCCAATACTCGACAAAGTCGAATGACACACCGAGCCCAATCCAGAGCGCTCCGACCGTCAACATTGCCTGAGTCACGATCAGGATTCGCCGCTTGGAGTAACGATCAGCGGCGACTCCACCCATCGGTGTCGCCAACAGCATCGGGATCCCGAACGCCATGAAGACGCCTCCGAGACCTGCGTTCGAGCCTGTCAACTCGTTGGCGAGCCAACCGCGTGCGACGGCCTGGGCTTGAATCGAGAGGAAGGCGATCCCAGCCGCGGTGAACAATGTCCGATACGCAGGAACGGCGAGCGAGGCGTAGGTACCCTCACTCTCCGGCGACCGCATCGCTTCAGTCTGCCCGGAGTAGCTGACGGCGGGCGTATTCGGGTAGTGAACCCACCAGGGTGGACGCTGGCGGTGGAAGCTACGATGGTGACATGTCTGAGCAGGTGTCAATCACTGGTTCGTTCCCGGTCAAGCGTGGCTTGGCTGAAATGTTGAAGGGCGGCGTCATCATGGACGTTGTCACTTCCGAGCAGGCCAAGATCGCCGAAGATGCCGGTGCATGTGCCGTGATGGCGCTCGAGCGCGTGCCTGCCGACATCCGTCGCGACGGCGGTGTAGCGCGAATGTCCGACCCGGAAATGATCCTCGGTATTCAGGCCGTCGTGTCGATTCCGGTGATGGCCAAGGCGCGGATCGGCCACTTTGTCGAGGCTCAGATTCTCGAAGCACTCGGCGTCGACTTCGTCGACGAGTCTGAGGTGTTGACACCTGCCGACGAGGCACACCACATCGACAAGTACGCCTTCGCGGTGCCGTTCGTGTGTGGCGCAACCAACCTTGGTGAGGCTCTCCGTCGCGTCAGCGAGGGTGCCTGCCTGATCCGATCGAAAGGTGAGGCCGGCACAGGCAACGTCGTTGAAGCCGTCCGTCACCTGCGCTCGATTCTTGGCGATATTCGCAAGATCGGCCAGGCCGACTCGGCTGAGTTGTTCGAGTGGGCGAAGAAGCTACAGGCGCCACTGCCGCTGATCCAGGAGATTGCTGAGACGGGCAAGTTTCCCGTCCCGATCTTCTGCGCCGGCGGTCTGGCAACCCCCGCCGACGCCGCCCTTGCCATGCAGTTGGGTGCCGAAGCAGTGTTCGTCGGCTCGGGGATCTTCAAGAGCGACGAACCGGCACGTCGTGCGGCCGCAATTGTCGAAGCGACAACACATTTCCGCGATGCGTCGATCCTCGCCAAGGTCAGCCGTGGGCTCGGAGCGCCGATGACCGGCATCGGCATGGACGAAATCAACGAGCGGTACGCCGAACGAGGCTGGTGACGGTCACATGCCAAGTCGGGAGCCCCCAGGGGGACGCCGTGCAGCACCTGATCGTTGGAGTGCTCGCTCTGCAGGGAGCGTTTGAAGCCCATCAGCAACGGCTTGCTGAGCTTGGTGCCACGTCACGGCAAGTTCGAACGACGCACGATATGGCGGGAGTTGATGCTCTCATCATGCCGGGCGGTGAATCAACGACGATGTCGAAGTTGCTGCTCAGTGGCGGTCTCTTCGACCTGATCGCCTCACGGATCGAGGGTGGGATGCCGGTGTTCGGCACCTGCGCCGGGATGATCCTGCTTGCCAAGCGAGTGCTTGACGGTCGCCAAGACCAACGATCGTTGGGTGCGATCGATATTGCCGTTCGACGCAACGGCTACGGCCGCCAGCTCGACAGCTTCGAAACCGACCTCGTCGTTCCATCGCTCGGCGTCGAGGCAGCGCCGTTTCATGGCGTCTTCATTCGTGCGCCGAAAGTGATCAGCGTCGGGTCCGATGTCACGGTGCTCGCCGAACACGACGGCACGCCTGTTTTGCTGCAGTACAAAAGCGTTACCGTTGCGTCGTTCCATCCTGAACTCTCGAACGATTACCGCCTACATCAACAGTTCATCAACAGTTTCACTCACCACCTGTAACACGGAGACACCCGATGTCCGGTCATTCAAAATGGGCAACCATCAAGCACAAGAAGGGCGCTGTCGACAAGGCGCGCGGCAAACTGTTCGCCAAACTGGCGCGCCAAATCGAGGTCGCTGCAAAGGGTGGTGGAGATGTCGACACCAACCCAACGCTGCGGACGGCCGTCCAAAAGGCCAAGTCCGGCCAGATGACAAATGACGCCATCGACCGTGCGATCAAGCGCGGAACGGGCGACGCCGGCGGAGGTACGTACACGGCGATCACCTATGAGGGATACGCCCCTGGCGGAGTGGCGCTGTTGATCGACGTGTTGACCGACAACCGAAACCGCACCGGAGCCGAGGTCCGGACGATCTTCTCGAAGATGGGAGGTTCGATGGCAGAGCCGGGAGCCGTTGGGTGGCAGTTCCATCGGCGTGGCGTGATCATCGTCGATGTCCGTCGTTCCGGGCAGCTGGTCAACGAGGACGAGTTGATGCTGGCGGCACTCGAAGCCGGGGCCGACGATGTGTCGGACGACGACGGTGCATGGAGCGTGATGTGCGAGCCGAGCGCCACGTTCGAAATCAAGGACGTCTTAGAAGCCGCCGGCTATGCCGTGCTGTCAGCTGACACACCGATGGTGTCGGAGCTCCTCGTTCCGATCACGAGCGTCGAGGACGCTAAGAAGATTCTGCGGATCATGGAGGCGATCGAAGACAACGACGACGTGCAAGACGTCTACTCGAACTTCGACATCTCCGATGAGGTCATGGAAGCAGCCGCCGGATGAGTGTCGGGGTCGGCGATCGAGCACCTGATTTCTCGCTGCCAGGTATCGGCGGTCGCACGATGTCACTTTCGGATTATTTGGGGAAGCCGATCGTGCTCGTGTTCTACCCGGGTGACGACACGCCGGTGTGCACGAAGCAGCTCAACGCCTACAACGACGGTCTCGACCAGTTCCAAGAGCTCGACGCTCAAGTCGTCGGCATCTCCGCCCAGGATGTCGCCAGTAAGGAGCGATTTTCCTCGAAACACGGGTTCGAGTTTCCTTTGTTGGCCGACACCGAGAAGGTCGTTGCCGCCGCCTACGGGACACTTGGTCCGATCGGTTTCCCGCGCCGCAGCGTGTTCATTATCGATCGGGAAGGGATCATCCGTTACGCCCACCGCGCCATCGCCGGACTCACATACCGTCCGGTAAGCGAATTGATCGAAGCGCTCGAAACAGTCCACTGATATGAACTACGAAGCAGCTGACAACCGATACGACTCGATGACGTACGCCCGGAGCGGGCGGAGCGGTCTCCAACTTCCGAAGCTGTCGGTTGGGCTATGGCACAACTTCGGTGGGCCGTCGTTGACCGACACAATGCGCGAGATGCTGCTGAACTCGTTTGATGCAGGTATCACGCACTTCGATCTCGCCAACAATTATGGACCACCGGCCGGTTCGGCGGAGATTAACTTCGGCACGATCATGGCGGGTGATCTCAAGCAGCACCGAGACGAATTGATCATCTCGACGAAAGCCGGATATCAGATGTGGGACGGACCATACGGGGAGTTCGGGAGCCGCAAGTACATGCTGGCGAGCCTCGACCAGTCACTAGCCCGGATGGCACTCGACTACGTCGACATCTTCTACTCACACCGGTTCGACCCAGACACCCCGCTCGAAGAAACGATGGGCGCACTGGATTCTGCAGTGAGGTCGGGTCGTGCGCTGTACGTCGGGATCTCCTCCTATGGTCCCGACAAGACTCGCGAGGCGGCTGCCATCCTGCGTTCACTCGGCACCCCGTGTGTCATCCACCAGCCGTCGTATTCGATGTTCAATCGTTGGATCGAGAACGGACTTCTCGACGTATTGGGCGACGAGGGGATCGGCTGTATTCCGTTCTCGCCGTTGGCGCAAGGTCTGCTGTCGACCAAGTACCTCGATGGCATCCCGAGCGATTCGCGTGCAGCCGAGGGTGGCTCGTTTCAACCGCACTTTGTCAACCCGGCCAACATCGTCCGGGTACAAGGGTTGAACGCGATCGCTGCCGGGCGCGGTCAGACGCTGGCGCAGATGGCGATCTCGTGGGTGCTTCGCGACCCGCGTGTCACGACGGCGTTGATTGGCGCCAGCCGCTGGTCTCAAATCGCCGATTGCATCGGAGCGCTCAACAGTACGACGTTCAGTTCCGACGAGCTGACGGCGATCGACGCGTTAGCGATCGATGGTGCGCTCAACCTCTGGCACGTTTCAAGCGACGCAGGTTGATCCTCGTTCTGGTCGGACGGTCCGGCTAGAGTCGAACCTGTGTTCGCTGTTGAACGACATCCAGGGTCGATGCGCGTCCTAGGGATCGACCCTGGATTGACGCGTTGCGGCTACGCCGTGCTTGATGGGCGCGGACCGGGAGTCGCTGTAGCGGTGTCGCTTGGTGTGATCAGAACGCCGCCATCTGATCCGTTGCCGAACAGGTTGGCCGCCTTGCGAACCGAGATCGTGGCGCTGCTCCAAGAGTTCCAACCCGATGTGGTCGCCGTCGAGACGGTGTTCTTCCAGGTCAACGTGCGTACGGCGATGAGCGTCGGACAGGCCAGCGGGCTGGCTCTGTGCGAGGCGGCCAGTGCCGGGTGTGAAGTTGTCCAGTACACGCCCAATCAAGTCAAGGATGCCGTAGCCGGATATGGAGCGGCGAGTAAAGAGCAGGTCCAGAAGATGGTTCAGGCCAGGCTCAAGCTGAGCCAGCTACCAAAACCTGCCGACGCCGCTGATGCTGCGGCGATCGGGCTGTGTCACCTGGCAATGGCACCGATGCGATCACGGATCGCATCGGCCGTGGGCGCCGGAGATCGACGATGATCGGGTCGCTTCGCGGCATAATTCTCGAACGTGACCTCACCGGTTCGGTACTGATCGAGGTGTCGGGTGTCGGCTACGTCGTCAGCGTCACCCAACGGGCCATGGCCGAACTCGAACCCTCCACACCGGCGTTTCTGTACACGCATCACCACATACGCGAAGACAACCAGCAACTCTTCGGGTTCATGAGCCGTGACGAGCGGATCACGTTTCAAACGCTGATCACAACCCACGGCGTTGGGCCCGCGCTCGCTATGGCGATCATCGCGACCCATCCGCCGACAGCGTTGGTCGACATCGTGGCGCGTGGCGACGTCGGAGCGCTCACGCTGGTGCCTGGCGTCGGCAAGAAGACCGCAGAGCGGCTGTTGATCGAGCTGAAATCGCGGCTGAGTGTGCCTGTGCTCGACGGAGTCGGTCCGATCGGCGGCGGTTCCGTCGTATCCGATGTGCGTGAGGCGCTGTCGGGACTGGGCTATGCCGATACTGAAATCCGCGATGCGCTTCGCGAACTACCCTCGAGCGGCGATGCCGGGTCACTGCTTCGCGATGCGCTTTCACTGCTAGGAGCGCGACGTGCGTGACGAGTTCCTCGATCCTGGCGTGGGTTCCGACATCGAAGAAGTCGTCGAAGCTGGTCTGCGTCCACGTGCGCTTGCCGAGTTCGTCGGTCAGCGTGAGCTCAAGGAACACCTGACGATCGTGCTCGAGGCCGCCCGACGACGCGGCCAGCCGGTCGACCACCTGCTGTTCGCAGGTCCGCCCGGGCTTGGCAAGACGACGCTTGCCGGCATCGTCGCAACCGAGATGGGCGTACATCTACACGTTACCTCGGGCCCAGCCCTGGAACGAGCAGGTGATCTCGCCGCAATCCTGACCAAACTGCACGAAGGCGACGTCCTTTTCATCGACGAGATCCATCGACTCTCACGCGCGGTCGAGGAGATTCTGTATCCGGCAATGGAGGACTTTCAGCTCGACATCGTCGTTGGCAAGGGACCGGCGGCCTCCAGTATTCGACTGACGATTCCGCCATTCACGCTGGTCGGTGCAACCACTCGTACCGGCATGATCACCGGTCCGCTGCGGGACCGATTCGGGCTCGTTGCTCGGCTCGACTACTACGACCCCGACGAACTGCAGGCGATCGTGGTCCGCGCCGCCGGGATCCTCGACGTGAGTATCGACATCGACGGTGCATGGGAGATCGCACGACGTTCGCGAGGCACGCCACGGATCGCCAATCGCCTACTCAGACGAGTGCGCGACTTCGCCGAGGTCCGTGCTGATGGTGCGATCACCGCTGATATCGCCCGCCATGGGCTGGCATTGTTCGGCGTCGACGACCTTGGCCTCGACAAGATCGACCGAGCGCTGCTCGGAGCATTGTGTGAGCAGTTCAACGGAGGCCCGGTCGGACTCTCGACACTGGCGATCAGCGTTGGCGAACAACCTGAAACTGTCGAGGACGTGTACGAACCGTTCTTGATCCAGCAGGGCATGATCGCCCGAACACCACGCGGTCGTGTGGCAATGCCAAGCGCGTACACACACATTGGAATGTCGGTCCCGAAGAACCGCGGCGGCACCCAACGAGGCTTGTTCGACGGCTGAGGAGTGCGGCGTCGTTGTTGCACCTGGTGTCTGACACCATCTGTGACAATTAGCCTGTCGAATCGTGTTGCTGTCCGACTTCGACTACGAGTTGCCGCCGGAGCGGATCGCTCAAACGCCGATCGAGCCGCGCGATTCAGGTCGCTTGCTGGTCGATCGGGGCACCGCTAGTCCCGATCATCTTCAGGTTCGAGACCTGACGGAGATTCTTCGGCCTGGCGACCTACTCGTGCTCAACGAAACCAGAGTGATCCCGGCCCGGTTGTCGCTGCAACGGTCGACCGGCGGCGCCGCAGAAGTGCTGATGCTGGAACCGCTGGACGGCCAACGACGCGTCTGGGAGGCGTTGGTCCGCCCCGCCCGGAAGCTCAGAACTGGTGAGGTGCTGTGTGCCCCGGACGGCACCCCCGTGATCGAGATCGGTCGACGCACCGACGCAGGCGACACGTTCACGGTCACGTTGATCGGTTCGGTCGACTCACTGGTGCTCCTCGATCGGCATGGCGTCATGCCGCTGCCGCCGTACATCACGCAGCGCCTTGAGGATCCTGGGCGTTACCAAACCGTGTACGCCCGCCAGCCGGGCAGCGCTGCGGCACCAACCGCCGGACTGCACTTCACCGCCACCCTTCTCGCTGACCTGAAGGCGATCGGTATCGACCAGGTCAAGGTCGAATTGGTAGTCGGGCTTGACACGTTCCAGCCGATCAGCGTCGACGACCCATTGGAGCATCGGATGCACACCGAGCGATACCGGGTTCCTGCCGAGACACTCGAGCAATGTCGGGACGGCGACACGTGTGATCGCCGTCGGCACGACCTCGGTTCGAGCGTTGGAGTCGGCCGCCACCCGAGGCGAGTTGGAAGGACGCACCGACATCTTCATTCACCGCGGGTATGACTGGAAGGTTGTCGATCTGCTGATGACGAACTTCCATATGCCGCGCACAACCCTCCTGATGATGATCGATGCCTTCGTCGGCGATCGTTGGCGCCGGCTCTACGGCGAGGCGCTCAGCAGGGACTATCGCTTCCTCTCCTTCGGAGACGCGATGTTGCTCGATCGACATGCCGGCTGACCATCGGTAACCTCGCTGGTTGTGCATCCTGTCAAGTTCGAGGCCGTCGCTACCCACGGTGCAGCTCGGGCGGGGGTCGCAGTCACAGCCAACGGGAGTTACACGACGCCGTTGTTCATGCCGGTCGGGACGCGTGGAGCGATCAAGTATCTGAGCGCTGCCGATTACGAATCGCTTGGCGCTCAGATCGTGCTTGGCAATGCGTATCACCTGATGCTGCGACCCGGGGCGGAGACTGTGGCCCAGTTGGGCGGTCTCGGAAAATTTGGGGGATGGAAGGGCCTAACGCTGACCGATTCCGGCGGATTTCAGGTCTTCTCGCTGGCACCGAAAGTCGACGACGACGGTGTCACGTTCAAGAGCACGTACGACGGTTCTTCACACCGCTTCACGCCCGAGTCGGCGGTCGCCACCCAGCAGCTGCTTGGCGCCGATATCCAGATGGTGCTCGACGTGTGCCCTCCGCTGCCGAGCTCACCTGAGGTTGTGCGGCTAGCTGTGGAACGTACGTCGGCTTGGGCGGCGCGGGCCCGACAGGCACACGATCGACTCGACCAGGCGCTGTTCGGAATCGTGCAAGGCGGCGTCAGCGAGTCGATGCGAGTCGAAAGCGCTCAGCGAACAGTTGCGCTGGACTTTGACGGATACGGGATCGGCGGGCTGTCGGTGGGGGAGACCCGAGACGAGATGCTGCCCGCGTTGGCAGCAGCAATCGAACAGCTTCCCACCGATCGCCCTCGCTACCTGATGGGCGTCGGAGATCCGGCGTCATTGATCGAGGCTGTCAATCTCGGCGTCGATCAGTTCGATTGCGTGATGCAGACCAGAATCGGCCGTCACGGAACAGCGCTGACCAGCGAGGGCAAGCTGCACGTCAAGGGCGCAAAGTACATTCTCAGTGACGAGCCGCTCGACCCGACGTGTGCGTGCGACGTGTGCCAGCGGCACTCGCGAGGTTACATCCGACACCTCTTCCAAGTCGGCGAACCAACAGCGTCTCGGCTCCTCAGTCTCCACAACATCGCTTGGACGTTCGATCTGATGGATCGAATCAGGATTGCGATCATCGACGGCCGCTTCGATTCCCTGCGTCGAGAGGTGCTCACGGTTTGGGCATGACGGTCTCGTGATGGCGTCGCTAGGCTTGCCCGCCGCTATGCATGCTCTCTCAATTCTGGCCCAAGAAGACTCAAACAGCGGCGGCGGTGTCGGCCAGTTACTGGTTCTCCTGCTGATTCCGGTGGCGATGTACTTCCTCCTGATCCGGCCTCAACGGAAGCGCCAGAAACTGCAGGCGTCGGTCCAGTCGTCACTTGGCATCGGCGACGAGGTGATCACCAACTCCGGAATCTTCGGGATCATCACCGGAGAAGATGGTGAGCGCTTCTGGCTCGAAATCGACGACGACGTTCAGATTCAGATTGCCAAAGCCGCGATCCAGGGCAAAGTCAAGCAGCCAAGCGAAGCTGACAAGCCCACCAAGGCTGACAAGTCCGAGACATCTGACGACGATGACGCCGAGGCCACGGAAGAGTCGTGAACAGGAGAAGCCTGCTCATCACGCTGTTGACGTTCACGACGTTGGCGGTCGGACTGTTCGGTCTCAACATCGGGCTCGGCAACGAGCCGAAACTCGGGCTCGACCTGCGTGGCGGCCTATCGGTGATTTACAGCACCGCCGAAGCAGCTTCGGCAGACGATCTACTCGTTGTACGCGACCTGATGCGAGGTCAGCTCGAGGATTTTGGTATCAGTGAACCTGACGTTCGGGTCGAGGGCGCCAACATCATCGTCGACCTGCCGGGAGTTGCCGACCAGGCAGAGGCCTTCGAGGCGCTCAAGGTCTCCGGAATCGTCACGCTACGGCCGGTGTTGCAGTGCCAGGCTGTCAGCATCCCGGACTCGTCGGATGCGAGCACGTCCGGCGACGACTCATCAAGCGACGCCGTACTCACTGATGCGACGATCCCAAGTAGCACGACACCATCGACGCAACCGGCTGACTCGTCAGACTCTTCGAGCGCACTGGGATCGGTCGGCTCTGGCAGCCTGCGTCACCAGCCGGCTGGACTTCGTCTGCCGGCAACAGCCACGACGATTCCTTCAACCACGGATCCGGCGTCAACGGAACCAGACATCACGGTGCCCGACAGCACCGTGCCCGAAATCCCGGTAGTCGTGGGACCTCCCGCACCGATCGTCACAACGCCGCCAGCAACCGTGCCGACTGATCCCGACACCGGGCTCCCCGATGGACAGGACTTCCTCGAGACACAAGACGGTTCAGAGTTCTGCATCGTCGGCCCAGCCGGCGGTACCGGGAGTGTGTTCGAAAAGGGCAGCGCCAAGGCCGACATCGATCCGAACAATGGTCAGTGGGTCGTCGGAGTCGGATTGCGCGGTGACGGCGAAGCAGCCTGGAACGCCCTCGCCCGTACCTGTTCACCTCCGAGCGCAACATGCCCGACTGGCCAGCTGGCGATCGTTCTGGACGACGTGATCCAGTCGGCACCCGTCGTTCAATCACCCGAGTTCTCTGGCACAGTGCAGATTTCGGGCGCATTCGAAGAGTCTGAAGTTCGTGCGCTGGCACGCGTTCTCAATCGCGGCGCGTTCCCTGTTGCCGTCGTGCAAGAGCGCGTCGAGACGGTCTCGGCGACAGCAGGTCAGGACTCCCTGAACGCCGCTGTGATCGCCGGTTTGATCGGCGTCGGAATTCTGATGGCATTCATGGTGTGGTACTACCGCAAGTTTTCCGTCGTGATCATTGCCGGCATGGTCGTATGGGCTCTGGCGGTGTTCTCGCTTGCCTCGTTCGTCTCGCAGCAAACCAACTACGCGCTCACACTCGCCGGCGTGACGGGGATCATCGTCGCAGTCGGAATCACGGTCGACACCTATGTCGTGTTCTTCGAACGACTCCGCGACGAAATGCGCCACGGACGCTCGCTGCGTAACGCTGCACCGCGCAGCTTCAAATCAACGTGGCGCACGATCCTCGCGGCCGACGTCGTTTCACTGATTGCCTCGATCATCCTGTTCGTGCTCAGCGTCGGGTCGGTCAAGGGCTTTGCCCTGTTCCTCGGTCTGACGACCGTGTGCGATTTGTTGGTTTGCTACTTCTTCACACGCCCTGCTGTGTACCTGCTGTCGATGACCCGATGGTTCAGCGCCAGCGATCAACCCGCCGTCGGTGCTGGGATTGGAGCCTCGTCATGAGCGAAACCGCACTCACAACACTCAACGGTTCGCCCATCGAGAGAACCGCATTCGGTCGTTTGGTCGAGAACCAGACGGCAGTCGATTTCATCGGAAGGCGCAAGTGGGGTGCCGGGATCGCAGCCGTGTTGTTGATCGCCACCGTGATCTCACTCTTTACGCAAGGCCTCAACCTTGGCATCGACTTCGAAGGCGGCGTCTCGTGGGACGTTCCAGCTGCAGAGTTTGCGATCGATGATGTCGACCAGGTACTGAGCGACAACGGCCTGAGTTCTGAAGGGGCCAGGATCCAGCGCCGCTCGTCCGATTCAGGTGACTTCATCAAGGTTCAGATCGGTGATCAGACCGAATCGGTCGGAGAACAGATGCGGGGAGCCTTTGCCGAAGCGGCCAACGTGCCGATCGAAGACGTCAACGTCAACCTCGTCAGTTCTTCGTGGGGCAGCGAGATCACCAGCAAGGCGATCAGAGCGTTGCTGATCTTCCTCGTTGTGGTGGCAATCTTCATCTCGATCCGCTTCGAGTGGCGCATGGCGGTGGCGGCGATCATCGCCATGATCCACGACGTTCTGATCAGCGTCGGGATCTACTCAATCTTGCAATTCGTTGTCACCCCTGCGACGGTGATCGCATTCCTGACGATTCTTGGTTACTCGTTGTACGACACGATCGTGGTATTCGATCGAATCAGCGAAAACGAAGCACGTTTCGCCGCTCAAAAGCCACCGTACGACGACATCATCAATGTCTCGATGAACCAGGTGCTGATGCGTTCGATCAACACCAGCTTCTCAGCGATCGTGCCGGTTGTGTCGATGCTCGTCATCGGTGCCGGAATTCTTGGTGCGTCCACACTGAGTGAGTTCGCGCTTGCCCTCCTGATCGGTCTTGCTACCGGTGCATACTCGTCGATCTTCGTGGCGTCTCCGTTGCTCGGAATCCTGAAGCAAACAGATCCGACGTGGACGGCTCGGAACATCCCTCGAGCCGTCGGCGACGCGCTGCGCGAGATGGTGATGGGCGGCAATATCGGGAGTCGCAAGTCCCGAGTCAGGGCGGCCGTGGCATCCGATGGAACCGTGAGCACGGCTTCCGCCACCGCACCCGCCAAGGTGGCAGCGGAATTGACGCATCCCCCGCGTCCTCGCAAGAAGAAGCGCCGCTGACAACCGCCGCTCGGTAACCTCGAAGTATGGAAGTCGAGGCGTCGTGGGTGCGTGACCATATCCGGGCGATTGCGAACTACCCCGAGCCGGGTGTGACGTTCCGTGACATTACGCCGTTGCTGGGAAACGCGGCGGCGTTCGGGCGTTGTGTTGATGACCTGGTGTCTCGGTTCCACGACGTCGCCGTTGATCGCGTCGTCGGGATCGAATCGCGCGGATTCATCTTGGCAGCACCGGTTGCGTATCGCCTGCGAGCAGGGTTCGTGCCGGTTCGCAAGGCTGGCAAGCTCCCGTGGGCCGTGGCCCGAGAGGAGTACGACCTCGAGTACGGCCGCGACAAACTCGAGATTCACCGCGACGCAATCCACCCTGGTGAGCGAATCCTGATTGTCGACGACGTGCTGGCGACGGGCGGTACCGCTGCCGCGACCGTTCGGTTGATCGAGACGCTCGGTGGCGTTGTGGTTGGTCTCGGATTCCTGCTCGAAATCACCGAGCTTGGCGGTCGCAGCAAGTTCGAGGGCCAACGCGTCGAAAGTTTGACGTCGTTCTGAGATGTCGACGGCGGATCGCGTTCTTCCGTGGCGGCGACACCACGAGACCGCTGCCGCAACTGAGCTGACGCCACTCCTCCAGAGCTACCGAAGGCTGCACCCGAAAGGGTCGGTCACGATGATCAATCGGGCCTACCACATGGCGTCGGAAGCGCACCGGACGCAAACTCGGTCGAGCGGCGAGAGCTACATCAACCATCCATTAGCAGTCGCAAAAATCGTCGCCGACATCGGACTCGACGAGACGTCACTCGCAGCAGCGCTGCTGCACGACGCCGTCGAGGATACCGAGATCAAACTCAGCGATGTCGAGGCGCAGTTCGGCACAGAGGTCGCCTGGATCGTCGATGGCGTGACGAAGCTCGAACGGATTCAGTTCGACTCCCGCGAGGCGCAGCAAGCCGCCACGATGCGCAAGATGCTGGTGGCAATGGCCAAGGATCTTCGGGTCCTGATCATCAAGCTCGCCGACCGGCTCCACAACATGCGCACGCTCGGCGGAATGGCTCCGGAGAAGCAGCAACGAATCGCCCAGGAAACGCTCGATATCTACGCGCCGTTGGCGCATCGACTCGGGATCGAGGAAATCAAGCAGCAGCTCGAAGACCTGTCGTTTGCGGCGCTTCACCCGAAGCGCTATGCCGAACTCGATCATCTTGTCGCGACCCGCACCCCGGAGCGTGAAATCTTTCTGGCCCAGGCCGTTTCCGAGGTGCGTACACGATTGCGCGAACTCGGGATCGAAGCTGAGGTCACAGGACGCGGGAAGCACCTGTGGAGCATCTACGAAAAGATGGTCGTCAAGGGGCGCGACTTCGACGAAATCTTCGACATCGTTGCGGTCCGAGTCGTGGTCGACTCGATCAAAGACTGTTACGCAGCGCTTGGCAGCATTCATGGCCGCTGGCGACCCGTCGTGGGGCGCTTCAAGGACTACATCGCGATGCCCAAGTTCAACCTTTATCAAAGCCTGCACACCACGGTGATCGGCCCCAACGGTCGGGCGATCGAGATGCAGATCCGTACCCGGGAGATGCACCAACGCGCCGAGTGGGGTGTCGCTGCCCATTGGGCGTACAAGGGTGACGGCAACAGCAACGACATCGACTGGCTGAATCGAATCATCGACTGGCAAGCGGAGGTGACCGATCCCGCTCAGTTCATGGAGAACCTCAAAACCGACCTCGAACAGGACGAGGTTTTCGTCTTCACCCCGAAGGGGAAGGTTGTCGCTTTGCCATTCGGGTCGACGCCCGTCGATTTTGCGTACGCCGTCCACACACAAGTCGGGCATTCGTGCATCGGAAGCAAGATCAACGGGCGCCTTGTATCGCTCGATAGTCAACTGGCGAGCGGTGACACGGTTGAGATTTTCACGTCCAAGGTCGAAACGGCGGCGCCATCACAGGACTGGCTCGGCTTCGTTGCCTCCCATCGCGCTCAGAACAAGATCCGACAATGGTTCAGTCGCGAGCGGCGCGTCGACATGATCGAGGCCGGGCGCGACGATTTGATCGACGAGTTCCGTCGAGAAGGACTCCCGACCCAGAAGATTTGGCATTCGACGGAACTGAGTGACGTGATCACCGACTTCCACTACGTCGATCTCGACACGTTTCTCGCTGCAATCGGCGAACATCATGTGTCGGCCCGCAGCGTGGCTCAACGAGTTGGGAGGGCGCTACGAGGCGGCGGCGACGTTGACCTCGAGCCGACAACGGTTCTGTCACCACGCCGGTCGAAACGCTCACAAGACGGTGCAGTCGGAATCCACGTCGAGGGTCTCGACGACGTCCTGGTACGGGTGGCCGTGTGTTGTACACCGGTTCCGGGCGACGCCATCCTCGGGTTCGTGACTCGCGGTCGTGGCGTCAGCGTTCACCGAATCGACTGCTCGAACGCGACTGCCCTGGCGGCCGAGCAAGCAACCCGGATGATCGACGTCGACTGGGATGGCGAGAGTCGCCAGGCGCACTTCGTTGCCGGTGTGGAAGTGCGTGCGCTCGACCGGTCGCGGCTGCTCCGTGACGTCGCCAACGCGCTCGCAGATCACCACGTCAACATCGTCTCGTGCGAGACAGTCACCGGCGATGACCGGGTGGCGCGCATGCGGTTCCAGTTCGAGATGTCGAACCCTGCCCAACTTCAGGCGGTGCTCACCACAATCAAACAAATCGACTCCGTGTACGACGTGCACCGCATGATGCCGGGCGGCGGCACCGAACTGGTCGACTGAGGACTCAGTGAATAGGTGAGGATTCTCTGTGCCGGAGTTTATGTTTCGCCTGCTACGCAGTCGAAATGGGGCGACGTAACGATTGGTCGCCTGGCGTATCGGGTCGGCTCCTAAGCGGCCGCGGGCAGCGGTAGCCTGACGGGCCGTGCCAGCGTTCCAAACAAGCCCAGGGATGCGTGACATCCTCGCCCCAGAATCGGCCCGCTGGCGAGCATTCACCGATGTTTTCGCCCAAGTCGTCGAGCCCGCCGGCTACCAACAGGTCATCCCGCCGATGATGGAGGACCTGGGTGTCTTCAGCCGGATCGGTGTCGCCACTGACGTGGTGTCGAAGGAGATGTACGACTTCGTCGACAAGGGCGACCGGCACGTCGCCCTGCGCCCCGAGCAGACCGCCAGCGTATGCCGGGCCTTCGTGCAACACCGCCCGGCGACCCCCTGGAAGGCCTGGTACTCAGGGCCCAACTTCCGGTACGAGCGACCGCAGCGCGGTCGCTACAGGCAGTTCGACCAGGTCGGGATCGAGGTTCTCGGTGCCGATGACCCGTACCTCGATGTCGAAGTGATCGCGCTCGGCTGGAACTTCTATCGGCAACTCGGTTTGCAGCAGGTCGACCTGATCGTCAACTCGCTCGGAGAACCAGACGATCGCACTCGCTACGTCGATGCGTTGCGAGCGTACTTCGAGCACAATTCGGAGGATTTGTCGGAACAGAGCCGCGAGACTCTGGCCAAGAACCCGCTCCGAGTGCTCGACTCGAAACGCCCGCACGACGTGTCCGTGGTGGCGGCTGCACCGACGATCGCCGAGTTCTGGTCCGACTCGGCGGCGGCCCACTTCGACACCGTGCAGTCCGGGCTCAAGGATCTAGAAATTCCGTTCAAGGTCGACTTGAAACTGGTTCGTGGGCTCGACTACTACCGCCA
>JANMTV010000042.1:0-1125 GCA_031390905.1 Ilumatobacteraceae bacterium | reverse complement strand
GATCCTGAACCATCACACCACCCGGCAACCCAAACGTGCGTTCAATCACGACGTTGCTGGTGTCCATCACGACATCACCAGTATCACCACCACCAGAATAGCTATACCTGTGCGTTGTGACCGTCGTCGTCGGACTCCCGGCGGGTGCTGGTTTCAAACACAACGTGAGGTGTTCCACCAACGCGCACCGATGACGATGTCGCCGTCGCCGCACCCGACACCCCGACAGACGGTCGTGTCGCGTCGCCGATCCGCCACGGTGACTGAACCGGTACCCGTCGACGACGTATCGACCCGTTCGGTGACACCCGCCGGTGCTGTCAATGTCGTTTCTTTTTTGACGCCCCACACCCGGATCACACGCGTGTTCGCCGGGAGTGTCGTGAGCGATGGCGCAAGCTGTGCTGTGACGGAGGCGTTCGTCCCGGAACCGAACGCCGGCTCCAAGACAAATCATTAGACCATGTTGCATCACGTACATATGTCTGGTAGTGTAATCCCATGTCACGGCCGGTCGACCCACTCCGCATCTTCGAAGCGTTGACACATTCCGACCCGACAACATTCACGATGACCCAAGTCGTCGCCGAAATACAGTCAATGAAAATCGTGCAAGGCTGGATCGATCGTCATCAAGCAGCAGTCATGTCACGCTCCAACCAACTCGACGTCTCCGCCGCAGAAGTCCTGATCCGCAACGCCGGGATCTCCGCCGCCGAAGCCAAAGCCAAGGATCGACGCTCGAAAGCCCTCGAAGAGGCACCATCATTTGGTGATGCACTCGCCGCCGGTGCTGTGTCTGCTGCCCACACCGACGCCCTCGCCAACGCCACCTCACGGCTTGACGATGCCACCAAGGACTTGTTCCTCGAACACGAGGCCGCACTACTCGATCAGGCGACACATTCGACACCGGAAGAGTTCGCCCGTCACTGCCGACACTTGAAAGACCGGATCTCACGCGATCAAGGCATCGAACGATCCGAACGCCAAAAGCGTGACACCACGTTGCGGCGTTCGATCTGCCCACGCACCGGGATGTACCGGATCAACGCCGAACTCGACCCCGAGTTAGGGCATCAACTGTTCACCTCGCTCGAAACCGAAATCGCCGCGATGATCACC
>JANMTV010000041.1:0-29870 GCA_031390905.1 Ilumatobacteraceae bacterium | reverse complement strand
GGTGATCATCGCGGCGATTTCGGTTTCGAGCGAGGTGAACAGTTGATGCCCTAACTCGGGGTCGAGTTCGGCGTTGATCCGGTACATCCCGGTGCGTGGGCAGATCGAACGCCGCAACGTGGTGTCACGCTTTTGGCGTTCTGATCGTTCGATGCCTTGATCTGTGGTGATTCGGTCTTTCAAGTGTCGGCAGTGACGGGCGAACTCTTCTGGTGTCGAATGTGTCGCCTGATCCAACAATGCGGCTTCGTGTTCGAGGAACAGATCTTTCGTCGCGTCGTCGAGCCGTGAGGTTGCGTTCGCCAAGGCGTCCGTGTGACCGGCAGAGACAGCTCCTTCGGCGAGTGCGTCACTGAACGACGGAGCCTCTTCGAGTGCCTTGGAGCGTCGGTCTTTGGTTTTGGCTTCGGCAGCCGAGATTCCGGCGTTGCGGATCAACACTTCTGCAGCGGACACGTCGAGTTGGTTGGAACGTGACAGCAGGCGAGCTTGGAAGTGGTCCATCCAGCCCTGCACGACACGGAACGTCTGGAGTGTCGAGACGACTTCGGTGATGGTGAGCGAGGCAGGGTCGGCGTGGACCAACGATGTGAACATCGCTTGTGGATCGACCGGCCGTGACATGAGATTATACTATCAGACATATGTACGTGATGCAACATGCTTCCAGGATTTCTTTTGTAGCCGCTGGGGCCTCCGGTAGACGGCTCGCCGGACAGCGGTGAGCGCGAAGGCCCATGTGAACAGTTCGGTTCGGGCAGTCCCGCTCGGCGCGACTTACAGCCCTACGGTCATGTCAAGATCGCAAATAGCGCCGACATCAAAGGTCCTGTATCGGCGGCTACCAGCAATCTGCCCGCTGGCAGCCAACAGATGCCCTGCAACTGCTCACCGCTCAGCGCGCTGACCTCCGGGTGTCCGCTTCCCCCGGTCGCGTCGCGGGTCGCTACGCGCAGCTCTGGCCGGGAAGCTGCCTTCGCGCCAGGCCGCGGCGCTCACGTGGCTCGCCGACCCCTCCCGGGGTACGAGCGACTGAAGACCTACGACGTTGTTATCGGTCAGCCGAGAATGTCAACGGCTTGCTGACGACCAGCCGCTCGGAACGGCACGTACGGTCGCTCACTCGGCCGCCCACACCCACCCGATACTCGCGCGCCGGAACGCTCTGACGCGTGCCGCAGCACCTGGCGAACTGCAGTGCGTGGGCGGCGTTCGCGAGGTAGCACGTACCGCGTGTCCGCCACCCGGCGGTAGCAGACGCGTCGGCTCGGGATTATCTCCCGACGTTCTATGACACTCCTTGGGGTTGGTCGACACGGGCTATCCGCGGGCGGGCGACCGGGGATTCACACGGCCCAGGCGGCGATGTGCTTCGCCGTGTCGAGGTAGTGCCGCAGTGCCGTGACCTTGCCGTCGTCGTCGAAAGTCCACAGGTGGATCTCCTCGTCGCGGTAGTGACCCCCGCCGGGGACATTGCTCTCGATCACGAAGCTCACCGCGACTTGATTGCCGCCTTCCATCATGTTCATCACCTTGAAGTCGGTGATCCCCATGGACGCCGACACAGCGAAGAACTCGCCCACACCTGCTTTGCCGTTGCGAGGCTGCATCGACGGCACGCCCGCCTGCTGGGCGCTGTTGTCGTCCCAGTGCTCCCATCGCACGTCATCGGCCATCAGCTCGATGATCCTCGGCACGTCTCCCGTGCCGAACGCCTCGTAGATCGCTCGGACGCTCGCCAGGTTGTCCATCGCCCCTCCTCGTTGCCCGGGCTGGAACTATATAGCCTCGCTGCACGACGAAGGTGCGGAGCGGTCTGCGTCCGCCGCACGATGCGGACACCACGGCGCGAAAACGCCGAACAGCTCATCCGGCTTTGGTGCCCAATCCGAACGCTGCGACACGCCGAGGATCGGACCGGCGTTGCACACTGCCCATGCCGCTGTTCACGCGATCGCCCCGCTTGGAAGGTGGGCGGCGCTGCGGTGTACCAGACCTTGAAGGCGGACGAACTCATCGACCGCGACTGCACGCCCGCTCGGCGTGAGCGTGTAGTAGTAGCGGCGCCGCTCACTGTCATCTCGACGGACCCGGTCCGTTGTCTCCTCGATGAGCCCGTCATCGACGAGGCGGTTCAACGTGCCGTCAGGGTGCCCGGACCCATACGCACCGCGCCGTCGCTCAACTCGGCCACGCGACCGATCAGGGCGTAGGCGTGGGACTCGCCGTCAAGCAAGGCCAGCGAGCGCCGGGCTGCAGATGCTGCTGACCGTTCGCACGCTGGCCGCTAACGTCTGGCGTCGTGCCGTGCAGTAGGAGGACCCGTTGTGCGGCGGCGACGGGCGGAGCACTCGGCTTGGTGTCGATCGCTCACACGGTGGCGTTGCTGGGCGGGCGGGGGAGTTCAGACTGGTTGACTCGGATCTTGGGTCTTTCGTCGCCAGCACTGCTGGCGCTGTTCGTCGGCTGGCTGTGGGGAGGGGCTCGGTTCAGTTGGCGACCTGTGGCCGCCTGTGTCGCCTTGTGGTGGTCGATCGCGGCGGTCGCCCTCCTGGGGTTCGATTCGTCGCCAAGTCACGTCGATCGCGTTGCCACCATGGCGTCGTTTCGACCGTTCGGTCAGCCAGTTGCGGGACTCGGCATCGGCGTCCTGCTGTTCAACGTGTTGTGCGCAGCAGGTTTGGTCTGGGGGATCCGACGGCTTCGGCTTCAGGGCTGGTCGTTGGTGCGGGCGATGGGCGCACTCGGCCTGAGCGGCATCGCCCTTGCGACCGTCTTCACAGTCGTCGATTCATCCGAGTTCGGTCTCCGAAGCACGCTGGTGGGAAAGCTCCACATTGTTGCTGTCGGGATCATGGGTGCCGAGTGGTTCCGGCGACGAATTCCGTCAGATCGTCAGCACGTTTCCGGCTGGGTCACAGCGCTGGCCTGGATCGCGCCGGGCACCATCGGTTTCGGCGAAATCAGCTTCCACCTCGTGGCGCGCCAGTATCGGGATCGCAGTGTCATGGTCGACGGCGTCTCGTTCTTGTCTGGTCGATTGCTCACCCCGTTCGTCTGGACGTTGTGCGTTGCAGTCGCAGCCGGGGTGATCGTGACTGCAATCTGGTCATGCGCTCACGCGCGTACGCGTCGGGACCTGGTCGGTTGGATGCGAAGTTCGTCGGCCGTCGCCGGCGTGCTCGCGCTGGCTTACTTCGTTCGTCTCTACGGATTACTGGCGGTTGCGCCTGAGCGCACCGATGCCGGCGATCCCTTCTTCTATCACGTCACGGCAAATGTCCTGGCCCGCGGCCGAGGGTTCCCGGAACCGCTCTTCTGGGTTGCGTATCAGAAGCAGAATCCAAGCGCCTTCCACGGCCCGCTGTACCCGATGGTCCTGTCGCTCAGCTCTCGTCTTGGGGGAACCGCCTACTTCGACCACAAGATGCTGTCCCTGCTGATGGGGGTCGGCGTGGTCGCCGCAACCTGGGCTCTGGCGAGGCACCTCGGTGGTCCGACGGTCGGGGTCCTGGCAGCTGGTTTGGCGGCTGTCTATCCAAACCTTTGGTTGATCGACGGCCTGATGTACCCCGAGGGACTGATGGCGGCACTCGTGACGCTGTGCCTGCTCCTCGCCTATCGCTGGCGGGATCGGTCAACGTGGCGCACCTCAGCAACGTTAGGTGCGCTGATTGCGTTGGCGGCACTGACGCGTGGCGAAGCATTGTTGCTTGGGCCGTTGATGGCGATGCCGTGGATGTTGAGTCATCGTGAAATCGCCATGAGTCAACGCTGGAGGCACCTGGTGCTCGCTGGCACGGTCTGCGTTGTCGTGCTGTCGCCCTGGATGATCCGCAACGCGGTGACGTTCGAGAACTTCGTGCCGCTGTCGAACAATGGCAACGAGGTGATGGTGTACGCCAACTGTGACTCGGCGTACCGCGGGAAGTTCGCTGGTTACTGGGACTTTCAATGTCAACAGCAGATCCGCGACGAGATCGGCGAGTTGCCTGGCGATGAGTCGGAGGTCGCTCTGGCGTGGCGCAAGCGCGGCCTCCAGTACGCCCGTGACCACGCCGACGAACTCCCTCGTGTCGTCGCCGCCCGCGTGCTGCGACAGTGGGAACTGTTCCGGCCGATCCAGAACGTCGAGTTTGCGGCGATCGAAGGTCGCAATCGCGATGCGAGCGGTCTCGGGTTGCTGATGTACTACGGCCTGGCTGGGCTCAGTCTGGTCGGTGCGTTCTCGATTCGCAGGCGACTCTGGCCGATTGCGTCGCAGTTCGTTGCGGTCACGATCACGGCCGCGTACACGTACGGCACGATTCGCTTTCGAGCGCCTGTCGAACCCCTGTTGTGCGTGCTCGGGGCGTTCGGTACCGTGATCGTGACCAAACGCTTGATCACGTGGACGACACAGGCACCAAGCACTGTCGAGGATCAGGAGCAGTGCGTGCCGTTCGTGTTCGGTGGCGACGGAGGTCTGCGGCTGCGAGTTGGTGGTGTCTGGCGTCGCGGTGCACTCCGAACATGGGCAGCGCTTGGCTTCGTCGCCGCCCTCGTGGCACTCCCACTCCGCGGGTTGTATCGCACGACGGGCGGAACGATGGAGGAGGGCTTCATGCTCGTCTTCCCCGAAAGGATCCTGGCCGGCGACCTACCGAACCGGGACTTCTTGCATTTGTACGGGCCCGGTGCGCTCCACGTCTTAGCCGGATGGTTCCGGGTGTTCGGTTTCACGCTCGAGGCGGAACGCACCTTCGGCCTCCTGCAACACCTCGCCATGATTGCCGCTCTGTTTGCCCTGGCGCGCCCCTGGGGTCGTCTGGCGGCCACATTGGTGGCCGGTCTGTCCGTGTTCCTGATCCTCACCCCAGTTGGGCTGACGGCGATGGCGTGGAACGGCGGCGTTGCGTTGGTGCTGTGGAGCGTGGTGTTGGCGCTGCGGGCCGAGCACCGCCAGAATGGTCAACGGACCCTGATTGCCGCCGGTGTTCTGGCTGGGCTGGCGCTGACGTATCGACCGGATCTCGGCTTGGCACTGGGCATCGTGTTCGGTTGGTATCTGTGGCGTACCCGACAGTGGCGACCGATCGCGATCGGAGCCTTGATCGGCCTGATCCCGATGTGGGTCCACGTCGCCCTCGTAGGTCCGTCGGCGGCGTTCAACGGGATGTTCGTCGATCCGGTCTTCAGGTTGCGTGCTGGGCGTCAACTTCCCAGCCCACCTTCTTGGAGCAAGCTCGACGGGTCGTTGCAAGCGGTCGCCGAATTGATCCCTCCATGGTGGGGGCTGCCTGCGCTGCCTGCGGAGAAGTCCCTGTTCCTCTGGTTCTTTGCGATGCTGGCTGCACCGATTCTGCTGCTATGGGTCGCCCGGCGAGCGCGTCGTGCCGGAACGCGACCCACTCACGCCACGACCTTGATGGCAATTGCGCTGGTGAGTATCGGCGTTCTTCCGCAGGGTCTTCAACGGCCCGACTCTGCGCATCTCGCGTGGGTGACGTGTGTGTCATTCCCGATGCTGATCGTGGGTGGATTCGAATGGCGGATGCAGTGTGCGACTCGGTTCGTGTGGCCTCGCCAACGCGTCCTCAAAATTGCCGCCGCGGTGACGGTGTTGATGCTGGTCGTGACGCCGTTGTTCACATTCCGCTACTGGCTGTTGCATGCACGAGTTTCGATCGGACAGATCAACGAGCCGTTCGAGGTCGAGCGCAACGGCAGGCGCTTCTTTCTCGGTGAGGACCTCGCTGCCGAGGCCAGCAACCTGGTGATCTCCGACCTCGATCGCTTGATGTCACCGGGCGAGACGCTGATCGTCGGCCCTGCCGACCTGCGCCGGACGTGGTACAGCGATGCCTTCTTCTACTATCTGTTTCCTGAGCTGACACCGGGAACGCAGTTCATCGAAATGGATCCAGGACTTGCCAACGAGGAGGGCGGGCCACTCGCCGACGAGTTGCGCTCGAACGACTGGGTGATCCTGACCCGACTGTGGGACGGCTGGTATGAACCGAACGCCTCGCAGGAGTTCGGGAGTTCCGAGCCGAATCAGGTGATTACCGACGACTACTGCTTGATTTCCAGTTACAACGATCGGCTCGTCGAGTTGTACCAACGATGCTCGAACGAGCGTTGAGTCTCGGAACGACACAATAGAATCGATTCCCATGCCCAACCAGCCGCGCCAATGCCTGAGTGTTGTTGTGCCGTGCTACAACGAGCAACGCACCGTGCTGGCGCTACTCAAGCGTGTCACCGACAGCCCGTGGGTTGGTCAGGTGATCGTGGTCGACGACGGAAGCACCGACGGAACCCGAGAGATCCTCGCCGAAATCGACAACCCAATGGTGACCGTCGAGTTGCACCCGATCAATCAGGGCAAAGGTGCCGCCCTACGGACCGGCTTCAGGTTGGCGACATGCGACTACGTGATCGTGCAGGATGCCGATCTCGAATACGACCCAGACGAGTTCGCCGATCTGCTTGGCCCGGCGCTCGATGGCAAAGCTGACATCGTGTTCGGTTCGCGGTTCCTGTCAGGTCGCCCACACCGGGTGCTGTACTTCTATCACTCGCTCGGAAATCGCTTGCTGACACTCGCTTCCAACATGTTCACAGGCCTCAACCTGACCGACATGGAGACGTGTTACAAGCTGTTTCGACGTGACATCATCCAGTCGATCGAGATCTGCGAGAATCGATTCGGGTTCGAGCCGGAGATCACCGCTAAAATTGCCAAGGGCAACTGGCGGGTCTACGAGGTGGGGATTTCGTACGATGGCCGAACGTATGACGATGGGAAGAAGATCGGTCTCAGAGACGCCATAAGGGCGCTGTACTGCATCGTTCGCTATTCGACGCTTGCCGACAAACTGCGTCGTCGATGAATCCGTTTCGGCGGCGTCCGGTTCAGACGCGCACACCGGCTTCGTTCGACCATGCCGACGCCGGGCTGCTCGACGTACTCGCCGATCTCGAAGGTACCGAGAACTACACCGACTGGGTGCTCTCGCTCTGCGCTCCGCACCTCGCCGGTGCAATCCTCGAAGTCGGTGCTGGACAGGGCACCTATACGGAACAACTGTCCGAGCACGGCACCATCACCGCCCTCGAGCCGTCGAATGCCCAGGCAGACCGACTGCGCCAGCGGCTCGGCGAATCGGCCACGATTTGCGTGGTCCAGGGTGATCTTTCCGCGATCGATCCTGGCGCCCGGTTTGATGCCGTCGTCCTGATCAATGTGTTGGAACACATTCCCGATGACGTAGAGGCGCTCTCGGCAATCGCCGCCAGGCTGAACCCGGGGGGCCGTTTGATTCTGTGGGTCCCTGCCTTCGAATGCCTCTACGGACCGTTCGACCGCCAGATCGGGCACTACCGTCGCTACCGCCGCCGCCAACTGATCGGTCGCGTCGGGGCCAGCGGGTTGCGAGTCACGAACTCCCACTACTGCAACCTGCCTGGATTCTTCGCCTGGGGTTTGGTCGTTCGGCTACTCAAGCAGCACCCGACCAGCGGTCGACTCGCCACCGTCTACGACCGAGCCGTCGTGCCCGTCGTGCGTCGAGTCGAGGGCGTTGTCCGTCCGCCGTTCGGCCAGTCAGTCTTCCTCGTCGCGATCAAGGAGTAAGGAGCCGAGCCGATAGGCGAGGCGACCAATCGTTTCGGTGCGCTATTTCGACTGCGCAGCAGGCGAAATGAAACTACCGCACGGAGAATTCTCGCGTGTCCGCTAGACCCCTGAGTCGCTGTCGGCGTCGGTCGCGCTCAACGCCCCGACGATCAACGAGACGACAGCAAACACGCCGACGCCGTGGATCGACTCGAAGCGAAGCGGCCAGGCGCCGTTTGGCAGCGTTGATTCTCGGAACTCGATCAACACCACAATCGCCGCGACGACACACAGTGAAGCGATCGCAGCCAATTCAGGGAGACGCGACCGTCTCGTGGCGACAACCACGAGCCCGCCAGCGGCACCCCACACGGCCCACAGTGGCCCAATCAGCAGACCTGCAGCTCCAATCCACGTGATGCACAGGAATCTCGCCCGACGACGGCTCAGCGAGCCAAAGCTGCCAGAGATCAACGTCGGGGTCAGCGACACCACTCGGTCGTCGGTGCCAGCGTACGATCGGCGTCGATCGGCAACGATCAGTGCCGCCGCGATCAGGGCCGTCGCCAGCGATGCGATCAGCGCCAGGTTGAGCTTGCGTTGTTGGGTCCATTCGACATCGATGATCACCGACGAGTCGGTCGCGTCGATTCGCCACCCGTTGAAACCGCCGTCAACCATCACTGGGGGACCGAGTGAACCGGTAGGCCCTGACGCCGCCCAGGCGTCGTTGTATCCCTCTCCGAACACCAGCCAGCATCCCGAACTGCACCCGCTGATCTCGACTGATCGTGACTTACTCGATGCTTCGAGGATCGTGACCGTTGGCCGGTCAGCGGACCTTCCGATCAGTTCAACCGCACCATCACGTCCGGCGACACGATCACGGAGGACAACTCGATCGATCGTGACCGGAAGCTCGCTGGGTTCGCCGAGGATGAGATGTGGTCCCGTCGCGAGCTCTACGGTCGGATCACACATATCGGCGCCGATCGGGGCGCCGGCAAGCCAGTCACCATTGGGGATACGCAGCGTGACGTGTAGTGGGCTGCCATCGATCGACAGCAGGGGAGCACACGCAATCTCGACCTCACTCGCTTCCACCGGAGCAACCGTTGGGCGACCGGGAAAGGTGATCTCGACGATTGATGAGGGGAGTTCGACGAGATCACCGAATCGTCGATCGATGGTGGTCGCAGGCTCAACCGCAGCGATCTCGATTTCGAGCTCACCTGCGGCTAGTGGAGGGTCGAACGTCACGGTGCTCGTGCCCCCGGCATCGGGCACGAGTTCGACCATCCGCTGTTCGGCGTTGGTCCGAATCGCCACACGTGTGACTCGGCTGAAGCCGGTGATCGGTTGCTGAATCGACATCGAGTCGATTGGCTGGGTCGCGCCGGAAACTCGCAGGACTGCACCGAGCGCCTCGCCGAATCCCGTGATCCAACTCGTCTCGTGGTCACCGTCGAGTGCCGCAATTCCGGCGTGTCGTGGTGCGCCTGTGAGACGTGTCGTGGCGATTGCGGGCCAGCCGAAGATTCCCGCCAATTCCTCATCGGAGGCGCGGGCATCGATCCGAACCGTGGCGTCGATCGTCATCGTGCGGGCGCTTGGAAGCTCTAACTCTCGAACGAGGCGTTGCTCGGGGTCGTCGCGCCAACGGTCCATCGGATCTGTCCGAAGCCGACTGAACGACACCGCCAGCGGTGTATCGGGGGTTATCGCCGGGAGCGCGTCCTGCGGTGGCCGGACGACTTCGATCGTCGATCCAAGCGCTGTACTGAGCTCTGCAAATCCGACCCCTGCGAGCGCCCGGGGAGAGCCAGGGACGGGAGTGGAGATCGCCGCAATCGTGATGTCGAGCGCGCCGCTTGTTGGACCTAGTTCGATCAGCTGTCCATCGGCGGCGAGCGACCGTTCGTCCAGAACGATCAACTGCCCTGCGATCTCGATCTCGCTGATTCGACGAGCGTCAGCACTAGTCGCGGGTTGCCGGACAACGAGCGAGTCGATCGATTCGGTGAGCGCCAGCCGGATCGTCTCGCCCACCGGGTTTGCGTGCTCACCGACGGACCATGCCGTGCGCGGGTCACCGTCGATCGCCATCGATGGACGGTGTTCTGGCAGGTACGCGAACGGTTCGCCGTACGAGGTTGCGGTCGCCGTAACGGGTCCCCGCTGAACCGCAATCGTTTGCGTCAACGGGTCGTCGTCATCGAACACCGGGAGTCGTTGGTCGGAAGAAATTGGCCGTAACACATCCTGTTGAGATCCGCCGGGTTCGGTGTATCCCGTCGTGTCCTGCGAACTCCGCCAGTGACGCGCGCGGTCCCGATTCGAGTCGGTGATCAACACCGCTGCCGCCTGTGCGACGGCATCCTCGAGTGAGTCCGCTGCGAGCGAGGCGCTGTACTGGATCAGCTCGGTCCCGTCGAGGAGGCCGGCGGCTGCCAGATCGACGATCCCATCGCCACTGCCCGACACCACGACCGATGTGTCAGCAACTCGCACGACCGAACCAGGACTATCGAGGGCAAACAACTCGACAGGCACGACCGGTCCGCCGACGCGCGGGTCGCCGAGCGCTCGTTCGTCGGTCGTCGCGATATCGGCTCGATTCAGGAACAGCTCGCCGTAACTATCTCGCGTTCCGATACCGGGCGCATTGGCGATCTGATCGGAGACGATCTCGGGACGCGCCGTACGGAATCGGTCGAACGCAATGTCGTTTGCAAGCCAAATCGTGTCGACGCCGAGCAGCCGTGCAGTCGGTGCCACCGCCGACGGTTCGAGCACGCCGTCTTGAAGCCGATCATCGAGTGCAAACAACAGATCCATTGCGCCCGGTGATCCGAGTGGCAGGAGGTCACGCGTGACCAGTGGCTTGTCGGTCAGACCTGGCAACGGTTGGTCGACGGTGTAACCCCAACGGAACGCTCCAAATTCGGCACCTGGCAACTGCAGCACGCGGCCGTCCGTACCGGTCCTGTCGAGCGCCGCAGCGGCGTCGAGCCACGCCTGAGGAGGTGCTTGGTCTCGCTCCAACGCCGGGTCGACAAATGCTCCGTTCCACAGCGACGGCAAGTTGGCGACGGCCAGCAACCCGATCAGGCCTGCGGTCACGAAATCGGCCCGCAACTGTGCTCGACGAATCCGGGGTCGACGAACCCTGACGTTGTCGAGTGACATCACCAGCGAGCCGGCAGTCAATGCCAGTCCGAGCACCATCACCGGCAGGGCGCGTGTACTGCTGCGGAGCGCCAGTGCGAGTCCACTTTCGTCGTCGCCCGCCAGGATTCGCATCAACGGTGGCTTGTCGGTGATCGGGTGGACGCCGATCGCCAGCAATGCCCCGCATGCGACGAGCATCGCCGCAAATCGCCGGTGTGCCCATCGCACGAACACCAACCCTGCTAGACACACGATCGGAACCAGGTAGCTGACGGCGATCGACGGGGTAGACGACAGATATCGCAATGACTCGGTGGTGGTCGCGGCATACGGATCGCGGATGTAAAACAACCAGTAGCCGAGGCCGCGCCAGACTTCGGCCGACGTGGCGGTCAATGAGACGTCGGCGAGCGACTCGGAGTAGGGGAGTACATCTGCGCCGTACCTACCCTGGATCGACAACATCACGATCCACCACAGCGACACACCGATTGACAACACTCCTGTCCTGACGACGACGATCGCCGCTGAACGCCACGCGATCGTTCGCTGCCAGGTGGCGTGCAGTAACCACAGCGTGGGACCCGGAACGATCATCGCCAGCGCCGTGGCGTTGACCGAGCCAACGGTCAAGACGACCAGCGCAATTGCCGCCGGGTCGCCCCACGATTGTCGGCGGGTGGCTCGAATCGTGAACGCCACGATCCAACCGAGGCCAGCCCACGGGAGCAGCATCACCGACGTACGCGACACGTAGGGCAGCACGTAGGGCGAGAACTGGTACAGCACGGCGGCAGTCACGGCGGCGAGCGATCCGAGTCCGAGCAGTCGAGCGCACCACCGAACACCAAGGCCGGCGGCCAGCATCAACGTACCGATCCAGAGGCGGTGTGCGACCCAGTCAGGCACGCCGACCGCATCGAACAACCAGAACCACGGCCCGGCCGGCCAGATGTACGAGACGTGCTGGTGGGGAACCCAACCTGCGAACTGTCGCGGATCGAACGTCGATAGGGCGTCACCGACAAATCTGCCGGGATTCAGGTACAGGTACAGTTTGCTATCCGACGGCATCTGCCCGGGAGCAGCGGTCAAGGCCGGAAGGTAGGCCAGAATCGCCAGCAGCATCCCGGTCCGGACGACGGGTCGCTCGAGCATGCTTGCCGACGAACCAGTCACGGAATAGCGCCGTATACGCCGTACAGGCCGGCCAGCGTCGCCAAACCAGCCCCGCAGGCTGCCATCGTGACCGGCCAGAGATTGTCGTCGACCCTGCGCCGATCCTCGAACCACCGAGCCGCCCCAATCAGCAGCGGAAAGGCCGTGAACAAGAAACGTGGCCGCGCCGTGACGGTCGCCGGGACAAGCATCAACGCCACGATCGTCCATGAATAGGCGTTCATCCAGAGCGGCATGCGAGCATGCCACGCCAACCACAGCAGGGCGATCGTGGCAACGAAACTGACCGCCGTAATTGTGTCGGTCGGAGACGTGAGCGGGGCGCTGAACGCCTCTGCCGTGTTCTTGATCGCCGTCCACCCGAAGCTGGCACCTTCACCCCATGCTTCACGTTGTACACGGAACCAAGCACCCTGTTCACCCGTGTGTTGTCCGAGCCAAACTTGAAACACGATGAACCCGATCGGTGCCAGCAAGACCGAGGACAAGGGCTGCCAGTTGCGTTCACGTTCCTCACGGATCGCGATCACCGCCGCAACGGCGCAGGCGACGATGATCGCCACGCCATTCGGCCGGGTGGCGGTCGTCAACGCTGCGAAGACGCCAGCTGCGAGCCATCGCCGGTCGTGCAGGCACAACATGCAGGCTGCTGCGAGCACCAGCATGAGCGCTTCGCTGTAGGCGAATGACAAGACGAAACTGCCGGGGAACAGGGCGACCAATGTGGCTGTCGTCTTGCCGACGCGTTCGCCGTACAGACGCTGCCCGAGCAGGCCGATCAGGATCACCGCCACCAGGCCGGGCACCACGTTGAGACTCAGCACGGCAAGGGTGTCGCCCCCGGGGATGACCCAACCGGCGGCCCGACCAAGCATCGGGAACAACGGGAAGAAGGCTGCCCGTGCCTCGCGCTGGAAGTACGTGATGTCTGGCGGTATCGATCTCGGGTAACCGTTGCGGACGATCTCCATGTACCAGAGCCCGTCCCACGAGGTGAGCACGTTGGTGATCGGCTCGACGGCGCTCCCAGCCGCGTTGAGACCGTCAGGATCAGGGCTGAGGTTGTTCTCGTGTGCGAAATTGGCATCGTGTCGGAGTTCGGCGGCGACGACGGCGGCACCCGCGATCACGCACAGCCGAGACAGGATGTAGATCGGGAGTACGTGTCTGAACATCCGCCAACACGAGGTATTTCGAATCTCAACCATGGTTGTCTCCGATCGCCGCCGGCAGCAAACGGGTGACTCGCTTGGCGCCGCTCAGGATTCCCTGACGAGCAGTTCGCCGATGGAGACTGGCGGATTGGTCGTGGGTCTCGGCCCGGTGGGCGACAAACCAGTCGTAGCTCTGGGCGAACATATCATCGGTCGACCAACGTGGTTCCCACCCCAACGTTTGGCGGGCGTGGTCGATGTCGAACCACATCGATTCCGAGTACATCAGCCAGTGATACGGGGCAAACGGGGTGAGGCCAAGCCGGGCGCTGAGTCGCATCGCAATCGCCGTTGGCCGGGTCGGCATTCGACGCACCGTTGAACCGGTGCCTGCATGCGTGCAGAGGTGATCCAGCGTCTCGAACATCGTGCCGAAGCGGTCGGTTCCGATATTGAACACGCCAGGCCCGGCGTGCGAACCCGCTGCGATGCACGCATCCGCGAGATCCTCGGCATGGACGAACTGGTACCGGTTACGGCCGTCACCGAGCACAATCGGATCAGCCCCATCTGCGATCCAGTCGAACAGGATCCCGAAAATACCGAGACGGCCGTGACCGAGAATCGTGCGCGGCCGCAAGATCGAAACGTCGAGACCTTGATTGGCAGCTGCCAGACACGCCCATTCGGCAGCCAGTTTGGCGTGCCCGTACGCCTCTTCCGGCTTCGGAACAGTCGTGGGGAGCACCGGGTTGGACTCTGGGATTCCGAACACCGCGCTCGATGAGGTATGGACCACCTTGGCGGCCCCAGCGTCCTGCGCCAATTCGAGCATCAGACGCGTGCCGTCGACATTGACCGATCGCAGAAGGTCGTGATCCTTGGCGAGCGGCACTTGCGCGACATTGTGATAGATCACGTCACATCCCGCCACCGCGACGGCCACGACCGAACGATCCCGTATATCGCCCTCGACGAATTCGACGTTGATTGGTCGATCCGAAGCGTCGGTGATGTCGAGTACTCGAACGCGATCACCGCGCTCGAGCAGGCGAGCTACGAGCAATGAACCGAAGTACCCGCTGCCTCCCGTGACCAGACTGAGCGTCATAGCGAGAGCCCCTGCTCACGGCACCAACGGATACTCCGACGGATTCCTTCGTACAACTCGATCTCCGGTTCGTAGCCCAGATCGCGTCTCGCAACGCTGATATCACAAGCGATGCTCTTGTCCATCTCACCAAGCACGTGGACATTTTGGTTGTAGCGGCCAGTGCGCTGGATCGTCCTGTCGGCCAGCTCTGCGACGCGACCTACGATCGCCGGCACGTGCCTGCGTCGGGGTGACACGTCGAATCCCTCGTCAACCAATGCCCGACCGACAGTGTCGACGATCTCGTTGATCGTGTAGGGATGCCGATCGGCGATCCACCAACCGAGACCGGCGTCGGTCTCGACCAAGTTGGCAAGCATCACACCTTGGACGAGATTGTCGATGTACGCCATCGAACGCGATTGTTCGCCGCCGCCGATGATCGGAAACTTGCCGGTCCTGACCATCTTGAAAAAGGTCGTTTGACGTGGTGGCTGATACGGACCGTAGAACCAGGGAGGCCTCACGATGACGGCGTTGAGCCCTGTTTGCACGGCATCGAACACCGCCAGTTCGGCCTGCATCTTCGACTCTCCATAACCGAGGTACGGATGGTACGGCTCGTCGTTTCGGAATCGATCCCCGGGGTGCGGGTTGGTGCCGAACGGACTGTTCGACGAGACAAACACGAATCGGCGGACACCGTGTGCTTGGGCCGCCGCCAACATCGTGCGGGTGCCGCCGGTGTTGACGGTGAAGAACTCGGCAACGTTCTTGGCGTGGATGATTCCCGCCGCGTGGATCACATCGACGGTGCCAGATAGCCCGGCAAAGAGTGGAGCGAGTGAGGTTGGTTTGGTCAGGTCGCCGATCACTGGATCGACATGGCGCGCCAGCATTCGCAACCGTTCAGCTTCGACGCGATCGCGCACCAACGGTCGAATCATCCCTGACCGGTGCCATCGGCCATCGGGATCGGTGAGGGCGTGCATGATCGCTGTGCCAAGCCATCCGGAAGCGCCGCTCAAAACGGTGGTGCCCGGCGGATCGATGTGGACGTGTGCGATCACGCGTTGATCCCCGCAAATCGACGAGCGTTTCGAATCGCGATAGCCATCACTGATGCTTGCGGGTTGACACCGGGGGCATCGGGGAGAAGTGACGCGTCATTCACGTAGACGTTGTCGGTACCGTGCAGCCGCCCGAAGCTATCGGCGGCTGCCTTACTTTGGTCCGATCCCATCGGCACAGTGGAACACAGATGAACGGTCATCACGCTGGCGGCCGTGGCTGCGAAACGGCGGGTGACTTCACTGAGGTCCAACCGCTGACGAACGATCGGGGCCCCACGGAACGACGGGAACACCTCGCGTGCCCCAGCTTCGAGCATCACCAATGCCAGCCGGGCCAGTCCGCTTCCTAACAAGTCCCTGTCGCGCCTCGTCAGGTTGTACGTCACAAGTGGGTCATGCAGGCCGGGGAGTGACCTGACCCGGCCGCGGCCCTCGCTCGTGATCGCTGCGTAGTAGACAGCCATCTCCGGCCACGCCGTTATTGCATCACGCATTTCGGGCCAATTGTCGGTCAGCGCCAGCGCCACGAGCCCAGGTTGGCTGGCCGAGCCGCCGAACGACAGATCGGGTGCAAACTCCTTGACCTGATGAACGGGAACATCGTCGTCGACATTGATCGGCTGATCGAAGCGAGCAACGAGCTTCACCGTGGGATGCACAGCGAGCCGGCGGCCGATCAGCCCGCGGTGACCTGAACGCTGGAGGAGCGCGGGGGAGTGGATCGCCCCAGCGCAGACGAACACGTGCTCAAAATCGATCGTCACGGGTTGCCCGCCGGGTCCGGTCAGCTCGGCGCGGAACGCCCGGTCCCGGTCGCTGACCAGGCGCTTGACGCGATGTTCGCAGAGCATCACAGCTCCGGACGACAATGCTCGTGGCAGGTAGGTACGAGTCATGCTTTGGCGCTGTCCAGGTGCGTGATCGCCATCCGGATATGTCATCCAGCGCGGTATCTCGTCGTGCTGCCACCCGAGCGATGCAGCTCCCCGCCTCAGTCGCTCGCTCGCCGGTGAATGCTGACCGGGAACCGTCTGGACAGACAGCGCCGACTCGACCTCATCACAGATCGCGAACAGCTCGTCGCTCGGAAAGTCGACGATGTCGTACGTGGTTCGCCACCGATCGAGTGTCGACTCGTTTGGGCGACGGTACAAACCACTGTTGACTTCGGTGCCGCCGCCGGCACAGCGTCCCTCGGTGTAGGCGATCGAAGGTCGACCGAGGGCGACGGTCAGGCCACCTGAGCGGTATTGGCGTTGCATCTGTTCGAGTGAGAAGGGCACGACCGAGCCCTGCTCGACCCACGATCCTTCTTCGACGATGGTCACGTCGAAGCCCGCCTCGGCGAGCGTCGCCGCCGTCGTGGCACCACCTGCGCCAGACCCTATGACCAACACTTGACAGTCATGGTGCGAACCCGTGAGCGCACTCACGAGGCGGTCGCCCCCTGCAGGCCGGATGGCAGTGTTTGTGGCCAGCTCTCCCAGACGAACGCGAACCCGAGCGAGCGGACCATGCGAGCCAGTTCGGCCAACAGCGGGAGGTGCGTTGAACGAAGAAACTCGGTGGTTCGATCGAGCCCGGCGACTCGCTGAGCGAGACCAACGCCATACGACAAAACGCTTGTGCCGATCTTCAGTGGGGATGGAAGCTCTGCGACGCGAAGGCAGATGAAGGCGACGGTGTCATCGTGGTACACCTGAGGCAGGTCGGGGAGCTCGAGGGCCAGCAACCGATCAGCAAATCTGCCGAATGGGCCCTCGATGTTCAGTGGACTGGTCGGCACGATCACGGAATTGTAGTCGGGCGACTGGTCAAGACTGTGGCTGTGCGCGGTCCGGTCGTGATGTCATGTGATTGCCGCACAAATTCCATCGGGTTTCGTGTAGCGCTGATCGGCGGTCCAGCTTCCTGTTGCCCAGATCTCCGGTGAGGCGGGAGTAAATCCGATGAACCGCGCCGCCAACTCGCCCAGCAACCAGTTGGCGTACAACGCAGATCCGGACGGACAGACGTGGACGCCATCAGGCTTCCGTTCCGGAACCAGGTCGTCGTTGACGTCGCGATCGAACGTGGGACCCCACGCGTTGTTGCTGTCGAACACCTGCACCAAGCCGGGATACTGCGCGGCCAAGTCGTTCATGATTCCAAAGAGTGGTGTGAGTAGATCGTTGTGCTGGTCATCCCTGAGTGGCGGGATAGTGATGAATGCAAGTCGGGCGCCGTGTTCCAACACGCGTGTCGTGAAGCGCTGATACGCCGCCTGCTGATCCTGTACCGTGCCGAAATCCCAGAGGGAGGCCTGGTAGATGACGAGGTCTGGAGCGAACTCGGCGATAGCGGCATCAATCTCGACGGCCGATTCGTACTTGGCGTCGAGTAACCCAGCACCGGGTTTGACGTAGGCGGACGCGGCGATTCCGCTGGCCTCGAGCGCCGCTTGAATACCGGGCCATGTGTCGTAGGCGACCGAGTCTCCCACCAGGAGCGCTCGGCCGATCGGGGCCTGTAGAGCAATCGGTGCCGTTGTCGTCGAGACCGGGAGGGTCGGCGACGGGTTCGTGGTCGTAGTGCTGGTCGAGGTTGATGTGAGGATGTCGGGTACTGAGGTCTGGACGATCGACGTCGTCAACCGGTTTGGCGTGCTCGTCGTGGTGATTCTGGGCGTCATGGTGCTTGTCGTGGTCGTGGGGTCGATCAGTTGATCGACGGAAAACGCCGCCGGGGTTGTGTTCGGGTAAGGCACGACGATCCAGAACAGGGCCAGCGCCAGTGTGACGCCGACCAGGGATTTCACGCCGTGGCGACCCCGCGCCCAGGGAGCACGGAAACGCACCGGGTCCTCGACGAGGTTCTTCGAGAGCACAGCGGCGACGAACGAAACCGCTATCTGGACGGCGATCAGGGCCCAACCGGTGAGACCGAGGCGCTCCTCGGACAGCAGCGTGTAGATCGGCCAGTGCCACAGGTACAGGCTGTACGAGAGCCCACCAACGGTGCGCAATGGTCGCCAACCGAGCACCCTGGACAACGGAGCGGCTGGGCTTGAAGCACACCCAACGACGAGTGCGCCAGAGAGCAGCGAATGTGCGAACAGGCCACCTCTGAACAACCACGGTGACGCCGGGCCATCGACGAACAACCACGACGTGCCGATCATCACCACGATCAGCGATCCGATGATCGTGAAGCCGTATTTGGAATTCGACGTCAGTTTCGCCGCCGTGCGCCGCAGGGGTGCCGCGGCGAAGACGGCTCCGAGCAGCACGCTGCTTGCCCGCGTGTCGGTGCCGATGTAAACCCGACTCGGGTCATCTGTGTCCAAGAGGCGGATCATCTGGATCAACGACAGTGCCGAGCCCACCACGCAGACCATGATCAGGGCGCGATCGATATGCCGGCTTCGCCAGGCGATCAGCATCACAATCGCCGGCCAGACGACATAGAACTGCTCCTCGATTGCCAGGCTCCACAGGTGCCCGAACATTCGAGGTAGTTCGAACGACGCCCAATATCCGGTCTCGCCAGCTATCGCATGCCAGTTGGCAAGGTAGGCCTGCACCCATGGTCCGTCGTTGATCGTCGCCGCCCGTTCAGGCACGCTGGCCACGATCGTCGTGATCACGGTGACGACGACGAGCAGCACGATCACGGCGGGTAGCAGGCGCCGTAATCGGCGGAGCCAGAAACTGAGCAAATCGACTCGGTGCGTGGTTTCGACCTCTGTCAGCAGCAGCGACGTGATCAAAAACCCAGACAGAGCGAAGAACAGGTCGACACCCAAGAACCCGCCGGGCAGTTTGCCTGCGTGAAAGAGCAGGACGGCCAGAACGGCGAGACCGCGCAGTCCGTCAAGGGCGGCTATATGACCGCGACGGCTCGTAGCAGTCGTCGGATCGGACACGAACAGCGAGGTTATCGGTGCAATCAGTGCTGGGCCTTACAGCCTGGCGATCGGGACGATTCGTTTGCGCGGACCGAACGCCGGCGCCTTTCCGGCGGTACTGACGATTGCCGACAGGACTCGTCCACGTTGACCGCGGTATGGCTCGAGCAGTTCGAGCATGCGTTCGTCGGTCGCCCTCGGTTCGTTGACAAGTGCCCATGCGACGATGTTGGGGAAGTGAAAGTCACCGACGGCGACGGCGTCTGGATCACCGAGCGCTGGACCGAGCACGGACCCAACTGTCCAGGGTCCGACTCCAGGGATCAACGCCAGCTTTGATCCCGCATCCTGGGATCCCGCCTCGGCCCAGGCCCAGAACTTGTTGGCGTGACGGGCGACTTCGGTGAGCGTCCGGGCACGTTTGGCCTCGATCCCCAACGGGTGGAACCACCACGCTGGCCTGCCCACGAGCGCCTCGGGGCTTGGTGGCAGGCGAAGGTTGACAACCACGTCGACAGGCCCGGGAGCGGGTTCCCCCAGCTTCCACACCAACCGCTGCCACTGCTTGAGTGCCTCACCTGCGGTGATCCTCTGGGCGATGATCATCGGTAGCAGTAGGTGGTACAGGCCGGGGCTCGCTCCGATCCGCCGATGCCCGGTCAACCGGAGGGCGCGTTCGACAATCGGGTGACCGTCGTCGCACCGAACGGGCTGATCACGGGCACCCGTGAGCTGATTCACGCGTTCGAGCAACCAATCAGCTCCAGGTCCCCACGCTTCGGCGACGACTTCCGCATCCGAAATGGGTGCCGGGTCCGTGACCCAAGTGAGCCGCAGCGTCCCGGGGCCGTCGGGTGTGAACGTGGCGCGGAGAAACTGATGGTCTGTCAACTGGGTCGTTGGGTCCCCGATCCCTGCCCGGTACGCCGAGAGGGTCGATCGAAGCGACCTGGGAGGATCAACGGCAACAAATGTCGGCATCAGCGGCCGACCGTATCAGCGAGACTACGCAACCTCGACCGGGGTCACGAGGGGGTGATGGCAGGCGACGAAGTGACCGTTGCCGAGTGGTTGCATGATCGGCTCGGTCGACGAGCAGACTTCGTCGGCACTCGGGCAGCGCGGGTGGAACCTGCAGCCTGATGGCGGGTTGACAGGCGATGGAGGCTCGCCGGTGATCGTGGTGCCGAGCACCTCGACTGAGGGGTCTGGAACCGGGATCGAGTCGATCAGCACACGCGTGTACGGGTGCGCCGGGCGGCTATACAGATCGTCGCTGCTGGCCACTTCGCAGAGCTTGCCGAGATACATCACGGCGACTCGATCGCTGATGTTTTTGACAACCGCCAGATCGTGCGCAATGAAGATCAGGGTCAGCCCATACTCGGCTTTGAGATCCTCGAGCAGGTTGAGTACTTGAGCCTGCACGCTGACGTCGAGTGCAGACACGGGCTCATCGCAAATGATCAGCGTCGGGTCGAGTACGAGGGCGCGTGCGATCGAGATACGTTGACATTGACCGCCGGAAAACTGATGCGGTCTGCTCTCGGCCGCTCGTTGCGGGTCGATCCCGACATTCTCGAGGATCTCATCGACGAGTTTGTCTCGTTCCGCCTCGGTGCCACGATTCCAGATCTGGAGCGGATCAATCACACTGTCGCGAACAGTCCGGCGCGGGTTGAGCGACGAGATCGGATCTTGGAAGATCATCTGGATCTTCGTCCGAGCCGCCCGGAGCTGCTCGAATTTCAGCTTCGTGAGGTCGGTGCCTTCGAACACGACCGAACCACCAGTCGGCTTGCTGATTTGCATGATCGCGCGCCCAGTCGTCGACTTGCCGCAACCGGACTCGCCGACGATCCCGAGAGTCTCTCCACGGAGCACGTCGAAGCTGATCCCTGCAACGGCGCTGACTACGCCTTTGCGACCGATCGGGAACTCGACCACAAGATCCTCGACTCGCAACACGGTGTCACCGTCTCGGAGGTGGGCCTTTCCGGTTCCGGCCATCAGGAAGCGTTCGCGGTCTGGCCGAGTTGGACCAACACTTCGACATCACGTTCTTGAAATTCGGGTGACCCCACGGGATACCAGCAGGCGTAGACGTGGTCAGCGGTCTCGGCAGTGACGAGCGGTGGATCATCAACGCGACATTTGTCGCGGGCATACGCGCAGCGCGGCGCGAAGCGGCAACCCTTAGGAGGATGAACGAGGTCTGGTGGCCGTCCAGGGATCGTGAGCAGCCGTGTATGGCTGGGATCTTCGATCTTCGGGATGCTGCGCATCAATGACATCGTGTACGGCATCTTCATGTTGGCGAAGAGCGTCTTGGTCGGTGCCTTCTCGACCAGTCGCCCGCCGTACATCACGGCGATCTCATCGGTGTGGCCGGCCACGACGCCGAGATCGTGAGTGACCAGGATCACCGACATGTTACGGTCCTTGCGTTGCTCGGCGATCAGTTCGAGTATCTGCGCTTGGACCGTGACGTCAAGCGCCGTGGTCGGCTCGTCGGCGAACAACAACGTCGGACCGCAGGCGAGGGCGATTGCGATCATCACTCGCTGGCGCATCCCACCTGACAGCTCATGCGGATACTGCTTGAGACGTTTCTCCGGTTCTGGTATTCGAACGTCACGTAGCAGGCGCTCGGCTGTCGCTTTGGCATCGGTGTTGTCCATCCCGAGGTGAATCTGGAGTGGCTCGATGATCTGTTTGCCGATCCGCATCAATGGATTCAGCGACACCATCGGGTTCTGGAAGACCATCGACATCTCGCGCCCCCACAAGTGGCGCATCTGTTTACTGTCGAGACCCAGCACTTCCTGGCCTGCGAACTTGACCGATCCACGCAGTACGGCGTTGGAGGGGAGCAGGCCCATGATCGAGCGGCTCAACACCGTCTTTCCTGAACCCGATTCACCGACCACTCCGAGTGCCTTACCGCGCTCAAGCGTGAAGGTGACACCATCGACGGCACGGACGAGGCCTCGTTCGGTGCGAAAGTGAGTCTTCAGGTCAGCGACCTCGAGCAGCGTTCCGTCACTGACACGGCCCTCGGTTTGCAGGCCGGTCACAGTGCGATCTCCTTGACGTCGAAATGCGCCCGGAGTTTGTCGCCGGCAAAGTTGAAGGCGACCACCGTCAGGAACAAGATCAGGATCGGGGCGAACGCGATCCACGGGGCGTTCTCCAGCTCGCGGGTGCCTGACCCGAGCAGGATCAGCTTGCCCCAACTCTCGCCATCCTGAACCGACAGACCGAGGAACGCCAGCCCCCCTTCGGCAACGATCGCCACCGCCATCCCGAGCAATGCCAGTGCGCCCATCGGAATCACCACGTTGGGGAGCAGTTCTCTGACGATGATTCGTGGGTGCTTGGCACCCATCGTTCGTGCGGCAACGACAAACTCCCGGTCGGCGTACTGAATAGTGGTCGCCCGGGCCAGCCGACCAACCGGTGCGATCGCCAGGAAGCCCAGCGTCAACGAGATCGTGACCAGGCTGCGGTCCATCAATGTCGTGATCAGGATTGCCAGCACGAGCGAGGGGAATGACAGCAGCACCGTGAAGCAGAACGTGACGATCCGGTCCCACCATCCTCGGAAGTATCCGGCGATGATCCCGAGTGTTCCGCCGACGATCATGCCGAAGGCGATTGCTACGAATCCGACAATCAGCGAGATCCGTGCCCCGTAGATCGTCCGCGAAAACACATCTCTGGCGTCCTGATCGGCACCGAACCAGTGCGTGCCAGATGGCGAATACGGAGGACGATCGCCGCGTATCAGGAAGTTGTTGTCGGGATCCTTGAGCGGAAGCCAAGGTGCCAGGGCTGCAGCCAGCGAGATTGACACGATCCAGCCGATCGAAATCCAAAACAGCAGACCAAGTCGGCGCGGTTCGGCGGCATCGGGTTCGGACTCGGTCGCCACCTCCTGATCGAGAACCTTGACCTCGCTCATCGGCGTACCCTCGGGTCGATGATCGAATAGACAATGTCGACCGCCAGGTTTACGAGCACGAATGTGGCAGCGATGATCATCACGATCGCCAAGACGACCGGGAAGTCCTCTCTAGCGACGGCTTCGACGATTGCACCTCCGAGGCCGGGAACACCGAAGATTCCTTCGGAGATGAGTGAACCACCGATCAACGCACCCGTGTTGATGCCAAACACGGTGACGAATGAGAACAGCGACGGCCTCAGAGCGTGTTTGAACAAGACATTCCGACGCGACACACCTTTACTGCGCGCCATCAGGATGAAGTCCTCCTGGAGGGTCGTGATCAGGTCTGTTCGCAGTAGCCGCTGATAGATCGCGGCCGATGGCAGCGCAATCGTCAGCGCCGGCAGGAACAACTGTCTGAGATGCGTGAAGGTTGGGTCACCGGCGATGTAGCGCTGCGGGAACCAACCAAGTTTTATCGCGAAAATGAACTTGAGAATCACGCCGAGCGCGAACGTCGGGAGCGCGATCACGAGAAATGTCATCAACGTCGACGAGCGGTCGATCAATGAATTCGCTCGTGAGGCTGACCACAGCGCCCACGGAATCGACATTCCGGCGGCGAGGATTTGAGCCATCACGAGCAACGTGAACGACCTGGGCAAGCGTTCTTTGATTAACTCCGAAACGGGAGGCTGCCCGTCACTGCTGAACTGCACCCCGAGGTCACCCGTCACGAAGCCGCCGAGCCACCGGACATACCGCTCGGGGAGCGGTTTGTCCAGGTTGTACTCGGCCTCGGCAGCCTCGATCAGGACCAGATTTCTGGGGTTCTCTCTGTCGTTGGCGATCGGCCCGAGGATGTTGAAGAGCGGATCGCCCAACACATTCATCGAGCCGAACGTCAGGGCACTGACAGCAAGCAGCAGGAGAACTGCCATGCCCAAACGTTGCAACCAGTAGTTCATTGGGTTCGATCAGTCCAGCCAGATCGTGTCGAACCAGATTCTTCCGATCACGGCGCACTTCATCAGCACGCCTTCGGGACTCAGCTTGCTACACGCGCCGTGAACGTTCTCCTGCAGGCCGACTTCCCAGGTCGAGTGGATGAAGTAGATGTACGTGTAAGCGTCGTGAATCATCTGTTCGGCTTGTTGGTAGAGGGCTGCACGAGCGGTGGCATCTGGTTCCAACTGGGCTGCCAGCAGCACGGCATCGCGCTCCTCGTCGCAGTTGCGAGGCCAGTTCAATGAGATTCCACCGATCGACGAGCAGCCGAGCCAGAGGTTGTCGTAGTACGGATCCTCTGCGCCGAACTGACGCCAGGTGTTGACGTTGTATTGACCGAACGCAGTTTGGTTGATGTGCTCGTCTTCGAGGATCACATCGAACGTCACGTTGAACGCCTCGCTCCAGCCCTCGTTGAGGATTTCGGCGATGCGGTCCTGAACGACCGACGGGCCGGAGTACTGGAACTCGATGTTGATCTTGCCTTCGGTGCACGTTGATTGACCGGTAACGGCGTTGACTTCGTCGCCCTTTTCGGCGCAGTACTCGGCGGCGAGCGCGATCGCCTTTTCTGGGTCGTCGCCTTCTTGAACGACGTCAGGATTGCTGAATGGGCTCTCGGGAATGAACCGAGAGTTGGCCGCCCGTGCCACCCCGAGTCCGATCAGTTCGACATAGTTCTGGACCGGAGTCGCAAACGTGAGCGCCTGACGGGCACGGATGTCGTCGAACGGTGGGCTGGCCGTGTTGAGCATCGCAAACGACTCCTCGCCGGAGTCGTCGAACAGGTGCTGTACGGAATCGTCGTCTCGAAGGTCGAGAATGTCAGCCTGGTCGGTTGTCTGAATCACATCAAGCTCGCCGCCGAAGAACAGATCGGCACGTGATGCGCCGTCCTCGACCGGGTACAGTTCGACGGCATCGAGCAGGACGTCTCCGCCCCACCAGGTCTCGTTGCGGACGAACCGAGTCACCGAGTCTTCGGTGCGGCTGTCAAACACGAACGGGCCGGTACCGACGGGTTCCTGGTTGAGCGTCGGATCGACGGCCGCCTCAGCCAGCCACTTCGGTGAGGCGACCATCCCCAACTGATTCGTGAGCACCGAAGGAAAGTATGCCGACGGCTGCAGCAGGTTGACTTGGATCGTCATTTCGTCGATCTTCTCGACGGCACCCTCGGTCGGAAGGAAGACCCTGACGGCGATCCCGACCAGCGGGCCGGTCAGTTGAGCCGTGACGTTCGCCATCAACGCATCGGCGTTGAGCGGTTCGCCGTCGTGGAACGTGATTCCTTCGCGGACCTTGATCTGCCACGACTGGAAGTCGTCGCTCGGAGTAAACGATTCCGCCAGATACGGGATCACGGTGCCGTCGGCTGCGTACACGGCGAGGTTGTCGAACACTGCGTTGGCCATCATGTAACCGACCGCCGAAAAACTGGAGATGGCCGGATTGAGACCACCCGCTTCAGCGAGAATGCCCACCCGAAGGGTGCCACCTGCCACAGGCTCGGGTGGCAGGGTCTCCGGTGGGAGCGTTTCGACGACGGGGCCGACGCTCGAGCTTTCCTCCGTCGCTGGCTCGTCGGACTCCTCGGCGGGAACGGACGATTCCTCGCCACCCGTTGGTTCGGCGGTACCGGTCTCCTCGGTCGATGGATCTTCTTCTGCGACGCTCTCGCTGTCCCCGCCGCCGCAGGACGCGGCAATCAATGCTGCAATCAACGGCACGACCAAGTGACGTGCTGGCGATCGACGAAGTGACTTCATCGTGACATTTCCCCCTGGAATCGTCAGCGGGTGATCCCACCGAAGTGTGACGGACGTTACACCCTCTTTTGACCACTTCAAGTCAAGCCGGATTGTTTCATCCAATCTTGATCGTCGTGCGGGCTACGGTTCGCACATGCCAGATGACGTGATCAACCGGTGCGTAGGTGACAAGTCGACGGAGTTGTCACGTCACCGACCTGACATCAATTTTGGTTGGGACAAGGAGTCGGCGGTAATCCAACTCGCCGACGAAATGGCGCATGTAGCCGCGCTACAGGACCGATTGTTCGCCGAATCCGCGGTGGCGATGCTGGTGGTGATCCAGGCGATCGATGCGGGAGGAAAGGACGGTGCGATCCGATCCGTACTCACCGGCGTCAACCCAGCGGGCGTTCGCGTGAACGCCTTCGGCGTTCCATCGGAAGAGGAGCGTTCGCACGATTATCTTTGGCGGATACACGCCGATTGCCCGCCGAAAGGGACGATCGGGATCCTCAACCGGAGCCACTACGAAGATGTGCTCGTGGTCAGGGTCAAGGGCTTCGCTCCCGAAGTGGTGTGGAAGCGGCGTTACAAGCACATTTGCGACTTCGAGCAGATGCTCACCGACGAGAGGACCCACGTGGTCAAGCTATTCTTGAACATTTCGAAGGAGGAGCAACGGCTGCGACTGCAGGATCGGATCGATGACCCGAGCGAGCGCTGGAAGTTCCGGCTCGGTGATCTCGACGACCGGGCCCTGTGGGATGACTACCAAGACGCCTTCCAGGACGCGATCCGCAAGACGTCCACCGACCATGCACCTTGGTATGTGGTGCCTGGCGACCGAAAATGGGTCCGAAATCTCGTGATCGCCAAAATCCTGCGGCACCACCTCGAGCTGATCGACCCGCAATATCCGCCAGCCGAGGAGGGCGTCGAAGGAGTCATCGTGACGTAGAGCTGGCACCTCCGGGCGAGCATGACTCGTCGTCGGTGTTGACGTTTTGTACAGTCGTCGGTCATGAGCGTGCTGACACCGACGTCACTGGCGATGGCACTTGAGCAGATCGAGGCGAACCCGAACGCGCTGCTGCTGGCAGGTGGAACCGACGTCATGGTCGAGATCAACGAGCACCATCGGGCGATGCCGATCGAAGTCGAACAAGCGGTGATCGCGCTTGCCGAGGTGCCTGAACTGACGTCGTGGACGGTAGACCTGGCCAACCGTCGGCTGACGCTTGGCGCTGGCGTGACATGGGCCGAGATCGAACGCGACCCGATTCGCTCGTGGGTGCCGGCGCTCGCCGAGGCAGCCCGAACGGTTGGCAGTCCGCAGATCCGCAACGCCGGGACAATCGGCGGAAACTTAGGCACCTGCTCGCCGGCGGGCGACGGCTTGCCCGTCCTGGCGGCGCTCGATGCGGTGGTCGAGTTGGTGTCAACCACCGGACGACGTGTGCTGCCGGTGGCCCAGTTCATGGTTGGCGTCAAGCGAACCGCCCTGCGGCCTGGCGAGATCATCGCCGCTATTGACCTGCCAGTCCTTGATGGCTGGCAGGGCTACAGCAAAGTCGGTGTGCGTAACGCGATGGTGATCGCGACCGCCAGCGCGTGCCTGGCTGTTGATCATCCGAGCCGTTCGATTCGGCTTGCGCTCGGCTCAGTTGCACCGACCATCGTTCGATGTCCTGACGCAGAGAGGTTTGCAATCGAGTTGGTCGACTGGGACAGCCTGTCGATCGGCTCCGCCGATGTCAGCCGGTTCGGCGAGCTTGCCGCCGAGTCGAGCCGACCGATCACCGATCATCGTTCGACCTCCGAGTATCGCCGTCACGCCGTCACTGTGATGGCGAGCCGCCTGCTGCAGCGAGCCTTTCCCGGGTCGTGAGTATGCACTACACGCTCCACGTGAACGGGGCAGACCGGGAGGTCGGCGACGCTTGGATCGGTGAGAACCTGTTGTACGTGTTACGCGAACGGCTTGGTCTGCTGGCCGCCAAGGGCGCCTGCGAACAGGGTGAGTGCGGCTCGTGCTCGGTTCAAGTCGGCGGCAGGTTGGTCTGTTCGTGCCTCGTCATGGCAGCCTCCGCCGTGGGGCAACCGATCGTGACCGTCGAGGGCCTTTCGCCAGACGGGGCACCGACCGATCTACAGCAGGCGTTCGTTGATGCTGGAGCGGTGCAGTGTGGATTCTGCACGCCGGGCTTGATCATCGCTGCCCACGATTTACTAGATCGCAATCCGGACCCGACCGAGATCGAGATTCGTGAGGAACTCTCCGGGAACGTGTGCCGTTGTACCGGCTACGGGCGCATCATCGAGGCCGTACAGCGCGTCTCGATCGCTCGCCGGATCGATCGTGATCCGTCATGACGGCCACCGACACTCGAACACGCACTCGTGACGGCGTGATCGGTGCGTCGCCAGCGCGACCCGACGGAATCGCCAAGACTCAGGGCACGTTCGCGTTCTCGTCCGACCTCGGCGGTGACGGCGTGTTGTGGGGTGCAACGCTGCGCTCACCGCATCCATACGCCAGGATCGTCCGGATCGACGTGTCGCCTGCATGGAAACTGGCCGGCGTCGAGGCCGTGATCACCGCCGACGACGTGCCCGGCGTGATGACCTACGGGTTGATCGATCAGGACCAGCCGGTATTTGCCGGCGAGTTCGTTCGGTACGTCGGGGAGCCGATCGCCGCCGTCGCCGCTGATCATCCGGAAACCTGTCGGCGGGCACTGGCGGCAATCGTTGTGGTGTACGAGGTGCTCGAACCCGTGCTCGACGTAGATGCGGTGATCGCCGGTTCGGTCGCTGCGATCCACCCCAACGGAAACATCTTGCGCCATCAACGAATCGTGTGCGGCGATGTTGCCGCAAGCGGCGAAGTCGTTGTGGAAGGGACGTACGAGATCGGTATGCAGGACCAGGCGTTCCTCGGCCTCGAGGCGGCGCTGGCGATTCCCGACAGCGGCGGAGGCGGGGTCGAGCTACATATCGCCACCCAGTGGCTTCACGAAGACCGCAGGCAGATCGCAGCTTGCCTTGGACTGCCCGAGCACCAGGTTCGGCTCGTGCTCGGCGGTGTCGGCGGGGCGTTTGGGGCTCGCGAAGACATCTCGCTCCAGGTACACACATGCCTGCTGGCGTTGCGTCTCGGCCGTCCGGTCCGGATGCATTACACGCGGGCCGAAAGCTTCGTCGGTCATGTCCATCGCCATCCGGCAACGATCTGGATGCGTCACCATGCTCGATCCGACGGCGAGATCGTCAAGATCGAGGCCCGTTTCGTGCTCGATGGTGGGGCATATGCGTCGACCTCATCGGCGGTGCTATTGAACGCGATTACGCACACACAGGGGCCGTACCGGTGCCCGAATGCGGTCGTCGAGGGATGGGCGATTCGAACCAATCACTTGCCATGCGGCGCGATGCGAGGGTTCGGAGTCGTCCAGGCCTGCTTTGCCCATGAATCCCAGATGGACAAACTCGCCGAGGCGTGCGGTCTCGACCCGATCGAGATCCGGCTCCGCAACGCCATGCAGACCGGGGACCGGCTGATCACCGGTCAGGTGATCGCCAACGTTGCACCGGTCGAGCGCTGCATTCGTGAGACAGTCGGCCTGCCCTTCCCGGATGAGCCGGTCGGTGGTCTCGATCGTGACGTGATGCGGTTGCCTGGCGGTGCCGGGCGTACGGCCGATGCTCACAACATCGTGCGCGGGATCGGCTACGGCGTGGCGATCAAGAACCTGATGTACTCGGAAGGCTTCGACGACTACTCGACCGCCCGTTGCCGACTCGCCGACGGCGTGGTCAATCTGAAGTTCGCCACATCGGAGGTCGGTCAAGGGTTCGTCACGATCGCCGCTCAGATCGCACGCACGATCCTCGGAATCGACGACGTGGTGATCGACCGGATCGACACGGAAGTTGGGTCGTCCGGTTCCACATCGGCCTCACGACAAACGTGGATGAGTGGCGGAGCGGTCGCCGCCGCATG
>JANMTV010000392.1:0-17524 GCA_031390905.1 Ilumatobacteraceae bacterium | reverse complement strand
GATCTTGACCGGTACGAACCAGATCAGCGGTGGGTTTGCGCCAGCGGCCCCCGGACCGAAGGCCTGGGTCGGTGCCCATGTGCAATCGGCGGCGGATACGAAAAGCGCCGATTTGCCGGTCGCCGTCACGGTTCCATCCCCGTGAATCGTCCAATTCCCGTAGACGATTGCCGAGACATCGACGTCGTCGAGATCCGCCGACTTGAGCGTTGGGTCAGGGGGCACAGCCCACGGCCCGATCCCGACTTGGCATGCCTGCCGGAACTGCGCGGCGGCAACCAGGGCGTCAGCATCGAGCATGGTCCCGTCTCGATTGCGGATCGTGAGTCGAAGGTGCGGCCACACGGTGGCACCAGGTTCGAGTCCACGATGCTCGAGCGACGGCATTGGATCGGTATCGCCCATGAAGCCGATCACCTGTCCAGCCTTGATGGATGTACCGATCTTGGCGAGCACCGTCAACCGCAGCGGATCGATCGCTGCACCGTCGGACGTGTTCGGACTGTCGTCGTTGAAACCTGCGTAGTGAAACGTGCGACCCGCCGGATCGGTGATGATCACAGTGACCGCCCCCGACACGTGGTCGCCGCGCTCGACGGCGGTGACAACGCCGTCGACGGATGCCAGGATCGGTTGCAGGCGTTGCCCATAGATGATCGCCGAACTCCCACTGCACTCCTCGGCCAGGCATGCCGCGGGCGGAGCGAGTGTCGCCTTGCCCAGCACTGGGAAGGCGACCTGCAGCACGTCGAGTTGGTTGTAGATCACCTCCGGCGGGATCCCCGACAGGAACCTGAACTCCGGCGGCAACAACGACAGCCGATACAGGAGCGGGGCACCAATCAGGTACTCGAGAACACCCAACCACCGGAATTGATACTCGCGCACCGTGAGCCGATTTCCGGATCCCGGTAACGGGACTTTGTCCATCAGTGACGGGTCGCGGGCGGCTCGCGGGAAGTACCAGATCACTGGAATCATCGAGACGTCGTTGTTCCAAGTCTTCAGGATCGATTGGACATCAGCCAGCGCCCGCTGGTCCTGTACAGCCGACGGTGCGAGGTACGCCTTCGGGTAGCCGTTGTAGTTGTTCCACGTCGAGTCGATGTACTGGTATGCGCCCGAGGCGCCACCTCGATTGGGCGGGATCGTGTAGTTGTTGCTTGATTCGACGAGTCGGATCGTCGTCAGAATGTCGTCGAGGTGCTTCGGCACTGGCACGTTGAGTGGTGCATCGGCCGGCCCGGTCGGTTCGGGTGCCGTTGGCGGAGCTGTCGTCGTGGTCGTTGGGCACGGCGGCAATGTGGTCGTCGTTGTTGTCGTGGTGGACGTCGTCGTGGCACCGGGAATCGTGGTTGTGGTCGTCGTGGTGGTCGTGGTTGTGGTCGTCGTGGCGCCCACGATCGTGGTGCTCGTCGTGGTGGTCGTCGTGGTCGTCGTGGTGGCGGGAGCACATTGGGTTGGCGCTGTCGGCGGTGTGCTGGTCGTCGCGGTGGTCGTCGTGGTGTCGCCGGTTTTCGGTGGGTCGGTGGTAGTCGTAGTCGTTGACGACGTCGTTGTCGTTGATGTCGTGGTGCTTGGCTCGGTGGTCGTCGTACTTGAGTCGGTCGGTGGCGAACTGGCCACGACTCGCGCGACGCCACCGGTGACGGTCAGCGCGCACACCAACGACATGGCGGCGGCACGGGGAATTCGGCCGAGTCGGAACATGATGGGGTGGTGACACCGATGTACCGCGACACGCTATCCGCCGTGGCACTCCAGGTGGCTGCAACCCCTGGCGGAACCGTCACGCGAGATAGCGTTGAATGGGCATGACCGTTCATTGCGTTCCCCGGTCACGCAGGCCGTTGTTGGTCACTCGCTCGCTGGCGCTCGCTCGTTTGCATGATCCGAGTGTCGACCAGTGACCGTCTCGCCCGATCCTCGACGAGACGTGATCCTGGCGATCGATATCAGCGGTGCCGGCTTCGAGGCTGGGTTGCTGACGGCACGCGGCGAGTTGCTCGACCGGTGCCGGGTCGATCTGGAACGAGATGTCGGACCGCAGTCTCACTTCGCCGCACTCGCCTCGATCGTGGCCGAGCAGCTCGAGCAGGCGCGCACTCAGCACCAGGTGCGGGTCCGCGCGATCGGGATCGGCTGCGACGGGCCGATCGAACGCAACTGCGAGACCGTTTCGCCCGTCAGCATTTCATCGTGGCGGAGTTTTGGCCTTCGGCAGCATCTCAGAGACCTCACCGGGATACCTGTGTTTGGGGATCTGAGTGGGAAGGCGATGGCGTTGGCGGAAGGTTGGATTGGTGCCGCCAAGGGTGTCTCGAGTTTCTGTGTGATTTCAGTGTCGACGTCGGTGTGTGGCGGACTCGTCATCGACGGAGAATTACTCGAGGGTGTCAGCGGTAACGCCGGACACATCGGTCACATCATCGTCGAACCGGGCGGGCGGCGTTGTCATTGTGGCGCACGCGGATGCCTTGACGCCGAAGCGTCTGGGCTGGCAATCGAGACGATCACCGGTCGTCGGCTTACGGAGCCGACATACGACATCATGCGTCGCACGGGCCGACTCGTGGGCCGCGCTGCCGGCATGGTGTGCGCGTCCATGGACGTCGATCTAGTCGTCGTTGGCGGGAATGTCGCGCTCGGTTTCGCGGCGACGTTCTTCAACGCCGCCCAGGAGGAGATTGACGCTGTCGCCAGGGTCGGTCATGGTGCAGCTGCGCGTATCACACCAGGACGCCTCGGTGAACAGGGCGTCTTGATCGGAGCCGGCGCAGTTGGGATTCGTGGGCTTCGACGCAGCGCCCGACAACCCGGCTGATACATCGGTCGGTCACCGCGCCAGCCAAGCAGCCGAATCTGAAAGACTGTGACCTATGACGAAGATTCGTTCTAGTAGCTCCAACCGAATCGATGATCGTCGAGGTCAAGGTGGTGGTGGCGGCGGGGGCGGGCTCGGCGATCTGCTGAAAGGCGGTCTCGGTGGCGGCGGGCGCGGGGGTGGCGGGCTTCCTGGCGGTCTTGGAGGACTCGGTGGCCTGCTCAAGGGCGGCGGCGGGATGATGGCGATTCTTGTGTTGGCGGCGGTCTTCATCCTGCCGAAGTTGATGGGCGGCGGCCTTGGCGGCGGCGGAAGTGGCGTGTCCCCAGCCGCAACGGGTGCCGACACGGCAACGGCCGGAGGTGCCGGAACCTGCGACGCCGAGTTGGAAGCCATCATTTGCGGTGCCACCGACGATGTCTCCGAGTACTGGATCGATCAGCTCCCGCTGTCGTTCAATACGCCGTACCAAGACACCAAGACGGTGTTCTTCTCCGGCTCGACGAACACCGGGTGCGGTCAAGCATCGTCGCAGACCGGCCCGTTCTATTGCCCGCTCGACAATCTCGTCTACTTCGACCTCGACTTCCTGGTGACACTGCAAAATCAGTTCGGTGCGACCGGTGACCTGGCGGCGCAATACATCGTTGCCCATGAATACGGCCATCATGTGCAGAACCTGCTCGGACTCAACGAACAGATGCGTGAGGCCCAACAGTCCGATCCGGGGCGCGCCAACCAGTATTCCGTTGCGCTCGAGCTGCAGGCCGACTGCTTCGCCGGAGCATGGGCCCGCGATGCGGGTGACCGTGCACTGTTCGATAATCCGCAGGAGATCGAGGAAGCACTCAACGCTGCGTCCGCGGTCGGCGACGATCGGATCCAACAGCAGACCCAGGGCCGCGTCGACCCGGAGGCGTGGACTCACGGCTCCTCGGCGCAGCGTGTCGAATGGTTCCAGCGCGGGTTCCAAACCGGTGATCCACAGCGCTGCACCACGTTCAGCGAACTGATCTGACACAAGCTCCCCTACATGGTGAGTCGGCGGTAGATCCGCTCGGCGGGCCCGCGATCGAATCGCCGCTGGTAGCTCACAGCGCATGCCGTGGCGATCAGCCAAAAGCTGGCGGCGAAAATGAGTGCTGTCCCGAGGTCACCGCGGTGCGGCTCGATCAGATCGAGCCAGTGCACCAGCACGTTGTACACGAGCGCGTGGGCGATATAGAGAGTGAGCGACATTTGGCCGGCGCGTTGGAGCGCATCGATCGGTTTCGAGTGAACGAATCGTTCGGCGATCCACGAGATTCCCGTGAAGGCCAATAGCGCTGTGCCGAGAGCGCTGGCGACGTAGGCGACGCCCCGGTCGAACGGGTCGACGCTCAGCAGCAACGTCGAGCGCCCGCCTTGACCGAACGAGTTGGTGAGCGTCGCCAGGCTGTAAAGCACGAACCCGAGCCCGGCGGTCACAGGTCGCCACCACGCCAGAGTCAGCATTCGGCCGAGAACAATTCCGGCGCACAGGAATGTCAGCCAGGGCAGGAGTGGGTGGGTGCCGTTCACGAACACATCGAACAGCAAGCCGCGAGGCGATCGCCTTCCAGGTGACGTCAACCAATCGGTGTCGTGACCGTCGAGCGACCGCTCGTAGATCCACCATCTGATTCCCCATCCGGCGAGTGCAGCGATCAATCCGACGAGCAGCACCCAGCGGCTGCGGAGCACGAACAAACCCGAGGCGACCACGAACATCGCTCCGTAGAAGGGCAGGATCGAGCCAGACCAGATGAAGTCGAAGAACAGACCGAAGCCGTAGAGCAGAAGACCACGCCGGACCAGTCTCCAACGCACGTCAGAGATTCGTTGCTGATCGCCGATCGACGAACGCGTGAGCAGCGTCACACCGATTCCGGCGACGAGCACGAACGTCGCCGCAAACCGAGTTGACAATGGCCCCGACCACGGATCGAAGAACTCGTTTGCCCAGCCTCCGCGCCGTTGGGCACCGTCAATGATCAGGTAGCCGTGAAAGTTCATCGTGATCACGCCGGCCATCGCCAGCGCGCGTGTCACGTCGGGGGCCGGGTGGCGTACGTTCAGGTCCATCGCAGTTCGTCGACTGCGGTCAAGGTCAGCGGGCGTTGCAGGTCGACCCAATCGCCGATCGAAGGCGTCGGCCCACCATCCGGAACGAAACCCATCGACGTGTGCATGTGCGGCGGTTCGAGTAGCGCGATCCGCTGTCGAGCGAAGTGAAATGGACTTCGCCCGTCGTTCAATGGGGCGACGCCATTGGCTGACCCGGCCCCAATCATGACGAGCGTCCCGTCCGCATCGACGGCGTTGAGCTGGTAGCCGGCATGGGTGCCGGCCCGAACCCGGCGCGTGTCGAGCACGTCGGCCTCGAGTTGGATCGCTTCACGATCGCCGTGCCAGAGGTACGTTCCGAGCCGAAGTTTGTAGCGGTGCGAGTCGGGCAGCGACTCGTATGTGGTGGGTGCCAGATGGCTGACCCAAACGTCGAGCGACGGGTCGATTCCGGGCAGCAGGCGCACGATTTGATCCCGATGCGCGGTGTCGTTTCCGGCGATCGGGGGATGGATGGCGACACCCATCGTGCGCAAACCTGCCCGCTGCGCCGATTCGACGAGTTCGATGCCGTCGCCATACCGATGCATCTCGCTCGCCAACTTGACAATCACTCTGCCGGGCCAGCCGGCAAGCGCGGCGATGTGAGCGGCGTTGCCCACCGTCAGGATCGGCTCGCTCGAAGCTGGAGGCGTCAGCGAGGGCGTGAGCACAACGATGATCGCCTCGTCGGGCAGCCCGTCGAGTTCGTGGATCGTCCCGACGGCAATGATCGGGCTGAGCTTGACCGCCGCGACCGCCAGACCGGCACGCCCGAATCCGTATCCGTTGCCCTTGACGACCGGCACCAGGCCCGTCACTGAGGCCGCCACATCGGAGGCGTGGTTCCACCAGCGGGCCTGGTCGACGGTGAGGCGGATCGTCACGGCGTTCGACCGTAGTTGACTCAGGGCCTCATTCGGCGACGGACAAGAATACGACGCGTATACCCAACCGGCGAGAATACCCAAGTGGATTGATCGGATTTGTCGGGATATGATGGCTCCATGCGCAAGCTGTTCAGTTTCCCGAATCCGGTCAACGAGACGTCGGCCCGTCTCGTCGCCGCTGGTGCGATCGTTCAGTCGGTCGCCTTTCTCGTGTCCCGTGAAGGATGGATTCTCGTTCCGCTCGTCTACGGATTCCTGGCGCGTGTTCTCACCGGCCCTACCCTCAGCCCGCTCGGACAGTTCGTGACTCGGGCCGTCACACCGTTCGTGACTCGGCGACTCGGATTCGAGGATCGATTCGTACCGGGCCCACCGAAACGGTTCGCCCAGGGAATCGGACTGACCTTCACTGGCGGTGCCGCGCTGGCATGGCTGTTGGGTGCCCCGATTGTGAGCTATGTCCTGCTGGGAGGCCTGATTGGTGCCGCGTCGCTAGAGGCGTTCGCTGGGGTTTGCCTCGGCTGCATGATCCACAACCGGATCTGGGGTTGTGACGACTGCAACGATATTAGCGATCGGGCTCGGGCGACGGCTGGGCGCGTCCCGGCCACGAACTGAACTCTGGTACGAGCGGGCCGATCGAACGCTCTGTCACGATCCCTTTCCACACGCCAATCGAGTAGGCGATGTCATCGGCCAGCCTGACAGGATGCCTGGCTGACAATGCAGCGCTGAACAACACACGGCGTGCGATCCTCGATCGGATAGCCGCGACTATCAACAACGGCCACCACACGCGCCGCACGGCACTTGCGAGTTGGTCGCCTGCGTGCAGGTTGCCGAGGCCCGCCAGCCGAAAGGCGACCTGTGGTGGAACATCGGGAACTTTCTTGATCAGCGCCGCTGCAGAACCGGCGCCGATCACGACACCGAGCCACGGCCTACGAGTCATCGCGAGTAGCCAACTGGCGGCGCTCCATGGACTCATCCGCACTGGGGAGAGAGCACTGGGATGTCGGTTTGCGAGGGGTGCCGCTGACGAGCCGTACCCGATCCGCTGCCGAATCCAACCAGGCCATGTCGCCCGCGGAGCATGATGAACAATTGACGCCGGTTCGTATCGACATCGCCACCCTGCGGCATCGAGTCGCCAAACGAGGTCGACGTCTTCGCCGAATCGCAGCCCTGAGTCGAACCCGCCGACAGCTGAGATGGCAGCGACTCGGCAGACCAGCACCGCCGCGGGCACATAGCTGACGCGAGTTCCGGCCCGGATTCGCGCTGGCTCGGGGCCGAGATCCAGCGGGCTTCGTCGGTGTTCGTATTCGGCGATCGTGGAGCCTGACATCGTGGTCATCACGCGTGGCGCAACGAGTGCCACCTGGTCGTCGGAGAAGTGCCTAAGCAGCGGTTCGAGCCAGTCGTGCGGCAGTTCGACGTCGGCATCGACGAAGGCAACCAACTGTGTAGTGACGATCGCCAATCCGGCGTTGCGGGCAGCGGCAGGGCCCTGGTTGATGTCGAACCGGATCGTTGCGGCGGCGACGGGAGGGTCCGATCCGTCGTCAACGATGATCGCTCCGACAGGTACGTTCAGCGGTGTGCCGCGGGTCGGCACCACGATGGTCACGTCTTCGGCCGTGAAAGGTGACTTGTCGGGTAGCGGGTGAATCGCACCAGCGCACAGCAATGAATCGATCAGGGTTGAACTCGGGACTTCGTCGCCGTCGGCAATCCGTTGGACGAGCGTTGCGCCGGCTGTCGTGAGTCGGAACAGTTTGAGTGGCGAGCCGCCGATCACGACGGTGCCGTGACGCTGCACGCTGTTGTCGAGCCGAAATCGCATCGCAGGTCTCACGTCGCAGGCATCCAGGCGTCAACGGCGGCGGCCAGATGGTCGCATAAGTTTCGGAAGATCCGCTCACCATCGGCCGCGCTCGCGTGTCTGGGGTCGCCCAGCACTCCCGTGTCACTGAGCGATCGCACGCCGTGTTCGATCAATGCGCTGAGGCTGGGAGTCGGGCCTGGTACGGCACGATCGAGTCGTACCAACTCGGGTGCCAGAGCCAAGAGCAGAGAGGTCTCGGTGTGCCCGGCGTGTAGGTCGCCACCAGGTACCGAAGGTGACCAGATCAACACGTTTCGGCTCTCGTGTTTGAAAAGCTTGTCTGCCTGCTGCATCGCCGCTCGGTTGCCGCCATGACCGTTCACGAACACGACGCCGGATGCCCAATCCGCCGACCGAGCGATCTCGACGAGGACCGTCGTCAACACGTCGCACCCGATCGACAACGTACCTGGGAATCCCTGGTGCTCGCCACTCGCTGTGATCGCCAGCGCTGGTGCTACCACAGCGTCGAACCGTCGGCTCACCAACTCAGTCGCCAGCCGCGTTGCGATCAAGGTGTCGGTGGCGATGGGCAGGTGAGGTCCGTGCTGCTCGCACGAGCCGACCGGTACCACCACGATTGGGCGAGCGACTTCGGGCCAGGTCATTTCACCCAACTCTCTGCCCAACTCCGTGCCACTCGCGCCCATAACCGCATTCTGTCTGGTCGAGACCGGCCCACCGACGGTTAGACGCAGACAGTTCGTAGAAAGTCTGGGAGGATGGAGACGTGAGCGACATCGATACGTTGACCGATACCAACTGGCTGTCCAGTGAGGACCTGGGCACTGCCCGCGCCAGCGTCCCGATTGTTTATGTCGAAGGGGTGCCGGTACGAGTCGACAGTCTCGGCAACGTCACCGAAGTCGGATTGTTGCTGCGGGTTGCCAGTGACGGTTCGATCAGCCGGTTGATCGTGAGCGGTCGGGTGATGTTCGGCGAACAGATTCGAGACGCCTTGCTGCGGCATTGCGAGAAGGATCTTGGTCCACTCGCACTCCCACGGATCCCCGTCAACCCGGCCCCATTCACTGTTGCCGAATACTTCCCGCATCCCGATATCAGCGGTTATCACGACCCGCGCCAGCACGCTGTCAGCCTCGTGTACGTGGTTCCGGTCGACGGCGAGTGCGAACCTACGCAGGAGGCGCTCGACCTGTCGTGGTTCACGCCGCGCGAAGCCGTCAGTCAAGACGTGATCTCACAGATGACGGGCGGGCAGGACCGGTTGCTGCGGCTGGCGTTGGCGCACGTAGGCCAACTCCCGTAACCCTGATCCACACCCGATCCACACTCCTATCCACCATCCGTCGGGACGACCGAACCTACGATGGTGACCTGATGCCCGTCGCCGACATCGTGCGAATCGCCAGCGCCATGCGGACAGCCCTTGTCGGCCGACCGATGATGCGCTTCGATGCCCCCAAGTTGATTGGTCCCGTGCCGCAAGCCGGTCGGATGGTCGAACTGGTCGAAGCCAACGGCAAACATCTCGAGGTCACGTGGGATGACGGACTCGTGCTCGACACCCACCTCAAGGGATCCAGCGAGTGGCATGTCTATCGGCCCGGCGCACCGTGGCGTCGCTCGTGGGACCAATTGCGGGCCTCGATCGAGACTGATGACTGGGTGGCGGTGTGTTTCAACGCACCCTCCGTCGAGACATATCGGCATTCGAATTCACAGCGCCATCCGGGGCGCGGCCGACTCGGCCCTGACCTCGGATCACCGTCGGCCGACAGTGCCGAAGCGGTCGAACTGTTGCTCTCGTACCCCGACCCGTCGGCCCGACTTCGCGATGTGATGGTCGATCAGCACGTGATGCAGGGCGTCGGCAACGTGTACTGCTGTGAGGTGCTCTGGGCAGCTGAGCTCAGTCCGTGGGCGCATATCTCGGATCTGACCGAACAGGACGCGATGCTGATCGTCAACACGGCCGCTCGGATGACCCGCGCCAATCATGGACGCATCCGACGCGCGACCACGACGCTGACCCCAGGTGGATTGGCCGTCTACGGCCGGATCGGTCAGGGCTGCATTCGCTGCCACGAGACGATCGAATCGCGCCCAGTCGGTCGCGAGGGCCGGATGCTGTACTGGTGTCCCGGCTGTCAGGTCCGGCTCGACCGACGAATCGTGATCGCCGATCGAGCGATGGATCCCCATCCGGCAGCGTCGATATTCCTCAACGATCTCCCATGGCGGACCCACAACGACGGGGGAGATCGTTAGCGGCTACTCGGTGGCGATTGCCTCGAGCACGTCCATCTTCGACGCCTTGCGAGCCGGATACCAGGCCGCGAAGACGCCTGCGAAGATTGCTGCCAACACAATAATCACGATGATCGGTATCGGAAACGTGATCCCATCGATCACGCTGTTGGGTACGGCGTAGCTCAGAGCAATCCCGAGGAACAACCCGACGACGACCCCGACGACGGCACCGAAAACCGAGACAATCACCGCTTCCCAGCGGATTGCCCGACGAAGTTGCCGGCGGCTCATTCCGATCGCACGCAACAATCCGATCTCTCGGGTTCGTTCAAATACCGCGAGCGCTAGCGCAATCGCGATACCGACGACGGCAATCAGCATCGCCATGCTGAGGAGACCAGTAATGATCGCCAGCAGCTGGTTGATCTGGGCTTCCTGTTCTGCCCGGAATTCGGCGTTGCTCTGGACCTTGGTCTGAGGAAACTCATCGACGGCCGCTTGGATCAGCGGCCGAGCGACGTCCGGGCTGGCTCCGTCGGCGAGCCTGGCGAGCACGAACTGATCGCGCGGCGCCTGGTCACTGGCCTGTTCGAACGTGTCGATTGAGATGTACCACTTCGAGCCCAGCGAGGCGTCGGAAAAAATTCCACTCACTACGAGGCTTCCCGTTTCGTCGTTCTGATACGTGATGTCGATCGTGTCACCTAGGCCAACTCCGAGTTCCTCGGCCTTCTTGTCGAGCAGCATGACCCCGTCACCGTCTACCAGCTTCTGGAAGTCGCCGTCGACGACATCGAGATCGGCGAGTTGTGGGAACGCGACCGGGTCAACCGCGGTGATCTGCTCGTCGGGGGCATCGGGAACGCCGTTCACATTGGCGAACATGAATCGGAACGGAGAAACAGCCGACAGTTCCGGGATCGCGTCAAGCCGTTCAACGACCCCGGTCGGAAGCCCGAGGAACGATTCGTCGGTCAGGATGTAGTCGGCCGTGATGGACCGGTCCAAGATCCGGGCGAACGTGTCGCGCAGCGACGACGCAAACACGGCGGCAGCGCTGACGAGGGCAACGCCGATCATTAGCGCCGACGCCGTCCGGGCGGTTCGTCGGGGTGACCGTCTGGCGTTGTCGACCGCAAGTTGTCCCGGAACCTTGAACAGTTTCCGGATCGGGGTGCCGATCGCGCCAGCGACCGGTCGAGCGACGGTTGCGGAAAGGCTGCTGATTCCGAGGAAGATCGCCAGCGTTCCGCCACCCGACAGCACGATCAGGCCGAGCGAACCACCGGGACGGACGAATAGGCCAACGAGGAACATGATCGCACCGACGGCGGTGACAATTGATCCTGTCAGGAGACGCCGGTTCGAACCCAACGATGAGAACCCAACTTCTGGTCGCATCGCCGCCACTGGAGGGATTCGGGCTGCTCGGTAGGCCGGGATTAGCACAGAAAGCATCGTGACGCCGACCCCGACGACAACTCCCATGATGACCGCCGGCGGGTTCATGATCAGTGGAGTGGCCGGAAAGCCGGCGCCCGCAGCCTCGAAAAGCGCGATCAATCCTTTGGCGACTACGAGCCCACCGAACACACCGACGAATGTGGCTGTCACCGAAACGACCAACGCTTCGATGATCACGAGTCGCCTGACTTGCTTACGGTTGGCACCGACCGCACGGAGTAGAGCAAGTTCTCGAAGCCGCTGACCGATCGTGATTCCGAACACGTTGTTGATGATGAAGGCACTCACGAAGGCAGTGACGAAGGCGAAGACTTGCAGGCCCTTGCCGAACACACCAATGATCTCGTTGATTCCGTCGGCGATTTCCTCGCCGACCTGCTGACCAGTGACGACCTCGGTCTTGTCTGGCAGCATCTCTCGGATCGCTGCCTGGACCTCGGCTTGGTCGTAGCCGTCGGCGACGGTCAAATCGATCACGTCGTATTGTCCGCCCCAATCGAGGACTTGCTTGGCTGTTTCAGTTTCGAACAGGGCGATCGTCGCGCCACCGAATCCGTCGGAGTTCTCGAGCCCGACCAGGCCGACAATTTCGAATGACTCCTGGCCTTTGTCGAACACGATCGCGATCCGCTCGCCGACCTCGTAGCCGACCTTGTCAGCAGTCGCTTTGTCGATTGCCACCTCGCCAGCGGCGATCGGACCACGACCGTCCTTGACGACGACGCTCGATGTTCCACCGGGTCCGTGCCAAGAAATTCCAAATGCCGGTGCGCCCTGTGTCGAAACCGGCTTGCCGTCGGAGTCGAGCATTTGAGCAAACCGTTGGATCTGACCTTCCACGACTCCGACGCCCTCGACGGCGGCTATTTGGTCAACCAACTCAGCTGGCACGGGATCGCGCTGTGCATCGGTTACGTCGACGGTCAACGTTCGACGAACTTCGAGATCGACGTTGGCATTCAACGACGTGAAGAGGTTATCGAACGTTGCTTTCAAGCTGTCGGCGAGCACGAACGACCCGGCCACGAACGATACGCCGAGCATGATCGCGAGGCCGATGAACAGGTTTCGACCCGCTCGAGCGCGCATCGATCGTCTGACGAGTGTGCGAAGCATCTCAGTGGCCGATCTGCTTCATGCGGTCGATGATCCCGTCGGCGCTTGGATCGCTCATCTCGTGCACGACTTTGCCGTCGGCGAGAAAGATGACCCGGTCGGCGTGAGCGGCGGCGTACGGGTCGTGAGTCACCATCACGATCGTCTGGCCGTGTTGATCAACCGCCTGGCGCATGAAGCGCAGGATCTCGCCACCGGCGTTGGAATCGAGGTTGCCGGTCGGTTCGTCGGCGAAGATGATCGTCGGTCTGCTCACCAGCGCTCGGGCGACGGCAACCCGTTGCTGCTGTCCGCCCGAAAGTTCACTCGGGCGGTGCTTGAGCCGGTCCTTCAGGCTGACGGTTCGCACGACCTCGTCGAACCACGCAGGATCGGCGGTGTCGCCGCCGAGCATCAGCGGCAACAGGATGTTCTCCTCGGCGGTCAACGTCGGGATCAGGTTGTAGGCCTGAAAGATGAACCCGACCTGGGTTCGGCGAAGTTCGGTGAGCTTCTTGTCGTCGAGCGAAGCAAGATATGTCTCACCGATGAACACGGCACCCTCGGTGAGGTCGTCGAGCCCGGCGAGGCAGTGCAGCAGCGTCGACTTACCCGAGCCGGATGGCCCCATGATCGCCGTGAAGCGACCGGGTTCGAACGAGACCGTGACACCGTCAAGTGCGTGCACGACGGCGTCGCCGAGACCGTAAGTCTTTCTTGCGTCGAGTGCTCCGGCGGCGGCAACGAGTGCGGACGGGGGCGGGGGAGCTGATGTAGTGCTGCTCATGCTTCATGTCTACGCTCTCGCGATCGGTTCTCCATCCACCGGAAGCACGGTTATCCGTCACCCGTGAGGATGATCGTTGGCGTCTGGATCTGTCGCCGAACGGCGATTCCGGGCACTGACTGATCCTTGTGCACGGCTACGATCGGCTTCCTGATGACGTGCCCTTCGTGCTCGCGTCCGGTGCCTGACGGAGCCCGGTTCTGCCCATCCTGTGGGTACTCCGTGATTCCCTTGAACGAGCGGCTGGGTGATGAGGAACGGCGCGTCGTCACGGTGTTGTTCGCCGACATGGTTGGATTCACGGCGCTAGCCGAACAGCGCGATCCCGAGCAGGTCAAGCGGCTTGTCGACGCCGCGTTCGGTCGCCTCGTGGCTGATGTCGAATCACACGGCGGCGTCGTCGACAAGTTGCTCGGCGATGCGATCGTCGCCCTGTTCGGCGCTCCGATTGCACACGAGGATGACGCCGATCGGGCGGTGCGCGCCGGGCTCGCCATGCAGGCCTCACTCAGGGCGTTCCGTGACGATCACCCGGCCGACGCCGTCCGTATGCGGATCGGGATCAACACCGGAGAGGTGCTGGTTGGCACGGTCGCCGGGTCTGACTACACGGCGATGGGTGATGTCGTCAATACGGCGTCCCGGCTGCAGGGTTTGGCACCGCCTGGTGCCGTTCTCGTTGGTGAGGCGACGAAGGACCTGTGCTCGTCCGCCTTACGATTTCAGCCATTTGAAGACGTGCAACTGAAGGGCCGTGACCAGTTCACGCAGGTGTGGCAAGCGGTTGCGCTTGACACGGCGGTCATGAAACGGCGCTGGCAGTCAGATGTGACATTCGTGGGTCGCGATCTCGAACTCGGAATCTTGCGCGCCGTCTCCTCGATCGTGCGGTCAGGTCGTAGCGCGATTGTGGCCGTCGCAGGTGAACCGGGAATCGGAAAGTCGCGGCTCGTCCACGAGGTCATCGTGCCGCTGCTTGCCGCCGAACCCGAGACGTTGGTGCTCGAAGGCGGTTGTGCGCCGTACGGCGAGTCGAACGTGTGGTGGCCGATCGCTGGTGGAATCCTCGAACGGCTCAATCTCGCCCGCGGGTCGACACCGGAAGAAGCGCGACTTCAGATCACCCGGCGGCTGACCGCCTTCCCCGAACTCAACCCAGGTTCTCACGCTTTTGAACGGTTCGTCGAAGTCGTCTTGCACCTGCTCGAGCAGCCGTCGAGTCTCGACGACCTCGGCCCAGCTGCGAGCCGTGATGCCGTGTTCAATGGCATCGTCGCCGGTCTCCGTCAGCGAGCGTCGATCGCGCCGGTCGTGGTGTGGATCGACGATCTGCAGTGGGCGGCGCCGATGTTGCTCGAGCTGCTCGAATCGGTGGCGCGCAGTCTGACCGGCCTTCCAGTGCTCATCATTGCTACGTACCGACCGAACGAGGAGAGCGCCGAAGAATGGCCACCACCCGTCGACCCTGCGCTCACGCTGCACCTCCCGCTCGGTCCTCTGGGTGCAGTCGAGTCCGAGGCGCTCGTGATCGAGGCGGCAGGCCAAGAACTCCCGTCTGACGTGGTGCAGCGCGTGTCGGAACGCAGCGGCGGCAATCCACTCTTCCTGATCGAACTGTCACGCTTGGCGGTCTCGTCCTCGATGGGTGTTGGCGATGTGGAGTTGCCTGGAACGCTTCGGGCTCTGATTGCGGCGCGCCTCGATCAGTTGACGGCGTCCGAGCGGGCGATTCTTGACAACGCCGCGATCATCGGCAACGAGGGCAGGACGACGTCGCTGCGGGCGTTCGCCAATGAGATCGGGCAGGACTTCAACCCAGACGACATGCGTTCACTCGAGACCGGTGGTTTGCTGATTCGCGACGGCTCGAGGTGGCAGTTCCGCAGCGATGTGGTTCGTGAGGTTGCCTACCACACACTGACAAAACAGACGCGGGCGCAACGCCATGCCGGTGTTTCTCGATTTCTGGCAGCCAACGACGATGCGATGATCGATCGCCGGGCCCACCACTCTGCTGCTGCTGCTGAGCTGGTCGCCGAACTTGGCCCGGTTGTCGGGGTCCCGAGCGAGATACGCGAAGAAGCGGTCGACCTTTTGGCGCGTGCCGCCAGGCGCTGGTATCAACAGGGGGCTCATCGCCGCGGTCTCAAACTCGTCGAGCGCGGGTTGGCCTTGGTCGATGGTGAGTCGGATGCGCGGCGTGGGCTGCTCCTGCTGCTCGCAGAGGGACTCGTCGATGCGCATCAACTGGCGCGTGCCCGCAAAGTGCTGACCGAGTTGTTCACCCTGTCCGAAGCCGCCGATGACCGCGTGACGCATGGCGAGGTTCACCGGCTGAGAGGCACGGTCGAACAGATGGAAGGAGACCTCGTCGCAGCCCGTGACGAACTCGGTCGGGCCGTTGCGGAGTTCCGAGAACTCGGTGACACCGTGCATTTGGCTGAGGCGCTGCGGGCGCGTGGGTTCGCGGAGATCTTCGGTGGTTCGTTGAGCGAGGCCGATTGGTTTCTGGGCGAGGCCGACGAAGCGTTCAGCAAGATCGGTGACACTCGCGGGCAGGCCTGGGTGCAGCAGCACCGGGCGTGGGTGTCATTCCTGTCAGGTGACCACGTCGAGTCGGAACGTCGCCTGACGCTGGCGATCGATGCCTTCGAACGACTTGACGACCGGGCCGGAAAGAACTGGTCTGGTGGGTTGCTGGCATTCGTCTACCACTTCAGTCGACGTACCGAGCAGGCCGAGCAACTGGCAGTGACCGTGCTCGATGAGGCTCGTCGCCATGGTGACGAGTGGGGTGCCTCGATGATGCTCAACCTTCAGGCAAGCATTCGGTTGTGGGCCGGCGATATCGACCAGTCGCGTGCATTGGCCGAGCGTGCGCTGGCTGGCTTTCGCAAGATCGATGATCGGTTCGGCATCATCCAATCGTTGAGCACGCTCAACCGCACGTACGCGGCGCTCGGTCGGCTCGGCGATGTCGACAGGTCGGTCGAGGAAATTCTCGTGTTATCCGACTCGTTCGGCGAGATGGCGTATCCAGCAATTGCCGCCGCCGGTGCGGCGATGCATCTTGGTCAAGGTGCGCGGGCTGCCGAGTTGGCGACCGAGGCGGTCAGTCGACTCGACACGACCGGTGCCAACATCGACGAGGGCCGCGTCGTGCTCGCCTTTGGACGTTTGCTCACGGGTGACGCCGAGGGGGCGCTGATCCACCTGCTCGACGTTGACGTCGAACGTTCACCGTTCGCGCTTGCTGCCCGCGCAACTGCGCTGGCGTTGATCGGCGATCCGGAGGCAGCGTTGGCGGATGCCAAGTTGGTCGAGACGATGCGTGACGTGAGCTACTGGGACCGAGCCGTTGCGTCGATCGCCGCGGCAGCCACAGCGAGCGGTGATGAGGCCGATCTCCGGCGGAGTGAATTGGTCGTGCTGGTGAACTCGCTGAACGACGTCGTGCTTCACGCCTATGGCCGTCGCGTGCTTGCCGGACTCGACGGCGAGTCGACGGTACCGTTCCCGGCGATGGGTGGTTGGGGTGACGTCGCCGATCGGCTGCTCGGATCAGCCAACTGAATCCCGACGCCCGAGTCCTGCGCGAAGTCGGACGCCGGGCCAGTCGAGGACCACGATCTCGCCACGGCCGGTGCCAATCAGTCCCGCCCGGCGCGCCGACGTCAACACGTCGCTGGCCAGCCGGAGACTCACGCCGGCCAGCGATGCGAGATGGTGCCGGGCTACCGGAAGTGCGGTTGACTGACCGACTCGATCTCCGGTGTCGGAGTGCGCACAACTGTCGATACACGCGCGTTGGCCCGTCCAGTTCGGCAAACTCGCCGAGTTGAGTTGTGAGTCGTTGAACGGGTTGGCGCTTACGGGCGAAGCCGTGGTCACCCGATACAGCGCCGATGCCGAGGCGGCGATCGCCGTCCTCGCTGAGGCGGGCACGCAGGTCGTGTTCGCCGGCGCGCCGATTTCCCCGCGGTGATTACCTGTTCGGTTGCTTCGTGACTCGCAGGTACGGCTTGATCTCGGTCCAGCCGTTGGGGAACAGCTCCTTGGCGTCCTCATCCGAGACGGCGGGAACGATGATCACGTCGTCGCCGTCCTTCCAGTTCGCCGGGGTGGCGACCTTCGAGTAGGCAGTGAGTTGCAGCGAGTCGATCACGCGCAGGATCTCGTCGAAGTTTCGACCGGTCGACGCGGGATACGTGAGCGTCAGCTTGACTTTCTTGTCAGGG
>JANMTV010000379.1:0-4319 GCA_031390905.1 Ilumatobacteraceae bacterium | reverse complement strand
GCAGGCCGAGCTCGAACGGCACGCGTCTGCGGTCGTGGCCGAGGTCGATCGTCTTCGTGCGGAAACTCTCCGTGAGCGGGCGCTGATGCGCACCGAGTTCGCCGAACAAATCCGCCTCCTGAGTGCCGCCGACGAGCAGTCCACTACGCGATCAGATCAACAGGTGCAGCAGGCGCGGGCGGCGTTCGAACAACGGCTCGTCGAGTCCGAGTCGCGCCAGAGTCGCCGACTTGACGACATGACGTCGGGCTTGGAAGGTCTTGTGCAGGGGGCGATCCGACCGATCCTCATCGATATCAAGGAAGATCAGGACGCATTGTCACTGCGTGTCGAGGGTCTTGATTCCAACCTGCGCAAGTTCGACGAGCAGGCCGCCCGAATGGTGACCTACTTCAATGACGTCTCGCAAACGATCGAGGCGCGTCAGGAGGAACAGGGCGAGCTACTCAAGGCTGATGTGGCTGCTCAGATCGACGGCATCAAGAAACTCGTCGAGGAGAATGACTCGTCGTCACGTCGTTTCCAGAACGAGATGTCGCAGTCGGTGTCGCAGCGGATCAACGATTCAGAGGATCGTTTCAACAATCGGTTGCTGGCCGCCGAAAGCCGGATGAAGGAAGAGGCCGGGCAGAAGATCGCCGACATCGATGTTCACGTCGGTCGGGTGAGTGCAGGGATCGACGAGACGATGATCGTGCTCAACGACCGGATTGCCTCGCAAGATGACCGGTTGTTGGCGTCTGAACGCCGGATGGAAGTTGTCGAGGACAAGGTCAAGGGTGTCGATCAAGACGCGCTCGAGGATCTCAAGGCCAAGATGTCGACTGCGGCCGGTGAGGCGATGCTCGTCCGGATCGAGATGGAACGGTTCGAGAAACTGGTCAACGACCGGTCTGACCAGTTGGCGATTCGTGTGACTGACGTCGAGACCCAGTTGGTCGACGCCACGATGGATGTGTCGACTGCGGTGCAGCTCGACCGTCTTGAGGAGATCGAACGGGCGTTGATCGAACTCGACCCCGACAAGTTCGTACTGAAGGAACCGCGTCTTCGTGCCGATGTCAATAGTGGTGCTGAAGCGACGGGCAATCTCGGAGAAGGAATCTAGGTGTTGAGCCATGGCGCTTCGTAAGGGCAAAGATGACAAGCGGTCGCACGAGAGTTCGCAGCCGTATGTTCCGGTTGCCGACCGGATTGGCCAGAGCGTCGAGGAGTGTGTCGCGCTTGCGCAACTGTTGGTCGAGGCCGGGCAGCTCAACGCTGAGCTGTTGGTCGCCTCGCTGAACGACGCCAACGGCGATTTGTGGGAATACGGGCAGATGGCCCTGACGAAGTACGGAGCCGGGCGCGTCGAGTACGCCCAGGCGTTGGGCCGGGCCTGTGGCCTGCCGATTGCCGATCCGAAATCGATCGACGTCAACAAGGAAATTGCCTCGCAGGTCGACGAGAAGGTCGCCCGAAAGTACAAGTTCATCCCAGTCGCGGAAGAGGGCGGGCGGATCATCGTCTGGGGTGCCGCGGGTTCGAAGAAGCTGCGCGATGCGGCCGAGGCCGAGGCTGGCAAGAAGTTCGAATGGTATGCGACCGACCCGAAGACGGTGTCGTCGTACACCGAGCAGATGTGGCGCTCCGATGCCGATATCGGCCGGATCGTTGCCACCTTCCAGGAGAGCGAACTCGTCCTGAATGCCGGCGAGGAGGCTGCCAACGAGGTCAGCCTTGATGACCAGGCACCAGTCGTTCAGCTCGTGTCGCGAATCGTTGGTCAGGCGCTGCGTGACCGCGCATCCGACATTCACATCGAGCCGCTCGACAAGGGTGTTCGCGTCAGGTACCGCATCGACGGTCAGTTGGTGCAGGCGGTGATGCTGCCAACGACGGCGCATAACCCGCTCGTGTCTCGTCTGAAGATCATGTCGTCGATGAACATCGTCGAGAAGCGTGCACCTCAAGACGGGCAGTTCTCGACGACCGTTGACGGTCGCCCACTCGACGTGCGTGTGTCGACAGTCGCCACCGTGTTCGGTGAGAAGGTCGTGATGCGACTGCTCGACAAGAGTAAGTCGATGGTCGGCCTCAACGAGCTCGGGATGCCGCGCGAGACCTACAACCAGTACTCCAAGATCGTGCATGCCCCGTTCGGGATGGTGATCTGTGCAGGCCCAACTGGTGCCGGTAAGACCACGACCCTGTACGCCACCCTGCAGGAGATCAACGAGACTGGCAAGAACGTCACCACGATCGAAGACCCTGTCGAATACATCTTTCCGGGGATCAACCAGGTTCAGACCAACGAGCGGGCCGGGCTGACGTTTGCCACTGGCCTCAAGGCTCTGCTGCGGCAGGACCCTGACGTGATTCTCGTTGGTGAGGTTCGAGATGCCGACACCGCTCGTATCGCTGTCCAGTCGGCGCTCACGGGTCACTTCGTGCTCTCGTCGTTGCACGGTAACGACAGCGTGGCCGCCGTTCACCGTCTGCTCGATATGGGGATCGAGGCGTTCCTCGTCGCATCCGCAGTCGTGGCCGTGGTGTCGCAACGTCTGTTGCGCCGAATCTGCGACAACTGCAAAGAGGAGTATCAGCCGACGGCCGACGAGTTGGCCGTGTACCGCCAGCACAGCGGTGGCTCCGACAAGCTCCACTTCTTCAAAGGCAAGGGCTGCAGCTACTGCTCCGACACCGGGTACTACGGGCGTATCGGTGTCTACGAGTTGCTGCGGATCACCCCTGAGCTGCGCCGATTGATTGTCGGCTGGGCCACCACCGAAGAACTTCGCCGTCTGGCTGTTGCGCAAGGTATGCGCACGATGTTGCGTGAAGCCATGCAACTCGTCGAAGACGACGTGACCACCATTCCTGAAGTCGTCAAGACTTTGTTCGCTAGCTGACGTAGAACGTTCGGAGCATTTCATGGCCAAATTCGCTTACTCTGCGATCGACGCAACGGGCGCCGAGATCGAGGGTGTCACCAAGGCTGACACGATCGGTACGGCGCGCACATTCCTGGTCGAACAGAACCTGTTCCCGATCAAGATCGAAGAGTCCCGCGGGATGTTCGATTTCGAACTCACGAAGGAAAAGGCCAAGAAGAAGAACTTGATGAACTTCACCCGCCAGTTGGCGGTGTTCGTCAAGGCGGGTATTCCGATTACTGACGCGTTGACCGTGATCGGTGACGAGACGACCGACGTTGCGTTGCGGCGGGCTTTGACCAACATGGTCGATGACTTGCGCAACGGTGGCCTGTTTTCTGCCTCGGCGGCCCAGTACCCGCAGGTCTTCCCGAACTATTACATCGGTATCCTGCAGGCCGCTGAATTGACCGGTCGTCTCGACTCGTCGCTTGACTCGCTGGCCCGCTATCTTGAACGTGAAATTGAAACGCGTGCCAAGGTGATCGGTGCGCTGGCCTACCCCATGGTCGTCATGGCCCTAGCGATGGGCACGGTCATGATCCTCGCCGGTTACGTGCTGCCGCAGTTCAAACCGCTGTTCGAGGAACTGGGTGCCGAGCTGCCGCTTCCGACCCGAATGATGTTGTTCATCTCGCGGTTCTTTACCGACCTGTGGTACATAACGGCGATTGCGTTTCTGTTGTTCTTCGCCACGATGGCATTCCTCACGATGCACCCGACGGGCAAGGAAATTTGGCAGCGGATGTCGCTCAAGATCCCGATCATCGGCGGAATCGTCGAGTACGCGATTCTGGAACGATTCTGCAGTGTGCTGCACACGATGCTCAGAGCGGGTGTTGCCGTTCCCTCTGCGATGGAGACCACGATCGAGGCTGTGTCCAACATCGTCTACCGAGAGCAACTCGATATCGCCCGCCAGCAGATGTTGGAGGGTGCTGGGTTCGCTGTGCCGCTGATCGAAACCGAACTGTTCCCTGGTGCCGCCCGACAGATGTTCAAGGTTGGCGAGGAGACAGGAACGCTCGACCAGCAACTCGAGGTGGCCGCCGAATACTTCAACCGCGAGCTCGAGTACCGGATCAAGACCTTCACGACCCTGTTCGAGCCGGTCATGATCCTGTTCGTCGGTGTCATCGTCGGGTTCGTGGCAATCGCTCTCGTGTCCGCCATGTACGGCGTGCTCGGTGGCGTCCAGGACCAAGGTGCTTGATCAAGCGTGCCAAATCAGATCGACAAACCATTGGCCGGCGAACACGGCGGTCACGGTGCCGGCCGCCAGGAACGGCCCGAACGGCAGCGCCGTCTTGCGGCCTGCCTTGCTAGCGGCCATCATCGCCACGCCAACGACAGCACCGAGCGCGAAGCCCCAGAACAGGCCGACGGGCACGATGCCGGGATTGA
>JANMTV010000369.1:0-3793 GCA_031390905.1 Ilumatobacteraceae bacterium | reverse complement strand
TCAGGATCACCAGCCAACAACACATCAAGTGTGTTACGAACTCCGTTGTCATCCATCGTGCACCTCCCCAAGATTGATTCGTTGACAGCAAACATATCGAACATCCGAACCCATTGCAACATACGTACGTTAGAAATATGTCAAGTTTTCTGTTGGATCGAGACGCACACGACACGCTGGCGATTCTGGACGTCGGGAATCACACCCACACGATCGAGGCAACCGCTCGCTGGGGCCCCACAGGTTGGGTAAACCATCGGACTGTGGAACGACCCATCGTGTTCTGGCCAAGCGAGCGCGACGAAGCGAAATTGGCGATCCTGAGGGCGGCCGATCTGTCTAGCGACGCCGCTATTCGTGCGGCCCTCACGTTCCTGGCGGCGGAGTACACGCCCGTTGTCTGGGCCCTTGCAAAGGCCGACGCCGACACCGGTCCGTCGGAACCCGCGCCCGTGTAACCGGTCCCACGATCCGATAGTCCCGGACCACCCGAGGTCGTCCGAGTCGCGGATAACGCCGGGTTATCGACGCTGTCCGAGCGCCGGGCCGGGCGGTCAGTCGGGAACGCCGACGACCTGATCGAACGTTGCCTGGCCGAGGCCGTCGTCGGTCCAGAGGACGCCGCCGACGTTGGTGAAGGCGTTGTCGCTGCCGGTGTTGACAGGGCCGAACTCTGCACCGGTGAGGTCGCAGTCCCGGAGGTCGGCCCCCTGAAGAACGCAGGCAGCGAACCTGGCGAAGCGAACCGAGGCTCCGCGAAGGTTGGCATGGCTGAAATCGCAGAACTTGAAATAGCAGCGATCGAGGGTCGCGTGGCGCAGATCGGTCCCACTGAACGTGCAGCGGTCGAGCCACAGTTGGTTGAGTTGGAGAACGCTCAAATCGAGTGCATCGAATGAGCCGCGCTTGAACCGCGCATATCGACGGGCCGACGATAGTCGCTCGCGCACGATCGGATTCGAGGACACAGCCACCGCACCAGAATGCCTGATACGGCACCCGTCGCTGGAGTCCGAATACAGCGTCCGAGTATCGCGTGGACCAGCGTCCGGTACCGCCGATTGGCAGCCGCGCGTTACGTGCTATCTCGAGGTCACCGTCAGGCACAGCGGAGCGCCGGAAGTCGAGTACCGCTTGATGCTTTGGCGACTGCGATTAGTCAGTGGTTGCATGGTCAGCTCCGCTGGATCGACGGGACGGCCGTCACACTCCGTTCAGGCGATTCTGCCGTCGCGAGCAGATGGCGAGACCGAGACGTTCGGGTTCAATGGAACCCGATAGCGCCGCGGCGGTGTCGTGGAGGTGTGAGAGTGTTCAGCGTCGAGACAGGGGTATCAGTGGACGACGACTTCGAACGCCTTTACCGCAATGAGCTGGACGGACTCGTCCGACTCGCACATCTCCTGACCGGATCGAACGTCGCCGCCGACGACATCGCACACGAAGCGTTCCTGAAAGTGCGCGATCGATGGTCGTCACTCGAGAATCCGGGCGCTTACCTTCGTGTCGTCACGGTGAATCTGAGCCGGAACTGGAGCCGATCGGACCGGCGCCGGAGCGCTCGCGAACAACGGTTTGCGACGGCCGACTCCGACGCCGCTGACGACGTCGACGGTCACGAGGAGTTACTGGCGCTGGTCGATCATCTCCCGTTCCGCCAGCGAGCGGTCCTCGTCGCCCGGTACTGGCTCGACCTGCCCGAGTCCGAGATCGCCGAACTCGTCGGATGCCGGCCGGGAACCGTCAAATCGCTGGCGTCACGAGCGCTGAGAATCCTGAGAGAGGAGCTGTCATGAACGATCTCGACGAGCGACTGCGGGGGGCCTTCACCGCCCGCGCCGAAAGCACCACAGTTGACTACCGCATCGACGTCGGGTCGACACTCACCCCGAGCGCGACAGTTCCATCGAGGTCGTGGACGCCGACCGTCGCGATCGCAGCCGTGACGGTCGCCATCATGGTCGTAGGGCTGGCGCTGATCTCGCGCTCCACTGCCGAAGACGAAGCGCCCGCGACAGTGCCTCCGCCGGCTTCTACCGCCGCGGTCACCACACCGCTCCCGGCCGATCTCGGCATCAATCCACTGCTCCCAGAGGTGTTCCCGACCCTCGCTGCCGACGATCCGCGTCAAGCCCAGGCGACGGCTGCATACTCCGGCTTTTTCATCTTCGCGAGCACGCAGGCAGGTCGCGCCATCATCGGGCGAATCGAGTCGGGTCGACTCGTCGACCCAATGGCGGTCAGCGTCTACGCCGACGCCGACGAGATCGCGTTCGACTTGGCCGGGGACCAGGTCGTGATCGCCGGTACCACCTATGAACGCCACTACGTCGGGACCGGCCAGTGGACGCTGGTGCTCCGCGGGGAGACCGACACCGTGATCACTGGGGCGGACCCCGAGACCTTCGTCGCCGCAACAGGGGGAATCCCGGTCACCGGCGTGACGCTGCCACCCGACGGCGGCGTGTCGTTCTCCCTCACTCCACTGCCCGTCGGCTACGAGGTGATCGTCGAACCCGCCACGTATCCGACCCGTTCACCCATCGTCAACCTCACGTTCGGGTCGGAGGCCACCGATTCGTTCGGCCAAGTGACGGTCGGCCGGCTGTCGGACCTACTGAGGCAAGCCACCCCATCGTCGTTTCATCAGGTCGACGTGAACGGCACCTCCGGATGGGCAAGCGAGCCGCCGGCAAGGACCGTTGGGATAGTTATCTGGCGGGTTGCACCGGCCACATGGGCGACAACGATCGCGGCGACGCCGACGGAGGCGCTCGATCTCGCTCGGTCGGTGAGGTTCGTCGACGAGGCCACCTGGCAGGCGACGTACAACGTCGTACGCCCCGAATCCTTCGCACTGCAAACCAGCACCGATTGAGCCGCGGCTTCACAGCGCGACGCAAACGATTCGTCCCAAAGGTTTCACGCGGACAGCGCTCATCCACCACAAAGAGCGCAAGGGCATCCACAAACATGGTATTCAACACGCCACCGTGGGAGGACCTGCTGGTTCACACCGGAGACGTCGCGTAGGCGCAGCACCAAGAAGTCGGACGTTCGCTCGCCCACACACTATGCCGCCCGCATCCACGACTATGTGCGCGAGGTCTGCATTGCGGCTTCATCACTGACCTGCTAGAGCTTGCGGAGTGAGGGACTCACAAGAGGGTGAAGATGATCATCTCAGCAGGGCCGGCTCAGTGGTCGAACTCGCACGTTTTCACGACGACCTGCACGTCGAGTACTACAAGCTGTCGGAACTGGTTGGCGCTTTTGATCAGCGGCTCTTGACCATCAAGGGTTGGGGAGTAACCGTGGGTCTGGCCACGCTCGGGGTGGCGTTCCAGCAGCGCCACTACGGTCTTTTCCTTGTCGCCGCGATGGGCGGAATCGCGTTCTGGACGGTTGAGGCCATCGAAAAGGTTCATCAGATGCGTTTCTATCCGCGGATGCGAGCTATCGAAGTGATCTGCTACGGCCAATTCGGAATCTCATCGGAGTCGGAGAAACTGTCATCACCCCTCATCGACTGGAGCTGGACGATTGCGCCCCAAGAACATGGTTCCCGACGATCGCATGGTTTCGATCTGAACAAGCCCGAACGGTACGTTCCCACGACTCCGCGAACGAGGCTCGGTCGACTGTGGAAACTCACTCGCACCGTCAGGTATCCACATGTTGCCCTTCCTCACGCCATCTCAGTTGTGGCTGGACTAACGCTGTTCATGTTGGGAGCAACCGACCACCTCGATCGGATGCCGCTGTAGCAACAAGAGCAAGCGCCTGCTTGAAA
>JANMTV010000368.1:0-2979 GCA_031390905.1 Ilumatobacteraceae bacterium | reverse complement strand
CCCCGCGCTGCAGCCCGGGCTCAGGCCTGCACCCAGGCCGCGGCCAAATCGCTCGGCATCGGGGCATTGAACCTGAGCGCTTGGCCATCGATGGGTTGATCGGTCAGATAGCCGGCAACGTCGGCCAGAAGGTGAGCACGTGCCAGCGTGTATAGGCAGACTGTGCCGTCAGCTGCCAGTTTCACTGTAACAAGATCGGAATTGGTCTCTCCCGTTGTGACGGAGATATGTAACCATGGTTGCATATCAATGCATTGCCCGGTTATGGTCGCTTGGTGGCTGAACTGTTCGAGTGGGTGTTGCTGGCATACCGGTTGCCGCGTGAGCCGTCAACGCCGCGTATCACGGTGTGGCGCAAGTTGAAGCGACTTGGCGTGGCACAGTTGCTCGACGGGTTGGTTGGGTTGCCTGCGGATGCACGGACCCGGGAGCAGTTGGAGTGGATCGCCGACGAAGTGATCGAGGCCGGTGGCACCGCTACGGTCTGGTTGGGACGACCTGGGAGCGCCGTCCAGCAACGAAACCTCGCCTCCGAAATGGCCGCTGCTGTGGCCGACGACTACAAAGCGGTTCTCGCTGCGGCCGAGGAAGCGGCGGGCGGCGACGAGGCGGAGCGCCGACGGACGCTGGCACGGTTACGTCGCGAACTGCACAGGATTGGTTTGCGTGATCATTTCCCTCCTCCAGAACGCGAGGCTGCGCGGCGAGCGGTGAGAATGCTCGGTGCGGCGGTGGAGGCAGCGGCGTGAAGTGGGCAACGCGAGCGGGCTGTCACGTTGACCGGATCGGGTGCGCGTGGCTGATCCGCCGGTTCATCGATCCCGCCGCAGTGTTCACGTTCGTCAACGACCCGGAAGAGGTTCCGTCGGACGCGACCGGGTTCGACTTGCGCGGCGTCGACCTGTCGCATCACGACGGTGATTGCTCGTTCGAGACGATCCTTCGCCGCTACCAACTCGACGACCCGGTGCTGTGGGACGTCGCGAGGATTGTGCATGAGGCAGATCTCGCCGATGACCGCTACGACGCCATCGAGGCACCCGGGCTCGACCTCATCTGCCGCGGTCTGTCGATGGTCCGCACTGATGACGAAGCCGTTGACATCGGCGTAGCGATTTTCGACGGGTTGTTCGAGCATCGCCGACGCGCCCTGCTCCTCGGAAGGGATCCAGCATGATCGCATCAACCCGATCCCGTTGCCAGCCATGAAGTGGGTGACGCGTGAACGGCCAAAGACCGACCGGATCGCCTGCCCATGGTTGATCCGCCGGTTCATCGACCCAGACGCCGAGATCATCTACGTACCAAACGCGGACGTGCTCGCCGTTGCCGATCGCCAAGGCGGCTACAGCTTCGACGCCGCTGGTGCGACCTACACCCACGTCGGCAGCATGTGCAGCTTCGAGACCCTGATCGATCACTACAACCTGTCGATCGACCCGGCACTCGTTCGACTCGCCCGGATCGTGCACGCCGCAGACATCGACGAAGACATCAACACTGACCCCGCCGGGCTCGGCCTGCTGCTGATCGGTATCGGCGGCCTCGACGTCGAAGCTGACGATCATCGCCTGCTCGAGCGAGCCTCGTTCGTCTACGACGCGTTGTACGCCTGGTGCCAACGCGACACCCGATGACCCAACCCGAAGCGTCCATCTCGCAGACCCGCGACGTCGTCCCATTCCGCGTCGCCACCAAGGCGTGGTTCGCGATCTCGTTGCGAACCTTCGGCGGGCCTGCCGGCCAGATCGCGGTGATGCATCGCGAGCTCGTCGACGAGCGCCGTTGGATCGGCGAGGAGCGGTTCCTCCACGCATTGTCGTACTGCACGCTGCTTCCCGGGCCTGAGGCGCAGCAGTTGGCGATCTACCTGGGCTGGCTCCTCAACGGCACGCTCGGCGGTCTCGTCGCTGGTGCACTCTTCGTTCTGCCCGGTTACATCGCGCTCATGGCCCTCTCTGCTACGTACGCCCAATGGGGCGCCACGACCGCGGTCACCGCGATCTTTGCCGGACTCGCACCCGCAGTGCTGGCGATCGTGTCCCAAGCCGTGTGGCGGATTGGCAAACGCGCACTCAAGAACCGAGTCCTGATCGGCATCGCGATCGGAGCGTTCATCGCGCTGTTTGTGTTCGAACTCGCCTTCCCGATCGTCATCGCCGCCGCAACCGCCATCGGCTACACCGCAAGCCGCGTCCGCGCAGAACTCTTTGCAGCAAAGCCCACTGCGGCAGGCCGCGACAACCCGCCACCGCTGATCGCCGACGACGCACTCCACGGTGAACGACCATCACTGGCCCGCGCGGTCAAGATCATCGCTGTCGGCGGGATCCTGTGGGCGACACCCGTCGTCGCGGCAGCCGTGTTCTTCGGACGTTCACACGTCTTCGTCGAACAAGGATTGTTCTTCTCCGGTACAGCAGTCGTCACCTTCGGCGGCGCATACGCAGTGCTGTCGTTCGTCGCCCAACGAGCGGTAAACGTCTATCACTGGCTGCTCCCCGGCGAAATGGTCAACGGCCTTGCCCTCGCCGAAACGACACCCGGTCCGCTGATCATGGTCGTCCAGTTCGTCGGATTCCTCGGCGCCTACCGCAACCCGGGTGACCTCAACCCGTGGGTCGCCGGCGTCGTCGGCGCAACTCTGGTCGTGTGGGTCACCTTCGTCCCATGCTTTCTATTCGTGTTCCTCGGCGCCCCCCACATCGAAGGACTGCGCCACAACCAGAAGCTGACAGCAGCACTCGCCGGCATCACCGCAGCCGTCGTCGGCGTGATCGCCAACCTGTCCATCTACTTCTCCATCCACACCCTGTTCGCCGACACACAACAACACGACTGGGGACCCGTCCACCTCACCGGTCCGGTCTGGTCCACACTCAGCCCGCGAGCGGTGTTCGTGACCGCGCTCGCGTTCGGCCTCGTGTTCCGGTACAAGCTCAGCGTGCTCCGGGTACTCGGCACCTGCGCCGTTGTCGG
>JANMTV010000324.1:0-29341 GCA_031390905.1 Ilumatobacteraceae bacterium | reverse complement strand
GTGCTCGACCTTCGCTGCGAGTGTGGTGTTGGCTTCGAGCTGCGCCGGCGACTCTGCGCCCGTCAGCCCCAAATCCGCGCCGCGCAAGATGATGACGGGCATGCCATTGTCGATGCAGGTGAGCTCGATCCCGTCGAACTGATCCGACACGGCGCCGGTCGGCAGCAACGCGCCGCAACTCGAACCCGCGACATCGAGAAACTCGAGGTCGATCGGCGCCGCCGTGCCGGGCACGCCATCGATGCGCGCTTCACCCTCGTACTCCACGCCGACTTGCGACGTGCGCACGTGGGCAATTGCCAGACTGCCGGTATTCACCATGTGGATGCGCACGGGTGTCGAGGGTCCCGCGACCGGCACCAGACCGTTTTCGATGGCCCAGGGTCCGACACCCGCGAGAATGTTGCCGCAGTTCTGGCTGTCGCTGACCAAAGGCTGCTCGACCACGACCTGGAGGAATAGATAGTCGACATCGGCGGTGGGCGCGCTCGAGCGCGAAATGACCGCGACCTTGCTGGTGAGTGGGTGAGCGCCGCCGACGCCGTCGATCTGGCGTGCGTCCGGCGTGCCCAGTATTCGCATCAACAGATCGTCCCTGTCGTTCGGATCGGTCGGCAGATCGTCAGCGAGGAAGTAGGCGCCCTTCGACGTACCACCACGCATTAACATGCAACGCACCCCAGCCGGATTCATGAACACCACCGGTCAACCAAGCGAAACAACATAGCTGATCGTGTATTTGTTGATCGATGCACCATCGATCGGCAACGTATCCTGCACGGTTCGCCACGTGGCGATGTGAGCCGAATCAAGGTGATCGGCGAGCGATTCCTCGCGATCCCATAACTCGTACAGTCGAATCAAGCATGCGTCGTTCGGATCAGGTGAGAAGGCGTAGGTCTGGCAGCCCGCTTCTTCGAGCGTTGCCGTGACCAACGGTTGTACGGCGGCGAGAAACAGCGCTCGGCCATCTTCGCTGGTGGTCCTGATTTCGCCGGCGACAATCAACATGACGTCGAAGCTAGCGGGGACGGGATCGGCCACCGGTGTCAGTCGGCGACACCAACCTTGGCGGCGATGTGTGTGATTCGAACGCGGACGACCATCTCGGGGGGTACCGCGTTGCGAAGTCCGTACTGTTCGGCGAGATCGGCACCCATGTAGCGGCCTGCGATCCGGGTTCCCCAATACAGCAACTCAACTGGGTCGGTGGTTGTGGAGGCTGTGCCGGTCACGGTGGCAAATGAAAACGGCGGTCGCTCGTCGTCGAAACAAACCGCCACCCGCCCGTCGCGAAGAATCGACTTGCCTTTGATCGTGTCGGCGCTCGTCATGAATATGAGTTCGTCGCCGTCGAGGTCAACCCACACAGGTGCGACGTGTGGCGATCCGTCTATGCGAGTGATCGCCAGCTTGCCGGTTCGCGCCGGCAGCGCGCTGACGAACCGTTTCCACCATCCATCGGGTGCAGCGTTGTAGCTCATGATCGACAGCATCGCATCTCGTAGGCTCTGTGCCATGACGATTGAGGGTGAGTACGAGCCGAGTTCGTTGGAGTGGGTCAGAGATCAGGTCGCCGAATACGAAGCGAGCGGTGGGACGAGAGCGAACACGTTGCGCGAGACGGGAATTCCGGTGATCGTCGTGACGATGCATGGCCGCAAGTCCGGCAAGGTTCGCAAGATCGCGCTGATGCGGGTCGAACATGACGGCTGCTACGCAATCGTGGCGTCTCGGGGCGGCGCACCGACCAACCCCGAGTGGTACGCAAATCTGCTCGCCGCTCCGAACGTGACGATTCAAGACGGTGCCGAACCGGCCGACTTCGTGGTACGTGAGATCAGCGGTGATGAGAAGGCTGTGTGGTGGGAGCGCAGCGTCGGCGTTTTCCCTCCGTACGCCGAGTACCAGTCGAAAACTGAACGCGTTATTCCGGTGTTGATCGCCGAACCCACAGCCTGAAGCCCATAATCCCCAGGAAATCCACATGTTATTGGGGCTGACGATCCACAGGCCTCATGGTTCACAATGGAACGATGTCGAGTCTGCGTAGCCCAAACGATCGCGTCCGCCAGCACGGTGCCGTTCTGGAACCTGCTGACCGCCGCGAGCTTGAACGAACCGGGTGGCGCACCATGCTCGACTATCGCGAGAACCATGTTCGCGGACGTGACGGAAAGCTGGTTCGGGTCGAACCGATCTGGATCGCCGAGGCCGAGCGTTACGACGGCGAGATTGTCTCCGCCTCTGCCGAGGGTTCGACGGCAGCGCACGCGTGGTCGAACTTGGTCGAGGCGATCAAACACTCACAGGTCCGCACCATGAGTCGAGTACGCCTCGCAGCAGTCCGCTAGACGACACGCTCCGTCATGAGACGGGAGTGAGCGGCGGGCGACCGGCGAGCACTTCGGCAACGTTGCGGGCAGCGAGCGTGGCCATTGCCGAACGTGTCTCGATCGTCGCCGACCCAAGATGTGGGATCAGTACGACGTTGTCGAGTCCGATCAAGCCAGGGTGCACGGTCGGCTCGTGTTCGAATACGTCGAGCCCGGCCCCGGCGATCGTGCCGGCTCGGAGTGCGTCAACCAGTGCCGACTCGTCGACGATCGGACCACGAGCAGTGTTGATCAGGTATGCCTCGGGGCGCATACTGGCGAGCGCATCTGCGTCGATCAGATGATGGGTCGCATCGTTGTACGGGCAGTGGATCGACACGACGTCGCTGGTGGCCAGCAACTCGTCGAGCGTCAGCCTGCGCGCATGCAGCCGGGTTTCTGCGGCGGGGTCGACGGCTGACCGATTGTGATACACGACGTGCATTCCGAACACGCGGGCCCGTGCGGCAAGTGCTTCGCCGATCCCGCCCATTCCGATGATCCCGAGTTGCCGCCCCTGGATCCCGGTGCCGAGCATCATGAACATCCCCCACTTCCACGGCTCGCCTGAGCGGATCAACCGCTCGCCTTCGCACAGGCGGCGGGTCGTCATCAGAATCAATGACATGGCGATATCGGCCGTGGCGTCCGTGAGGACGCCGGGTGTGTTGGTGACGATCACGCCACGACGCATGCAGGCTGCCACGTCGATGTTGTTGTAACCCACCGCGACGTTGGCGACAACCTTCAAATCCTGCGCGCCGTCGAGGAATCGGTCGTCGACCCGATCGGTCAGCAGCGTGACAACGGCATCGGCCGATGCGAGTTGTTGATCGCGGACGTCAACCGGGATCGGCGTGTCAGCGTCCCACGCCCAGACCTCGCCAACGTGTCTGAGGGCGACAAGCCCGGCTTCGGGAATCCGCCCAGTCACCAGGATTCGGGGTTGCATGACTCCTGCACTCGTAAAGGCTAAAGAGTGGACAGTGCGGCGTTGAAGATCGCGCTCGGGCGCATTGCGGCAGATGCCAACCGAGGGTCCGGTTGGTAGTACCCGCCGATGTCGTTCGGGTGACCTTGGTCGGCCATCAGTTCGGCATGTATTGCTGCCTCGTTCTCAGCCAGTAGCACCGCCAATGGCGCGAACTTGGCTGCGAGTTCGGGGTCGGTTGTCTGGTCGGCGAGCGACTGCGCCCAGTACGCCGCGAGATAGCAGTGGCTGCCGCGGTTGTCGATCTGTCCCATTCGTCTGGCGGGCGAACGACCCTCGTTGAGTAGCCGTCCTGTCGCCGCATCGAGTGTGTCGGCCAGCACTTGCGCCTTGGTGTTGCCAGTTCGCGTCGCCAGATGCTCGAACGACACTGCCAATGCCAGGAACTCACCGAGCGAATCCCAGCGCAGGTAGTTCTCCTTGACGAACTGCTGGACGTGCTTCGGGGCCGACCCACCGGCTCCGGTCTCGAACATGCCGCCCCCGTTCATCAACGGCACGATCGACAGCATTTTGGCACTGGTTCCGAGTTCGAGGATCGGGAACAGGTCTGTGTTGTAGTCGCGCAGCACGTTGCCGGTGACCGAGATCGTGTCGAGACCCCGACGGATGCGACCAACCGAGAACATCGTCGCATCACTCGGCGACATGATTTCGATCTGCAGGCCGTCGGTGTTGTGGTCGCGTAGGTAGCGACGGACCTTGGTGATCAGCTGTGAGTCATGAGCACGTTTCTCGTCGAGCCAAAAGATCGCCGGGGTGCCAGAGGCGCGTGCGCGGGTGACAGCCAGCTTGACCCAGTCCTGGATCGGAAGGTCGCGCACGTTGCACATCCGCCAGATGTCGCCCTGTTCGACCTCGAACGACAGCACCACGGAGCCGTTCTGATCGACGACTCGAACGGTACCGTCGGCCGGGATCTCGAACGTCTTGTCGTGCGAGCCGTACTCCTCGGCGGCCTGCGCCATCAAACCGACGTTGGGTACCGACCCCATCGTCGCCGGATCGTAGGCACCCTTGGCGCGACAGTCGTCCAGCACGGCGGCGTAGATCCTGGCGTAACTGGAGTCGGGGATCACGGCCTTGCAATCCTGTGGATTCCCTGCCGCGTTCCACATCTGTCCCGACGTCCGGATCATCGCTGGCATCGAGGCATCAACGATGATGTCGCTCGGCACGTGCAGGTTGGTGATTCCTTTGTCCGAATCAACCATCGCAATCGCTGGACGCGATTCGTAGACGGCATTGATCGTGGCTTCGACCGGTTGGCGTTGGTCGTCGGGAAGCGCCGCAACAGCCGCTGCAATGTTGCCCCAGCCGTTGTTCGGATCGGCACCGATCGCGTCAAGCACGTCAGCATGCTTTGCGAACACGTCGGCGAAGAACACCTGAACGGCATGACCAAAGATGATCGGGTCAGACACCTTCATCATGGTTGCTTTGAGATGTATCGAGAACAGCACACCCTGTTGCTTGGCGTCAGCGATCTGTTCCTCGAGGAAGCGGATCAGCGCTCGTCTACTCATGAACGTGCCATCAACGACCTCACCCGCCAGCACCGGCACGGATGGCTTGAGAACGACGGTCTCTCCAGCCGCCGAACAGAGTTCGATCCGCAGCGAGCCGGCTTCAGACATCGTGACCGATTTCTCATTGGAGTAGAAGTCGCTGTGGCCCATCGTGGCGACGTGGGTCTTGGAATCGGCCGACCACGTACCCATCGAGTGTGGGTGACTTCGGGCATAGTCCTTAACCGCCTTTGGTGCCCGCCGGTCGGAGTTGCCCTCACGCAACACAGGGTTGACGGCTGACCCCTTGACCTTGTCGTAGCGGGCTCGGATCAACTTCTCGGCTTCGTCGGCCGGGTCGTCCGGATAGTCGGGGATCGCATACCCATTGCCCTGCAGTTCGGCTATGACGGCTTGCAACTGTGGCATCGAGGCGGACACATTGGGCAACTTGATGATGTTCGCCTCGGGCCGCAGCGTCAACGCCCCAAGCTCTGCAAGATCATCGTGAACGCGCTGTTCAGCGGTGAGAAAGTCTGGAAACTGTGCCAGAGTGCGACCGGCCAACGAGATGTCGCGTGTCTCAACTGCAACTCCGGCTGCGCTCGCAAACGCCTCGACGATCGGAAGCAGCGAGTAGGTCGCCAACGCCGGCGCTTCGTCCGTGTGAGTGTAAATGATCTTCGATTCGGTCACGGTCCGAGCGTACCGGCAGGGTCGGCCGTGCTCCGAATGACCAACTGACGCTGCTCCGATCCGTGCTGGCTGATGACGATGTACGCAAGGGCCAACACGACAACGACCATCGTCGCCAACTGGATCGCCGACAGTGACTCATCGAGGAAGATCCAGGCGGCAATTGACGAGATCACAGGGATCAGCAACGTGAGCGCAGAACCAAGCCATAGTGGAACTCGAACCAGTGACCAATTCATCATCGAGTGTCCGAGGAATCCACCCACGACGATGACACCCGCGATCCACAGCCAGTTCTCACCGTTCGGCACCGACATGTCCTGAGAGAATCCGAACCCGGCGATCAGCGCTGCGCCCGCGGTCCAGACACTCGTACCAAACGTGAACTCCATCGGCGTGAGGAGATTTTTGGCGCGCTTGGCCATGATGAAATATCCGCTCCACGCAAACAGTGTTCCGAATGCGGCCAGGTCACCCCAACCGTTCCATTTCGGCGTGCCCGATGACTCGATGACGATCGTGACAACAGCGACAATCGCCACGAGGGCGGCCACGATCTCAGGTCGTCTGACTTTCTCACCGAACATTCGGGCGGCGAACACGCCGACGATTAGCGGCTGCATGGCACCGATTGTGGTCGCGTTCACGACGGTCGTGAGCTTGATCGCCGTGAAGAACAGCAGTACGTCGGCGCTGAGACAGAGTCCTCCCGGTGCTGACAGGCGCAGCACGGTGAGATTGACGCGCTCACCGCGGTATCGGGTCCAGGCGGCGAGGATCACGGAGTACACCGAGAACCGCCAGAACGCGATCGGCACGGCCCCCATCTCGATCGACTTGATCAGGACCCCGGAGAACCCCCATGCAGACACGGCGATCGCTGTCCCGATCAGCCCTGACCGCAAATCCCGTGATTGCTGGCTTGGGGGACTCATTCCAAGTTGGCGTCAAGCCAGGTGACGAGGTCACCGAGCACCTGCTGCTGCTCTGGCTCGTTGAAGATTTCGTGGAAAAGTCCGTCGTAGTAGTGTGCAGTGACGGTTGCGTTGACTGCCGCCGACTCGAGTTGGCGTGTGCCCTCGATGTTGGTCAGCTTGTCGGCGGTGCCGTGCATCAGCAATAGCGGTAACCGGAACTCGATGTACCGATCAGGGAACGTGCCCATTGCGGCGATCAGTGCGGCACCGAGCCCGGCGGTGATCTTCCCGGTAAAGACGAGCGGGTCGTTTCGGTATGCAGCCACCACTGCTGGATCGCGGCTGATCGATTCGGCGCTCAACGCCTGCGGTCGAACGCCGGGAAGCAGCTTTCCCATCAGGCCGAAGATCTTCAACTGGATCGCGGAGAAGTCGCCACCGACCTTGAGAGCCGGACCGCTCAGCGCCAGCCCGGCGAGGCCGGATTGGTGATCAAGGGCGTGGCCGACGGCGAGGTTTCCGCCCATGCTGTGCCCGAGCACGACCAACGGCTTACCGGGATGTTCGGCCTCGATCAGCGCGCGGAACTGCACCAAATCGCGCATGAACTCGTCGTACGACTTGAGATACGCCCGCTTCCCATCGGACTTGCCGTGTCCTCGGTGGTCAAGCGCATGCACTGCGTAACCAGCGTCAACGAGCGCCGCCGCAACGTGGGCATACCGCCCAGAATGCTCGCCCAGTCCGTGTAATACGGCGACGATGGCGCGCGGCTCACCTTCAGGAAGCCAGCGTTGGCGGTACAGGCTCAAGCCGTCAGATGTTGTGAAGAATGCTTCGCTGTGCACCGGAGCCGACATCTTCTCAGTCTGCCAGCGGATTGTGGCCAGACGCCGAGTCGACAGGATCGAACGAGTTTTGTGGTCAGATGTCTTCTCAGAGCGCTTCGAGGATCAACTGGCGCAAATCACTGAAGTCGTCGACTGCCGGGAACTGAGGGAATTCGACTTGCAGCTTGTCGGGTGAGCGAAACAGAATCCCACGATCGGCGGCCGCCAACATGGCGGTGTCGTTGTAGGAGTCGCCAGCCGCGATGACACGATAGTTGAGGGCGTGGAAGGCATCGACCGCGTGCCGCTTCTGGTCGGCCTGGCGCAGGCGGTAGTCGACGATTCTGTCGTTCTGAACGACTAACCGGTGGCAGAAGATCACCGGCATCGAAAGTTGTTTCATCAGCGGGGCGGCGAACTGCTCGAATGTGTCGGACAAAATCACGACCTGCGTGCGAGTTCGGAGATCATCGAGGAACTGCTTGGCACCTTCGACCGGTGCCAGCCCACTGATCACGTCCGAGATCAACGACATCGTCAGTCGATGCTCGGCAAGGATTTGGAGTCGTCCTGTCATCAACACGTCGTAGTCGGGCTCGTCGCGCGTGGTTCGTAGCAGTGCCTCGATGCCAGTCCGTTCAGCGACTGCGATCCAGATCTCTGGGACGAGGACGCCTTCGAGATCGAGCGTGACAATCGTTTGACGGGAGTCCGGCGTCATATCCGGACAGTTTGGACGAAACCTGACTTGAGTTCACAATGGTCGTCACATGACGGGTCAAGTAGACCACAATGACAACCGTGTCCGTTCGCCAGCCGACTCTTGCCACCTATCAAATTCACGACAGCCGCTTTGCTTCGTTGATCGAACCGCAAGCGATGTTGCGTCATCTCGCTCACGATTGCACCTGGGCGGAGGGACCGGTCTACCTGGCAACACGTGACGAACTGTGGTGGAGTGACGTTCGCCAAAACCGGCGGCTGCGCTATCTGCCATCCGACGGATCGGTCACCGTGATCGACCAACCAGCCAATTACTGCAACGGGCACACGCTTGATCTCGATGGTCGGGTGTTGGCGTGTGAACACGGCACTCGATCCGTAGTCCGGTTCGAGTTCGACGGGTCGCGAACCGTGATTGCAGATCGGTTTGACGGCAAGCGACTCAACAGCCCGAACGACGTCGTCGTGGCCTCTGACGGGGCAGTGTGGTTCACCGATCCGACATACGGAATCGACAGCGACGTCGAGGGATATCCAGCTGAAAGTGAGATCGGTTCAAGCAACGTGTACCGGGTCGATCCACTCCTGGGATCGGTCACGGCCGAGATCAGCGACATGGTCAGGCCGAATGGATTGGCGTTCTCGCTGGATCAGTCGTTGCTTTATGTCGTCGACACGGGATGGAGCCACGTCACCGACGGCCCTCGACACATTCGACGGTACGACGTGAGTAACGGCCAAGTCGTGGGCGGAGGTGCCGTGTGGGCGACCTGCCCGGAGGGTTTGTTCGACGGACTCAGACTCGATCAAGACGGTCGGATCTGGACGAGCGGTGGCGAGGGTGTCTACTGCTACGACTCTGATGGAACCCTGCTCGGAACCGTCATCCTTCCCGAGCCGTGCGCCAACGTGGTGTTCGGCGGTTCCGATCGACGGACCCTGTTCATGACGGCGACAACGAGCCTGTATGCACTGGCGCTACGGGTGAGTGGTGCGGGTTCCGGTGCCGATCGGTTCCGACGAGCGGACGTAGCCGAGTAACGGAGTCGCTCGAACTCTGGCCTGGGCCCCTTGAGGGGCGGCGGTTCGTTCGTTTGCGAGCCAGGCAGTCACCGCTCGACGCTTTCCGTCGTCGACCGCGAGATACGTCGAGAATCGGTCGCGTTCGGAGAATGGTCGAACAATTGATGCATAGCCGATCACGTCCGCAGGTCGTCGAACTCGAACCACGAATCCGATCCGCTCGCGCGTGGCGACCGAATCGATTGCTCCGGCGACGACTGCCCAAACCGACCAAACGAGCGGAATCCAACACAGCACGGCGAGCGTCTCGGCGATCGTCTTGATCAGATCGATTTGACCAGGTGCCTTCTGCAACCAGGACGAAAGTGCCTCACCATCGGCGACTCGATCGAAGAGGCGTTGGACCAAACGGGCCATGACGAGAACGACCAGACCAAGCGATCCAACCTTCCAGGGATGTTGCCCGTATCCAGGGCGGATCGGGTAGTGAACTCGAACGAGATGCGGTGCTTCGCCCGCCTCTGACCACGCCGAACGATGATCCTCGGGCGCGACCGGAAATTCATCGAGGACGTGCGTGGCGACTCCCATCACGGCGGCGTGGGCAAGCGTGACCTGTTGAGAGGCGTTGGCGAGCACGGTCGCATCGTTCGGAATCCGGGCGGCAAGCCTTCTGCGATACCCCAACCATTGCGCTGACCGTTCAGCCCCGATGTCGGTCGGTGACTGCGCCGCTCCAATCGCCCGCTCGATCGTGCGCCAGCCAAGTATCGCTGCACCCAGAACGACCGCCAGCCAGATGATCCGCGATTTCCATGATTCCGAAAGTTCGACTTCCGTACCGTTCTGAAGTGCCATCACGCTTGCGATCAAGGCGCCGACGGCACACGCCGCTGACGGTCCAATTTTCCGCCCGCTATACCGCCGATGTGTGAGTCCCAAACTGGCTGACTGCTGGGCGACGGAGCGGGCGAAGCGCAGCCTCCAGCGCCAGTCCAAACGATGATGCGAGAGCGCCAATGTGCCCGCCGAGGAGACCCCGTTGAAAGCGCGGGCAGCGACGTGATTGAGAACCTGTTGCTCGAATGCCTCCAGCACATCGCCGGATGACCCGGCCCCCGGGGTGACCACAACCAGTTCGCCATCGACGGTTGCCAGTCTGATCCATTGTCTTGCGGCCAGGTCGAGCGCGGTCGCCGTGATGGCGCTGATCGGAACATCGAAGCCGTTGGTCAACAACGCAACAACGGCGGGCGGCTCGATCCCCGTCACGTCCAGCGGCGCAGGCTGGCGATCGGTGTCGCTTGCGCGTGCCTCGGACCTGGTGGACCGTTCTGCCCACACGTGCAGGACACCACCCGCCACTGCGAACGCAACCGCAATGCTCAGCGTCGAGGTATCAGGCCGGTCAGGTAAACCGATCATCCCGATCTCGCCGAACAACATCCCGAACATGGCGGTCAATCATGTCATGGAGGCTGTGAACCGCCGGTGCATCCAGTTGTCGCGGTAGCGTCCGGTCCGATGTCGGACGATCTCACAACCAAACCTCCGGTGCTTGGCATTGTCGGCACCGGATACGTCGGTTTGACGACTGGAGCATGTTTTGCCCATCTCGGATTTGAGGTGGTATGCGCCGATATCGACGCCGAAAAGATTGGTCGCCTGAATGCTGGACAGATCCCGATCGTCGAGCAGGGGCTGACCGAGATCGTCCACGCTGCGATGGAGTCCGGCAAGTTACGGTTTGTCGTCGGTGCGGCGCAGGCGGCGGTCGTTTCCGACGTTGTGTTCCTATGTGTCCCAACGCCGCAGGATGACGATGGCAGCGCCGATCTGTCGTACATCGAACACGCGGCCGCCGAGATCGGCCCTGTGCTGCGAGCGGGTGCGATCGTCGTAAACAAGTCGACAGTGCCGGTCGGCTCTGCGCGTGTGGTCGAGCGAGTGCTCCGGCGCGACGATGTACGAGTCGTGTCGAACCCTGAGTTCCTCCGTGAAGGCACAGCGGTACACGACTTCCTCCACCCTGACCGGGTTGTGATCGGCTGCGATGACCGGGTCGCCGCCGATCGGGTCGCCGAGTTGTACGAGGCACTCGACACGGAAGTCTTGGTCACCGATGCCGCATCGGCCGAGACAATCAAGTACGCCGCCAATGGTTTTCTGGCGATGAAGATCTCGTTCGTCAATGCGGTCGCGGCGCTCTGCGAAGCCGTCGGTGCCGATGTACACGATGTCGTCGAGGGAATCGGATCCGACACTCGCATCGGGCGAGCCTTCCTGCGTCCGGGACCGGGCTGGGGTGGGAGTTGTTTCCCCAAGGATTCACGAGCCCTCGTCAGTATTGCCAGACAACATGGCTACGACTTCGCCATGATGCGTGGTGTCATCGATGTCAACGATGAGCAGCGTGATCGGATGATTCGGAAAGTTGCCGACGCGGCTGGCAAAGACCTCGTCGGTGATCGACCGCTCGAAGGCGTGCGAGTTGCAGCCTTGGGTTTGACCTTCAAGGCCGGAACGGACGACTTGCGAGAGTCGCCCAGTTTGGGAATCATCAAGCGGCTCAGAGCGCTCGGCGCGGTGGTGTCGACCTACGATCCGACGACCGCCGACGGGCTCGATCGGGTCCAGACCCAGCGACTCGGCGACCTAGTTCCGCACACCGACGCACTGTCAGCGGTCGACGGCGTCCACGTCGTCGTGGTGCTCACCGAATGGCCCGAGTTCGCCGACCTGGATTTGAATGTCGTTGCAGGGCGGATGGGTGGGAACGCAATTGTCGACACCAGAAACCTGCTGGATCCAGCAGCGGTGAAGCTGGCCGGAATGACGTATGACGGCGTTGGACGCCGCTGATGGGAACCGTGCTGGTCGCCGGCGGTGCCGGATTCATCGGTTCTCATATGATCGATCGGCTTCTCGAACGTGGTGATCGTGTCGTGTGCATCGACGACCTGTCAACGGGCGTACTCGAGCACGTCGAGCGCCACGCAGGGAACGCTGCCTTTCGATTCGTTCTGATGGATGTCACGGATCGAGCGATTCGAACAGTGCTCGCTGACGAGCGATTCGATCGTGTGATCAATCTCGCTAGCCCGGCATCGCCGCCGGCATATCTGGCTCGACCGATTGAAACGCTCGACGTCGGCAGCATCGGAACACGAGCGTTGCTTGAGATCGCCCGCCGCGATTCGTCGCGGTTCTTCCTGGCGTCGACGAGCGAGGTGTACGGCGATCCGCTCGTCCATCCGCAACCCGAGTCGTATTGGGGCAACGTCAATTCGATCGGTGAACGGTCGGTCTACGACGAGGCGAAACGCTTCGCCGAAGCGCTGACGATGGCCTACGCCCGCACCTATGGGGTTGAGGTTCGGATCGCTCGAATATTCAACACCTACGGCCCCAGGATGCAGGCTGACGACGGCCGCGTCGTGACGAACCTGATCAATCAAGCACTCGATGGACTCCCACTGACGTTGTACGGCGCTGGTTCCCAAACTCGTAGTTTTTGCTACATCGACGACGAGGTGGGCGGTCTGCTGGCGCTGCTCGACGGAGACATCGCCGGGCCGGTCAACATCGGCAATCCGCACGAAGTGACGGTACGTCAACTCGCCGATCTCGTGCTGGAACTGACCGGTTCGACATCGATGATCGAATACCGATCGCTACCGTCGGACGACCCGCAGTTGCGATGCCCCGACATCGAACTCGCCCGCCGAGCCCTGAACTGGGAGCCAACGGTCACGTTGCGCGACGGTTTGGCTCGCACCATCAAGCATTACCAATCGCAGCGCCAAACCTCGTCCCAAACCGACTAGTCGCCGAGGACTTGTTGGAGGATGTAGTTGGAGTGCTTGACGGAACCCATGGTTGCACTTGACGCAACCGAGTATCGGTGACCCGGGTAGAGCACAATGTCGTCGTCGACCTTGGCGAGTGTGCTGAGGCTCTGCAGCATCAGAGCGGGATCGCTGCCTGGCAGGTCGGTCCGCCCGCAGCCATCGAGAAACAGGGTGTCTCCCGAAACCAGTTTGCGGTCGACCAGAAAACATTGGCTGCCTGGCGTATGACCGGGCGTGTGCACGAGTTGAATGTCAATCTCGCCAACCCGGACGACGTCACCGGAATCGTGGGCTACGAGATCGGTTTCGGACACACCCGACGTGCGAGTCACCCAAGCAACCTCGTCACGTTGCACGTGGACTGGGCACGAGATGTGACCGAGCAGGTCAGCGACACCTGAAATCTTGTAGCCCATGATCGAACCACCAATGTGGTCAGCGTGGTAATGGCTCGCCAATACGCCAACTACGTTCATCCCGTCGGCCTGCACCGTCGCGATCAGTCCAGTCGGGTCGTATGCCGGGTCGACCAGTACGCAGTCGCCGGTCAGCCGGTCACCGATGGCGTACACGAAGTTGACCATTTGGGTTGCCATCTGATCGCCGACCGCGAAGTCGCGCCCCGACAGCAATTGGCGAAAGTACAAGCGATCCTGCGTGTCGTTGGGGGAGCCCATCACCCGAGCGTACGCTCAACCTCCATGGCTGCGCCCAATGAACTGACAGCGCTTCACGAAGGGCAGCAGATCATCTACGGCGGTAATCGAGTGACGATCGTTCCGGCCGAGCTTGCGGCGACGTTCCGATCGGGGGATCGGATCACCGTCGATCCGACGTCAGGCGCGGTGCTCCACATCCCCGCCTCGGAGTATGTGCTGGCGGCTGCCGCAGTGACCTCGGCGTTGGACGCGTTTGCCTCGTTGTCGCACTGCTCCGATCAACAGATCACGGCGTTCTTCGACACGTTCGCCGACCACCTCGACGATGACACGCGCTTCGCGCCGATCGCGGCGGCCAACGCAGCTGACGTGAGTCAGGCGCGAGCCCGAAACCGATCGACGTCCCGGCTCGAGCTGTCGGACGCGATGCGGGCAGACATGGTGGCCGGTCTGCGGGTGTGGGCTGCGATGCCAGCCGGTCGGGGGATCGTGGAGCGATCGGTTGACCACCAAGGTTGGAAGGTCGATGCTGTCCGGGCCCCGCTCGGCGTTGTCGGATTCGTGTTCGAAGGGCGACCCAATGTGTTCGCCGACGCCGCTGGAGTCGTTCGAACTGGCAACACCGTGGTGTTCCGAATCGGTTCCGATGCGCTGGGTACGGCCGGGGCGATCGTCGAATCTGCACTCAACCCGGCGTTGGCCGCCTCAGGTTTGCCGGCAGGCACCGTTCAACTCTTGGCATCACCGGCACATGCTGCAGGGTGGGCGCTGTTCACCGATGACCGATTGTCGCTCGCCGTAGCACGCGGCTCAGGGCCAGCGGTTGCGCAACTCGGCGCCGTGGCGCGTCAGGCAGGTGTGCCGGTCAGCCTGCACGGAACCGGCGGTGCCTGGATGGTGGCGGCGCCCGATGCCGACGCCGCCAAGTTTCGGTTGTCGGTGCTGCATTCACTCGACCGCAAAGTGTGCAATTCACTCAATGTGTGTTGCATTGTCCGGCAACGAGCAACCGAGCTGATTCCCGATTTCGTCGGCGCGTTACGCCAAGCCGCTGATCGGCGAGGCACCACTGCTCACCTTCACGTCACTGCCCAGGCAGCCGAGTTCCTGTCATCCGACCTCAACGACAGCGACAACGACAGCGACAACGACAACGACAACGACAGCGATGATGGCATCCGCGTCACCGACATCGCAATCGACAGGCTCGGCGAGGAGTGGGAGTGGGACAGTTCGCCCGAAGTCAGCCTCCACGTCGTTGACAGCGTCGCTGAAGCGATCGCGCTGTGCAACCGGGTGAGCCCGAGATTCGTTGCGACGTTGATCAGCGAGTCGAGCGTCGCTCACGACGACTTCTACGAGATGGTCGACGCACCGTTCGTTGGTGACGGGATGACTCGTTGGGTCGACGGCCAATACGCACTCAACACCCCCGAGTTGGGTCTCTCCAACTGGGAAGCTGGGCGCCTGCTGGCGCGAGGGGGAATCCTGTCAGGAGACAGTGTCTATACGGTTCGCTACCGGGCACAGATTGCCGAGCCGGACCTGCATCGCTAGGTCCAGGTGCGGCTTAGGGTTCTAGCGGATAGGTGAGGATTCTCTGTGGTGGAGTTTTCATTTCGCCTGCTGCGCAGTCGAAATAGGGCACCCTAACGATTGGTCGCCTCGCCTTTCGGCTCGGCTCCCTATTGCCAGACGCCGTTGATGTCAATGATCACGTGAACATCGGTCAGGGCGTACACGCACAGCGTGCCTCCCGGACTCAGTTTGATCATCGCCGCGTTAGCAACCGAAATCTGATTCGGCGCGATGTTGACGTTTGAAGCCGTCGGTCGGTCCCCACAGGGGTAAGCCGTCAGGAACGATCCATTTGCCGCGCCGGTCGCGGTCAGATTGATTGAGACCGCTTTCGCCCCGGATGGAATCCCACGTCGCCCCGCAACTGCGAGGGTGATCACCTGTCCACCAAGCACCCGATTGCCGCCCGTGACCGGATTCAGTTCGGGGTAGCCCGATCGAGTGTCAAGGATCCGAATCGGGTCGAGCGGCACGAAATCGTGGCCGCCCTGTTCCACGAAGTACCCGGCAAAGTCGATCACCACGTCGACGGTCGAGATCGATCTGAGGCAGATTTCCCCGCTGTCGGAGACGGCTGTGACCACCGTATTCGGCCGTACGTCGCCGGTCGAGAAGTTGATGTTTGAAATCAGGTTCTGGGCTGGAGCGCCGCACGGGTAGACCTGCAGATAGCCGGGTGAGTCGGGGAGCACGACCGTTGCATTCAAGGCGACAGCGACAGCGCCAGTCGGCGCAGCGGGTGAGCCGTTCGTGACAGCGAGTCGAAGCTCATCGCCTGGAACCAGAACTGTGTTGGCTGCTTGGCGCGAGTCGTACAGACGGATCGGCGTGACAGGGACGAAACCAGCACCGCTCGTAGAACGGTAGTACCCGTTGACATCGACGATCACGTCAACCGATGCTGATGAGTACAGACACATCTTGCCGTTCTGCAGCGGAACAACGGCCTGATTGGCAATCGATTCACCGGGCGCGTAGTTGATCGTGCTCACCGTGGGGATTTGGGCCTCGCAGTTGTACGTCGTGAGGAAGCCGTGAGCCGACGCACCAACGGCGGCGAAGTTGGCGCTGACCGCTGCCACATTGCTCGTCGGGACCGTCACTTCGGTGATCTGACCGGCTCGGAGGCGAACGGCACCGAGCCCGATGCGGGTGTCGACGAGGCGGAATGGGGCGATCGGATCGAATGTTGCTGGTACCGCAGTTGGTGCCGTATTGGGTACCTCCGGTGGGCGGACATCGAGCGGCGCGTTCTGATCGACGTTGAACGACCACGTGACGTCGCCTCCGTTCGAGTTGACCGTGACGGTGTAGGTGCCGTCGGCGAGCACATCGCGTGGCATCACGACGACCGCGTTGTCGGCACCGAGGATCGCCTGCGCCGTTGCGTTGCCACCCGAGTTGCCCTCGTGAAGCACACACGTCCCGACAGGTCCATTCGGGCCGGAGATCGTTGCGTTAGCTGACGACACATCGCTCGGCATCATCGCGATCAACGGTAACCCAGCGCTGCCACTCCATCCGCAAAGGGTCATGGGGTTCGGGAACTCGGTGACGAATTTGGTGAGCGGGACGGTGGCACCGTTGCCGGGAAACACGATTGGCGATGTCGGTCGCGGACGACTCGAATCGAGGCCACGCAGCACGTCGAGCGTGCCACCCGAATGCCAGGTCGGCGTGCTGCCATTGGCGCACAACCCGAATCCGGTGGCGGTCAAGTTATGACGCAGGATTCCGATCGCATGAAATGGACCGGTCATCCAGAGATCGATGTGGTTCCTGGGTGTGGCACCGATCGAGCTGCTGACCGCCACGTTTCCGTTGTTGCCCGCCGTGTCGCCACCGGTGGTGTATCCCGGATTACCAGGGACTTCGTCGTGCGTAATCCCGTTGTTGAGCATGTAGCACGAATGCGCTTGCGCCTCGGCCGACCAGGTGGCGTTTGCGCTGACTGGAGCCAAACCTGACATGGCGCGGTAGGTGTTGACGATTCCCAACCAGTCATCGTCGGCTACAGCGTTGGCAGTCGAACCGCCACCGATCGCACCGAGGGTGCTGCTGAGTAGGGCTGTCACGATGGCAGCTCTGCGGAACGCGCGGAATCCACATCGACGGAGTCCGCGAAGGAAGGGTTTCTCGTCGATCACGCCCAATTCATCGGTGCTCACTTCTGATTGCTTGACGTTCTTGAAGAAACCTTGCGGCTTCGGTTGGGTAGGGTTCGCGGCATGCGGCGGGCCGTGCTGATCAGGGTGTCGATCGGGATCGCAGCACTCATGGCGGCTGCCGGTTGCGGGCCATCAGGGTCACCGGTGATCGTGGGTTCACGTCGGACGGCGACGTCGAGTGTTGCCCCAGCCAGCACGACACCAACACCAGTCGCGACTGGCCCGTTAGGTCCCGATTCGACGTCGACTTCACTGCCCGTGGTGGATCAGGCTGCGATCTCACGATCGGTGTCGATTGGTGATCGCCGTTATCCTGCGCTGGGATCAGCGGACATCGATGTTGACGACTATTTCGTTGACTTCTCGTTTCAGCCTGAGAGGCATCGACTGACGGGCTCCGTCACGGCGCGCGGCAGGTTCCGAGCTTCGACCGACCAGATCTCATTCGACGCAGATGGATTATCCATTCGCCATGCGTCGGTCAACGGACATCGTGCCGAGTTCAGGATCTCGGATCGCCAACTGACGATCGCCCTCGATTCTGTCGTGTCGCCCGGAACGTTGTTCGAGACCGTCGTCGAGTTCGAATCGGCAGCATTCGAGGGAGAGTGGGATCCGAACAGGGCCGGTCTGTTCGCGTCCGATGGCGGGGTATGGGCGGTGAACGAACCGGATGGGACGAGTACATGGCTCCCCGTGAGCGATCATCCCTCTGACAAATCGACGTGGACGTTCGAGATTGTCGTCCCGCCGGGGCTCGAGGCGATCGCGAACGGGGAACTCGCCGTATCGACAACGAACACCGATGGATCGACGAGGTGGCGTTGGGAACAGACCGAACCGATGGCGCCGTACCTGATCACCTTGCTGATCGGAGACTACGATTTCGTCGATGCTGGACTCTCCGACTCGGGAGTTGCCTTGCGTCATGTCGTTGTTTCGAATCGTCGGGATTCGTTGGATGCGTATCTTGATGTCACGGAACAACAGTTGACGTACTTCACCGATTTATTCGGCCCGTATCCGTTCGATGGCTACGGGATTGCGATCACCGACTCGGTTCCCGGCCTGGCGATGGAAACGCAAGGTCTCTCGTTGTTCAGTTCATTCGATTTGGACGGCACGCTCGAGTACGGTCAGCACCTGTTCCTTGCCCATGAGCTGGCACATCAATGGTTCGGTGACGCCGTTTCCCCTGCCACGTGGGACGACATCTGGCTCAACGAAGGTTTTGCGACGTACGCGCAATGGTTGTGGATCGACTCCGTTGGCCTCGATCAGCTCGATTCGGTCGCGGAGGGTGCGCTTGCGGCGCTCCCGGCATTCGGCTGGCCGCTGTCGCAACCCGATCAGATGTTTGGTCAGATTGCCTACGACGGGGGAGCGGTTGCGCTGCACGCACTCCGGCTGACTGTTGGCGACGAGGTGTTCTTCGCCGGTCTCCGGCAATGGGTGGCGACCTATCTCGATTCGTCTGCGACCACCGACGACTTTCAGGCCGTGATGGAATTGGTGAGCAGCGTCGATCTTGATCGCTTCTTCGAGGATTGGGTGCATGCCTCCAAAATTCCTGATGCGTTTCCTGGCCGGTTCGCTGATTGATCAGTGCCCGAGCACAGCATTGATGACACCACCCCACAATCGACTGCGATGCCCCGTTCGCTGTTCGACCTGATCGGCGCGAACCGCCGCCGCTCGCGCCGCGTTGACACCGATCCAACGCAACGGCTCGGGCTCCCAAGATCGAGACCGATGCCCAACCCACGGGAGACTGACCAGTTCACGATCAGCGTCGTCGGTCGAACCGGTGATCAGCGCCGCCAGCGTGTGGCCAGCGAGATGAGTTGTTGCCAACCCATCACCGACGTAGCCGCCAGCCGTTGCGAACCCCGTTACGCAATCGAATCGGACTGCGCAGTTCCAGTCTCGTGGCGCGGCCAGTACGCCACCCCAATGATGCGTGATCTGAGTGTCGGCGAGTGCTGGAAACAGCTCCCTCAGGCTGTGGGCGAGGAGGTCTTGGACGCGCCGATCCGTATCGAATTCCGGTCGAACCTTCGAGCCAAAATGGTACGGAGCACCTCGTCCTCCAAATGCGAATCTCCCGTCAGCCGTTCGCTGCCCATAGATGATCAGGTTGCGAGCATCGGAGAAGGTCGGTCGCGTCGTCAAGCCGATCTCGGCCCATTGACGGTCGCTCAGCGGTTCGGTGGCGATCATCAGCGAATAGATCGGAAGCAGTGCTCGGCGTGCACCGGGAAGTGTGCTCGTATATCCCTCGGTGGCTCGTACGACGACGTCACCACGAACGATTCCGCGGTCGGTGATCACCTGTCGGTGGCCGATCTCGGTGACCGTGGTGTTCTCGTAGATGCGAGCGCCCATCGCGAGCACCACACGGGCGACGCCATGTGTCAATCGGATCGGATTGAGGGCGGCGCAGTGGGGTGTGAACTTCGCTCCGAGGACGTCGGTCGCGCCGCACATCGTCCGTGCCTCGTCGGCACCGAGCCAGCGGTAGTCATCGTCGTCGAAACCGAATCGGTGGTACTCCTCGATGTCGTGCTGGAGTCGGTCGACTTGAGGCGTGTTGCGTGCCAACCGGATCGTGCCACCGCGTTGATAACCGCAGTCGATTCCGTGGGCGGTCGCAAAGTTCCCAACATCGACAACGGTCTGGTGCATTGCCACCTGCATCCGACTGGCTGCCGATTCTCCGTGCATCTTCGACATGCCGGGCATGCTCATCGGCAGGAGTGCGGAGCACCACCCACCGTTTCGGCTGCTCGCCCCAAAGCCGATCGTTTGGCGCTCGACGAGTACCACTCGCAACGCCGGATCACGGAGCAACAATCCGTATGCCGTCCATAGCCCGGTGAGGCCGGCACCCACGATCACCACATCGGCGTCGGTGTCACCGTCTAGCGAGATACCTGCGGTACGGTCGGCAGCGGGAAGCAAATCTGACCACAGAGAGCGTCCCGGGACGAGTTGCACGCGCATACGCTAGGGCACCGACCGTCGCGACGGGCAGTTCAGCACCACGATGCACCAACTTCCCCCTCCCACAACTCCGCCGGCAGGTTGGTATCCAGATCCGTCGGGCTACGGCCAACGGTATTTCGATGGTCGCGCCTGGTCCTCCGTTGCGGTTCCCGTGGCGCCGCCACGCGCAGAACGCGAGCAACACCCTGACCTGCCGCTCGGAGCGGCACTCGGAGCGCTCGTCGTGTTGGTCGTGTCACTGGTGGTTGGCAAGGTGCTGGTCGACTCGTTGATCGAGTTCGACTGGCCGCTGTTGACGTACATCATCATCCTGGTCCTACTCGGGTATGGACCGTCGTTGGTGTGGGGATGGTACGTGCGTCGCCGGTGGGGATCTGGGAAGTTGGCGACGGTTGGATGGCAATTCAAGTGGAGCGATCTGGGTTGGGGCCCGGTGACCTGGATGGCGGCAATTGGAACGCAGATCGTCCTGGCGATGCTCATCTTGTTGTTCAAGATTCCGATCAGCAGCAACGTCGATCAGGCCTCCGATTTCGGTGCAGATCGGGCCTACCTCGTGGCGACGGTGATCGCCGCTGTGGTGGCTGCGCCGCTCGTCGAGGAGATCGTGTTCAGAGGGTTGGTGTTGCGCGGCTTCCTGAGTCGCATGCACCCGGCCATCGCGATCGGTCTCCAGGGCGTGTTATTCGGTCTCGCCCACGTCGACCCTGTGCGAGGTACCGGCAATATCGGCCTGACGATCATACTTTCGGGCGTAGGTGTGACGCTCGGGGTGTCGGCGTTCCTGACCCGTCGGCTGGGTCCGACGATCATCGCTCACGCGATCTTCAACGGTGTCGTGATGATTATCGTGTTGACCGGCGTGTTCGACGACGTCGAGTCACCGTTCGAGAGCAGCTCCGCCGGCGAGCAGTCGATTGTCGATCAAACGCACGTCGCTGAACCAGGCAGCAGTCAAGATCACGACCGCTGAGTCGATTCGGTCGACCGCCACGAGCGAGTCGACGTCGACCAGTTCGACGTATTCCAGTTTGGCGCATCGGTTGGCTTCGATGATCTCGACGACCAACTGCCGGAGGATACTGGGGTCGCGTTCGCCAGCACCAAACGCATCGTGGGCCGCGTCGAGCGCTCGTGAGATGACCGGTGCTGCCTGCCGATCGATGGGCGACAAGCGCTGGTTGCGGCTCGATTTGGCGAGTCCGTCAGATTCGCGGACAATCGGCGAGCCGACGATCTCGATGCCCATGTTGAGATCGGCGACCATTTGTCGGACGATCGCCAACTGTTGAAAGTCCTTGTGACCGAATACGGCAAGGTCGGGAGCGGTTGCGCCGAACAGTTTGGTGACGACGGTAGTGACACCTTCAAAATGGCCAGGCCGCATTGTGCCTTCCAACCGGTCGGCAAGGTCGCCAGGCACGACATGGGTTTGGAACATGGCCGGATACATCGTGGCTGCAGTTGGCGCATAGACGGCATCAACGCCGGCCTGTGAACAGGCATCCAGATCGCCGTCGATCGGTCGCGGGTATCGGTCGAAATCAGTTGACTGATTGAACTGCAGGGGGTTGACAAAAATCGTCACGACGACGATGTCGGCGCGTGAACGTGCCTCACCGATCAACGCCAGATGACCATCGTGAAGAGCACCCATCGTCGGAACGACGGCGATGGTGTGTCCGATCGCGCGTTGCGAATAGGACCACGCCCGCATGGCTACCGGGGTATCGAACACGATCATCGCGAGGCAGGCTAGGTGGCAAGTGAGCGGAACGCCGACGGACACACGTCGCGGTATGCGCGTGAAGCACCAATTGTGGTGGCGGTTAGAACGGCGTCGGTGCATGCCGCCGCAAACACGTCGGCTGAGGCTGCGAATAGCTGGTTGAGGAGTACGGCCCGCGACATCGAGTCGCGCAGGAGTCCAGCGCTCGTTGTCGGGAGCTCGTAGCGCGTCGTGGAGAGCCCGAAGATCGTGTCACCGTCCATCAGCGAATGTGCCGGCCGGATCGCTCGCGCCAGCCCGTCGTGTGCCGATTGTGCGAGTCGACCCGTTTCCGGTCGACTCAGGTTGGCGTCGGTGGCGACGACGCCGATCGTGGTGTTGAGCGGCGGCGGGACGGTTGGTGCGGTAGCGCACGCCAAATCCCGACGGTCGTCTCTGGTTGGCTTGCGGAGCGTCGAGTGTGAGTGCCATGGAAGTCCCGAGCTCGGGTCGATCACCGAGCCGGATGCATTCACCACCGCCAAGGCAGCGATCGTGATAACCATTCCGGCGAGGTCGAGCCTCTTCGAGGCCATACCGATCCCGCCCTGCAGGCCGCCGGCGCGGGCGCCCGTGCCTGCTCCGACAGCTCCTCGCCGAGTGCCGTGGGCGCGAGCAGAGCGGGCCGCCCGCTCGCCGAACGACGGGTCGGGTCGATTGGCGAATACGCCGCCACGACCGAGGTCAAAGATCACGGCTGTCGGTACGACGGGTACGACTTCGTGTGGGTTCGGTCCGACCGGCACTCCGAGGTGCCGCTGCTCGAGATACGCCATCACCCCATCAGCGGCAGCCAGCCCGTATGCGCTCCCACCCGTGAGGCAGACGGCGTGAATTCGGTCGACGAGATTGCGGGCATCGAGTGCATCCGTCTCGCGGGTTCCTGGTCCGCCCCCGCGAACATCTACCGCCGCGACAGCTCCATTTGGAACGACCACTGCGGTCGTTCCTGTCTGCCAACCACGCCCGGTTCGCTGGTGATGTCCGACCAGCACACCGACGACATCGGTCAGCGAGCCGACGCCGAATGGATCGGTCGGCTCTCGTCGGTGAGGTACGGCCACGATTCCGACCGTAGCCGCAACATCGCACGACGGCCGACCGGTAGCGTGCGCGACGTGTTGACCGGTCCCGACTTCCCGAATACCGCCCGGGTACGGCTGATGGGCCGCGTCAAAAGTGGTATTGGTGAGTTGATCCACCGAGGCCGCGAGACAGCGTCGTTGTGGGCGGCGATCGGTCCTGATACCAAACGTGGTCGTCGCTTCGGTGCCTTCGGACGCCGAAGCGTGATCTGCTTCCCGCCGAACACGATCATGAACGAGCGTTACATCCAGATTGGCTCCGAAACGATGATCGGACCCTACGTGTCGTTGTCTGCGGGAATGGTTCCCGGTCAGGAATGCGTGACCAACCCCGTGGTGAAGATCGGTGATCGTTGCCTGATCGGGCGTGGCAGCGGGATCGTTGGCCATCTCTCGATCGAGATCGGCAACGATGTCTGGACCGGCCATCACGTGTACATCACCGATCAAAATCACGGCTACGACGATCCGAGTCTGCCGATCTCGCAGCAAATACAGCCCGAACGTCCCGTGTCGATCGGGGATGGCTCGTGGCTCGGGCACGGCACGGTCGTATTGCCTGGAGCGCAGATCGGTCGCAACGTCGTAATCGGTGCCAACAGCGTCGTGTCCGGTGTGATTCCGGACTACAGCGTGGCGGTCGGCGCGCCCGCCAAAGTGATCAAGCGAACCTACACCTAAGGGTTACCTACTCAAGTCGCGCGGCGGCGCGCAGGCCGGCATTTCATTATCGCCGGCAAAGGTTTCGAGTCGCTCGCTGATCGGCAGTCCGCCAACTTCGGTTTCGTAGAACGCGAGGTTCTGCCCCGAGTCGCGGAGCTGGGTGGCGTAGTTGTGTCGATCATCGAGAAAGGTCCGGTACTCGGACTCCCACTTCGGGACGATTGCGATCCCTTTGTCGTCGGTGGGTCCCACGGCAACGGTCTGATCGAGCATGGCCTCCAAGATGTCGGTCGATTGATCGACGAGATCGGCGCGTTCGCCGATCAGCGCTGGGCTGACGTCGACGATCGTTCGGTAGTCGGCGATCGCCTCGAGGTCGCCGCGTGACTGCTCGCAAATCGCCTGCGCTCGCTCGGCCCAACCACGGTCGCCGATCCTGTTGACAGCTTCTTTGGAGGCGAAGAACAACGCCCATGCCCAGAACGTGACGAACAGCGCGGCACCGACCGCCAGCAAGGCCCTGAGCAGGTTACGTTTGTTCATGTCAGTCCTCGATTCGGTCGATCTCGAGGCCATACGGGGTCGGACCCTGCACATCGACCTCAGCCTCGCAGGAACCGGCCTCGCCGACCCTCAGCCGTTGCAGCGTGAAGGGCACGGGCTCATTGGGCGGAACTGCGGAGAGTTCGGAGACGATGTCGGCGTGCTGTTCGTTGAATGGTGACGTCACCCATCCGTACACCGTGTAGTCACGCCGTTCGTCGCTCAGATTGATGAGCTCACCGGTGATCACGATCGAGGAGTCAGTCAGTTCACACGAGGTGACCTCGGCGGAGACGGGACCTGGTTCGATGAAGTCGATGAACTCTGTCACAACTTTGACTGACCACACGACGCCCACGGCCGAGAGCGCGAGTGCAACTGCGCCGCTCACGATTCCGGTGATCGCGAACCCTCTGCCTGATCCAACGAGTCGCGATCGGCGAAGTCCCTTGATACCGAAGACGAGCGCAAGCACCCCGAGCACGAACCCGATCGCGACGACCAACGGTATCCAGGCGAGGAATCCGCCGATCAGGCCACATATGAGCGCCGCCGTTGCAATCCGGTTCCCCTCGGTGCGCGCCGCGGGTTGGCCCGGCATGGTGCCGAGCGGGTCGATCGACCGGTTTCCGCGGTCGGCGACGTCGGCGGTCCAGGTCACGCCGTTGAAGTAACGGTGCTCGTGACGTCCGATCGGGTCAGGGAACCAGCCCGGCGGGTGACCATACGAGGTCGCTGGGGACTGTTGTCTGGACGGGTCGGTCACGCTCGGGGAGAGTACCGTCGCCGAGGTGGAGATCGTCCTAATTCGACATGGTCAGCCCGAATGGGTGCGAGATGGGCTGAATGTTGCCGACCCGCCTCTGACCGAACTTGGTCATCAGCAGGCGGCATGGATGGCGCAAGCGCTGGCCGATGAGCACTTCGACGAGGTACTCGTTTCGCCACTGGCACGTGCCCGTCAGACCGCTGACCCGCTGCTTCGGGCGCTCGGGCGCGAGGAGATCGTTGAGCCTTGGCTCGAGGAGATTCGAGATCCCGACTGGCACGGCACGCCGGCCGAGCATTCCGAAGCGCTCTATCGCGAACTTCGAGAACGACCGGTTGATGACCGTTGGCATGGTTTGGTCGGTGGCGAATCGGCGAGAGAATTCAACGATCGGATCCATGCAGGCGCGGCGAGGTTCCTCGAAGCGCGCGGCGCTCAACGGGTCGAGCACCAGATCGCACACTGGCGGATTGCTGAGCCTGGCCGCCGGATCGCTCTCGTTGCGCATGGTGGGACGAATGCCGTCACGATCGGTCATCTGCTCGGATTCGACCCGACGCCGTGGGAATGGGAGCGTTTCCTGCTCGGCCACGCTTCGATCAGTCGTCTCGTTGCGGTTTCCGTCCATGGCGGGTTCACGTTCAGTCTCAAATCCTTGTCGAATCTGGAGCACGTTCCACGCCAGTCCCGAACCCACTGACGATCGGCATTGGCCTCCCCACCTTCCCCGAACCAACAATCTCGCCTATTTTGAGCGGTATGTCTGAACACCTGCAGATGTATATCGACGGCAAATGGGTCGACGCCCGAGAAGGGGAAGCGTTCGACACGAATGATCCGGCAACTGGCGCCGTGATTGCTTCTGTGCCACGCGCCAAGTCTGTCGACGTCGATTTGGCTGTCGCTGCTGCACGGCGGTCGTTCGACGACGGAACGTGGGGGAGCGCCGTTGCCGAACGTGAGCGCGCCAGACTGATGTTCGGCATCGCCGAGATCGTTCGCAATCAACGTCAGGAACTCGCCGAGCTGGAGGTCAGGGATTGCGGAAAGCCAATCGCTGACGCCTTGTACGACATCGACGAAGTTGCCTTCATGTTCGAGTACTACGCCGGTTGGGCAACCAAGATCTCGGGTGACATCCCACCCGTCGGACCCGACGCGATCAGCTTGATCGTCAAGGAACCGGTCGGTGTGTGCGGGTTGATCGTCCCGTGGAACTACCCGATGATGATGGCCGCCCAAAAAGTTGCGCCAGCACTGGCGGCTGGGTGCACCGTGGTGCTCAAGCCGGCGGAGCAGACGCCGCTGACTGCGCTGAGAATGGCTGCAATCGTCGAACAGGCCGGGATACCCGCCGGTGTGTTCAACGTGGTGACCGGATTCGGTGCTGAGGCCGGAGCAGCGCTACTGACCAACCGCAATGTCGACAAGATCTCGTTCACAGGATCGAAGGCAACCGGGCAGTACATCCAGCGGACGTGTGCCGACCAACTCAAGCGGGTCACGCTCGAACTCGGCGGTAAGAGCCCCAACATCGTCTTCGCTGACGCCGCCCTCGACCGTGCGATTCCCGGCACAGCGATGGGGATCTTCGGCAATCAGGGCGAGGTCTGTTCTGCAGGGAGCAGAGTGTTCGTTCACCGTTCGATCTACGACGATGTACTCAATGGGATGAGCGAGTTCGCCGCAGGGATCAAGCTCGGGTCGGGGCTCGATCCTGAGACGACGATGGGCCCGCTCGTGTCGGCCCAGCAACGCGATCGAGTCCAGGGCTATGTCGATTCAGGTATGGGCGATCCCGGTGCTCGACTGGCGTATGCAGGCAAACTTCCGACGAATCCGGCATTGGCCGGCGGGTACTTCGTTCCACCGATGATCTTCGAGGCGACGAATCACGTTCGCATCGCTCGCGAGGAGATCTTCGGCCCGGTTGCCACAGTGATTCCGTTCACGGAAATCGACGACGTAATCAGTCAAGCGAACGACACCGACTACGGGCTGGCGGCGGCGATCTGGACACGTGACATCGGGCTGGCGCTCCGAACGGCACGTGCGGTACGGGCTGGCGTTGTGTGGATCAACGATAGCCAACCAGCACCCAGCGAAACCATGTGGGGCGGTTACAAGCAAAGCGGCATCGGCCGCGAGCTGGGCCCCTATGCCCTCGACGCATATCTCGAATCCAAACAGATCTATATCAACCTCGCCTGATCGGCAAGGGCCTGCTTCGGTGCGGTTTGGTTCGTAGGCTTCGTCGTCATATGCAGGTTTCGCCGCGGCAGTATCAACGGATCGCTGCGGGCGCTCTGGTGTCACTGGCGATCATCATCGTCACGGGTGCCGCAGTTCGGCTGACCAACAGCGGGCTTGGCTGTGACGACTGGCCGCGCTGCAACAGCACGAAGCTGATCGACGTTTCATCCAAACATGCTGCGATCGAACAAATCAACAGACTGTTCACTGGGGTGGTCGGTGTGGCGGTGATCGCCGCCGTCCTGGCCTCGATGATCCGAACGCCTCGCCGACGGGATCTGACGCGGCTGTCGTGGGGATTGGTGGCTGGTGTCGTCGGGAACGCCGTCCTTGGTGGGATCTCGGTCAAGTACGACCTACACCCGATGTTGATTCAAGGGCACCTGCTGCTGTCGATGGCGTTGATCGTCGTTGGCACGGTGTTGGTTCGTCGGGCGGGCGAACCCGACGGTGCGGTCCTTGAGGTGACCGTGACCCAACCAACCAAACACCTCACACGAGTGCTGTTCGGCTTGACATCCGTTGTTGTGTTTATCGGGACGATCGTGACTGGCGCCGGCCCGCACGCCGGCGACGAGAACGCCGAGAGGCTCAACGTCTCGATCCCCGCTGTAGCCCGACTGCATGGCGTCACGGTGATGCTGACACTGGCGGTTGCACTAGTGATCGCGTGGCGAATCCGATCCAGTGTCGACGACCGCCGGGCGCTCACCAACGTGATCTCGATGTGGATCTTCGTCGGAATGCTCCAAGCGGCGATCGGATACATCCAGTACTTCAACGAGGTTCCCGCACTGTTGGTTGGCATTCACGTCGCCGGAGCAACTGCTGTCATGCTGATCACGACTCTCGTCGTGCTCGACACTCGGACAGTTGAAACGGCTGTCGTTTAGGAGCAGAGCCGATAGGCGAGGCGACCAATCGTGACGGTGCGCAATTTCGACTGCGCAGCAGGCGAAATGAAAACTCCGGTACGGAGTATCCTCACCTATCCGCTAGACGCTTAGCGCGTGTCGTTGGCGTGTCTATACTGCCGCCCAATGCACAAGCCAGCCTGGTGGCGACACCACCACCCGACATGTGGACTTACCGTGTTGCAAGCGCTGTGCGGTTTCCTCGCGGTGCTGGCGGTCGTGTTCGGCGGGCAGCATGCGTCAGCACAGGATGCTGAGATTTCAATTCAGGCTCAAGTCAAGGACCAGGTCCGCGACGCCAACGGCAGGGCTGACAATCAACCCGTACCTGGGGTCACGATCACGGTGCTCGACGAAGCCGGCAGCGAGGTCGGCTCAGCGGTCACTGACGCCAAGGGAGTTGCGCTGATCGTCGTTCCCGGCAAGGCGAACTACGTCGTCAAGCTCGACGAATCGACACTGCCTGACGGGCTTGCGCTCGCCGCCGATGCGACTGCCGAACAAACGGTTTCGGCAGATTCGTTTATCACGAACAAGCGGATCGTCAACTTTTTCACCGGCAAGAGCCAAAGCGTCGAGACCTCGACGGTCGACAAGTGGTCGCAGCGGTTCGCCGACGGCGTGCGCCTCGGGCTGGTCATCGCAATGTGTTCCGTTGGCCTGTCACTGATCTTCGGCACCACAGGATTGACCAACTTTGCTCATGGTGAAATGGTCACATTCGGTGCGATGGTCGCCTACGCGATCAACTCCGCAGGAGTTCACATCCTGCTGGCGGCACCGCTTGCCGTCGTGGCAGGTGGGCTGTTCGGGTACGCGCTCGACGGCCTCGGGTTTTCCAGACTTCGTAAACGCGGGGTCGGGCTGATCTCGCAGATGGTAATTACGCTCGGTCTGTCGATCGCCTTCAAGAATCTGTTCTTGTGGCGGTTCGGTGGTCGCGACAAGCCGTACCTCAATTACACCAATCAGGTCGGCAAGCGGTTTGGGCCCGTGGTGATGACCCAACGCGACTTCGTGA
>JANMTV010000306.1:0-7611 GCA_031390905.1 Ilumatobacteraceae bacterium | reverse complement strand
CTCCTCATACGTGGCGTAGTCGACGCGGTCGCCGCGCCGATGGTCGAAGAGCTCGGTCAACGTGTGCTGCAACAGCGGCAACGCGCCGGGCCGATCCGTCACCTCCCGGACCAAAGCGGCCACGAGCGCCAGCTCGAACGTGATCCCGTACGGCTCCGCCGGACACGTGATCGCACGCTCCAACTCGTGCGGCGTCATCGGTGTGACGATCTCGGTCCCGTCGCGGAGCAGTTCACCGAGACCTCGGTGCTGCAATGGCCTGTCGTAGAAGTCGGCTCGTAGCGTGGCGACGACACGGATGCGACTCTGCTCGTCGGTGACGGCACTCACCAGGTTGGCGAGGAAGCGGTTCGCTGTCGCCGCGTCGACTTGTGTGTACAGTTCCTCGAATTGGTCGATCAGCAGCAGCAGCTGCGAACCGTCATGGGGCAACACGCGGTTGACCGCACGCTGCAGACCCTGGTCGCCGGCGAGCTGTTCGAGCAACGAGGCCGGGGGATTGACGGCGACGCTCAGGAGCGCTTCCTCGAGCTGCTCGAACGGATGGGATGCAGGGGTCATCTCGATCGTGAACCACGAACCTGACAGGGGAACCGCCCCACGCCGGATCGCAGGAAGCAGCCCGGCCTTCACGGCGCTCGACTTGCCGCTGCCGCTCGGACCGACCACGGCGATGAACCGCCCGCGGGTGCCGCTGAGACCGAGGCGCGCGATCAGCCGTTCGACAAGTCGTTCGCGACCGAAGAAGTCGACCGCATCGACAACGTCGAACGCTCGCAGCCCTTTGTACGGGTTGTCGACAGACGTCTCCGCCTCGAGCGTCGTAGCACGTGATCCCGCATCCCCGCCGAGCGCCTCGTGCAGATCGTCGACCAGGTCACCAACGCTCCGATAACGCGCTGCGGCGTCGACGTCGATGGCGCGGTCGATGACACGGGCAACCTGGTCCGGCAGCGCTCCTCGAAGCTCGTCGACCCCGCCACTCCGACCGGTCAGCGCCTGCGCGACGAGAACGCCGAGACTGGAGATGTCCGTCCTGGCGGCGACCTCACCGGCGCCGACCGCGATCCCGAAATCCGACAGGTAGGCGTTGCCTTCGTCGTCGAGCAGCACGTTGTCCGAGTTGATGTCGCCGTGAACGACTCCGGAGCGGTGCGCAGTCTGGAGGGCGTTCCCCAGTTGATCGACCATCGTCATGGTCTGGGCGGAGGTGAGCGGGCCGTGTTCGAGGACGGAGGCCAGGTTCCCGCCGCGCATCAGACGCATGACCAGGTAGGCCGCGTCGGGCTCACGCCAATAGTCGTACAGCGGGACGATGTGCGGATGCTCGAGCGTCGCGATGACCTGGGCTTCGGCCTGGAAACGGCGGATGAAGGCCGGATCATTGGCGAGGTCGGGACGGATCACCTTGATCGCCACCTCGCGACCGACGGCGGGCTGGTAGGCGCGGTAGGCCGTCCCCGCCGCACCTGCACCGATCTGCTCCCGCAACTCGTAACCACGCACTGCCGGCCCGGGCGCCGTCACCGCTCGCCGGACGGCTGCGCGGGATCGGATCTCGAGCGCCTCGTCACCGGTGACGATCTGCTCCTCGAGCTTGCGAAGCGACGACGACGGCTCGATTCCGAGCTCCTCACCGAGCCGCGACTTGAGGACCTGGTACGCCCGCAACGCGTCGGCCTGACGCGACGATCGATACAGGGCGAGCATCAGTTGACCGGTGAAGCGTTCCTTCAGAGGATGCTGACGGACGAGCGACTCCAACTCCGAGATCAGCTCCCGGGACAGGCCCCGCTGGAGATCGGCATCGAGCCGCAGCTCCACCGCCTCGAGCCGAAGATCCTCGAGACGGGCGATCTCGGCATGGGCGAAGGACTCGTAGGTGAAATCCTCGAAGGGTCTGCCCCTCCAGAGACCCAGCGACTCACCGAGCACGAGCGACGCCGCCGCCGGGTCGACGTCGGCGAGTGACCGGCCCTCGGTGACCATCCGCTCGAACCGGAGTGAGGCGATCTGCTCCGCTCCCGCCTCGATGAGGTAGCCGGGGGCTCGGGTCAGCAGGATCGAGCCCTCCGTGCGCTTCTCGCGATCTGGCTCGAGCGCCTTGCGCAGTCCCGAAACGTAGACCCACAACGCGTTCTGCTTGTCGACGCCGCCGGCGTCCCCCCACAGCTCGTCGAGGATCTGATCTGTGGAGAACACCGAGTTCGGCGCCGTCAGCAGCAGGGCGAGCAGGGAGCGCTGCCGAAATGCACCGAGGTCCACGGGATGGCCGTCTCGAAGCACCTCTAGCTTGCCGAGTACCCGATATTCCACCCCGTCCTCCTCCAGGTGCCCGTTGACCGCGGTTTGCGTCACCGGATCGCCTGAGTCTGGACCATGTAACTTAGGTCCGACTTAAGGCCGACGACGACGCGAGCGATCAGGGCGCCAGCGCTGGGCCGGTGATCTGTGTTCCGTCGTCAAGGGTGGCAGCCGGGACCAGCCCGCGGTCGACGAGGTCGCGGACGACATCGTCCCGGGTACGTGATGCCCGTCCGAGCGTCTGGTCGGACCTCGTCGGACCAGACCTCTCGCCGACCGCGACCAACGCGACCGTAGCGACGACGACGGCCGCCGTCGTTCCGATCCTGAGCAGCCGCCGGATTGGCCGCCGATGCGGCGTATTGGATGGTGTTCGATCCACCTGGATGATTTCGTCAGTAATGGCCATGAGTGTCTCCTCGCTGGGTGTTGCCGCTCACCTGATGCGAGCGGACCGTTGCCCTCAGAGTCGAGGAGGCGACTTAGCAACGGCTGTCAGCAACTTCGCGTGGCCTTTCCTCTACTGTTGACCCGCACTGCCAAAGGCCTTAAGAGCGGGCTTCCAGCGGGTTCATCCAGCGTTCCTGGTCACTCCCGGTCGGGTCGAGCGAGCGCACCACCAAGTAAAGGCATTTCATCGCCACTTGCTGGGGAAGTTCGGCTCGCCGTGTTCCTCGGCCGTACGGTGTGACGGTCGACGGGCGAGTCGCTCGCAGTCACGATGATGGCTGGCCGGTCGGGACAAGCGCGAACCAGGCCGCCCGGGGTGCATCCGCGGCGCGGATGATCTGCTGAGCTCGGCGGAGCAGCGCACCCGTGGCGGTCGACCGGTAGAACCACGACTCGGCCTGGCGGGCGGCTGGGACGTGATCGACGAGCGCCAGGGCCGCTTCCTCGTAGTAGGCGCGGATGTCGAGTGCCGCCTGACCGAGTTGGCCCGGCTCGAGCCCGACAGCGTCCCATGCAGCACCATCCACGATGCTGACGAAGGACGCGATCAGATCGGGGATCCGATCCGGACCTCCCATCCGTCGCACGTTGGTCGTACCGGACGATGCCCACTGACGTTCGTAGGCGACTCGCAGTCCGAGCGCTTCGTCGACCGCGGGATGCAGTGACGGATCGTGGCGCGGCGGCAACGCGCATGCCAGCGGCTGATCGGCCTCGTCGACGATCGATTCCTCGAAGTCGACGAGTACCGGAACGTCGTCGCGGGCGAGCAGACCGAACGCCGCTTCGAGCACGCGATGCTGGAACACCGGGTCGCGGGGACGTCCGAGCGGGCGACCGAGCGGGAAGTCGCAATGCAGCATCCTCGGAGGCCGTGAGCGCTCGGCTTGCCCACGCACCAGGCTGATCCCGACCGTCGACAGCCCCGCAGCTTCGAGAACGTGGGCGAGCGCACTCACGGTACGCGTGCAGAACGGTCAAACCGGTGTGAGCAGCACGACATCGACGCCGTCGTCTCGCAGCAACCGAGCCGCAGCCGGGCCGGTGTCGAGCCGCAGCGTCGTCAGGGTGTGATCCGGCTGCGCCCCCATGAACGCGATGTGTCGACTGGCGACCGAACCGATCGCACCGCGTGCGGCGAGTTCGTCGAGCCGGTCGACGGGGTAGACGACGTTGAGGTCGGCGGCGAGCCCGGTGCGGTCGAAGTTCGGGGAACTGTGCGCCAAGGTCAACACCCGCTCAGCACCGTCCAGCACGACGAAGCCCTGCCCGTCGGTCCATGTCGCGGTCCCGTCGGGCCGTAAACCGGCCGTCGTCACGATCGCAACACGAGCCTGGCTCAGTGGGGCGGAAGGAGTACAAGGCGTCTCGCCGAAGTCGAATACGTCGATCCCGTCGACGTTGCGTCGCACGATCTCATCGGTGCTCACCGAGACGGGTCCGACGTGGCTGTGGGTCGCGGGTCCATCGCCCACACCGTAGACGCCGTGGAAGCGCAACCCGTGGTCGGACGTGGTGGCTGACGACCAGCATTCGCGCGAGTTAAGCGGTCGGCGGCATCTGCGAAATGAGAGGTGACCAGGATCTTCACGACGCCGCCGTTTCGATCGGCAATTCGGCGCGTTGCCATTCCGGGAAGCCGTCTTCGAGCCGTCGCGCAGTACGCCCGCGGCGGAGGAGGAGTCGGACGGCGTCGTCGGCGAACACACAGTACGGCCCCCGGCAGTAAGCGACGATCTCGACCCCAGCCGGGAGGTCCTTCACCTTGGCGGCGAGCTCGTCGATCGGGATCGAGCGCGCCCCTGCGATGTGCCCGGCTGCGTGTTCGGCGGCCGGTCGGACGTCGACCACCACGACATCGCCGGCGGCGATGCGTTCGGCGAGCTCGGCGCGACCGATCTGCTCCAATCGAGTCCGGTCGCCCAAGTATGCGACGGCGAGCTCGTCGATCTGCTCGTGGTGTGCCGCTGCGACATCGCGCAACGCCGCCCACAGGTCGGACACGCGGGTCGATGCCAGCCGGTAGTAGATCCGGGTGCCGTCGCGTCGCGTGGTCACCAGCCCGGCGTTGGCGAGCGCGCGGAGATGGAACGAGGTGTTGGCGACGCTGTGGCCGATCTCCCCAGATAGCTCGTCGACGTGACGTTCGCCTTGGGCGAGCACGTCGATCAGCTCGGCGCGTCGTCCGTTGCCGAGCGCCTTGGCGACCTCCCCAAACGCATCGAACAACTGGTCCTTGACTTGCCGGTCACCCACACCAACCTCATCTTTCTCAAAGAATCACTTGACAATATACACCGCGCTCCATCTATATTCAAGACATTACTTGAGGAGTGAGGATGGATGGGATCCGGATGTTCGTCGACGAAGGCCTCGGCCACTCGTCCTATCTCGTCGACCTCGGCCATGGCACCGCGGCGATCATCGACCCGCCCCGGTTCCCTACTGAGCACCTCGCCGCGGCCCGCATGTCGGGGGTCGCGCCGCGGTGGACGATCGACACGCACTCCCACGCCGACTACGTGACTGGCAGCCCTTCGCTCGCGACCGACGACGACGTGACGTTCATCGCTCCCGCTGCATCGAAGCTCGACACTCCCCATCAAGCGGTGGACGACGAGGAACTGATCGGCTTGGCACCTGGCGTGGCGTTGCGGGCGATCTGGACCCCAGGACACACACCCGACCATTACGTGTATCTCCTCGAGCGTGACCGGTCACCCGTGGGCGTGTTCACCGGCGGGTCGTTGATGGTCGGTGCGATCGGGCGCACGGATCTGTGCGGTCCTGACCTCGCCGAACCGTTGGCGCGAGAAATGTTCCACTCGTTGCGCCGCCTCGACGGACTCCCCGACGACGTAGCGGTGTACCCAACCCATGGGGCGGGCTCGTTCTGCTCCGCCCCTGGGCGGGCGGATCGCACGTCGACGCTCGGCCGTGAGCGCGCCACCAACACGCTGTTCCGGATCGGGGACGAGGACACCTTCGTCGAACGGCTGCTGGCGGGTTTCGGGTCGTTCCCGACCTACTTCGCCGTGCTGCCCGAGGTCAACCGGCGCGGGCCACGCCACTACTCGCGGCTGCCCCGGCTCGATCGGCTCGACGTCGATTCTGTCGGGCGACACGTCGCTGGCGGCGCGCTCGTGGTCGATGCTCGCCCGGTCGCGGAGTTCGCGGCCGGCCACATCTCCGGGTCGATCTCCGACGCCCTGCGGCCGGTATTCGCCAGCTGGCTCGGCTGGGTCACCGGCCTCGACCGGCCGATCGTGATCGTCGCCGGCGCCGGGCAGGACCGTGATGAGATTGTCCGCCAGTGCCTCGACATCGGTCACGACAGCATTGTCGGCGAGCTCGACGGCGGCATCGACGCGTGGAGCGCAGCGGGCGGCCTGCTCGCCGGGACCCCGCTCGTCCCTCCGCCCGAGATCGTCTCGACCGTGATCGATGTTCGGCAGCGCAGCGAGTACGACGCCGGCCACCTTCCCGGTGCGATCAACGTCGAGCTCGGCAGCCTCACGGACACCGAAGTTCCGGACGCGCCGGTGACGTTGATGTGCGGCCACGGCGAGCGGGCGATGACCGGTGCCAGCATCCTCACCAGGCGCGGCCACCGCGACGTCACCGTCCTCGACGGTGGACCTGACACCTGGGTGGCGTGGAGCGGTCAACCGCTGGCGGTCACCCGATGAGCGCACCCACGGCGACCACGCCGACACCGCCCCGGCTCGGGTTGCGGGAAAACCTGGCCCAGTTCTCGCTGCTGGTCGGTGTCAACGCCCTGGTCGGCGGCATGATCGGCCAGGAACGCACCGTCCTGCCGTTGCTCGCAGGGGAGGAATTCGGCCTCACCAAATTCACCGCCACGCTGACGTTCATCGCCGCATTCGGGATCGTCAAAGCGGGCACCAACTTCTTCGCAGGCACGCTGTCAGATCACTACGGCCGCAAGCCGGTGCTGGTCGCCGGCTGGTTGATCGGTCTCCCCGTCCCGCTCCTGTTGATGTGGGCGCCGACGTGGAGCTGGGTCGTGTTCGCCAACGTGCTGCTCGGTGTCAACCAGGGGCTCACCTGGTCGACGACGGTGATCATGAAGATCGACCTCGTCGGACCGGCCAAGCGCGGGTTGGCGATGGGGTTCAACGAGGCCGCCGGTTACATCGCCGTCGCGGTCACCGCCCTCGCCACCGGGTACATCGCCGAGCGGCACGGGCTGCGTCCTGCGCCGTTCTTCCTCGGTCTCGCCTATGCCGGTCTCGGCCTCGGGATCTCGGCGCTGTTCGTCCACGAGACTCGCGATCTCGCCCACCACGAAGCCGCCAACCACGTCGTAACCAACGATGCGCTCCACGACCAGCTCACTACCCGCGAGATCTTCACCCTCACCTCGTTCCGCGAGAAGGCGTTGTCCTCGGCGTCGCAAGCCGGGCTCGTCAACAACCTCAACGACGGCCTCGCCTGGGGATTGTTCCCGATCTTCTTCGCCGACGCCGGCCTCTCCGTCGCCCGGATCGGCGTGCTCGCCGCCATGTACCCGGCCGTGTGGGGATTCGGCCAACTGATCACCGGCGGCCTGTCCGATCGGATCGGTCGTAAACCGCTGATCGCCGGTGGCATGTTCACCCAGGCCGTGGCAATCGCGATGATCGCCGCCACGCGTGGGTTCGGGGTCTGGGCGCTCGGCGCCGCCTTGCTCGGTGCCGGTACGGCGATGGTCTACCCGACGCTGTTGGCTGCCATCGGCGACGTCGCTCACCCGCTGTGGCGGGCCCGATCGGTCGGCATCTACCGGTTGTGGCGCGACGCCGGGTTCGCCGTCGGTGCCCTACTGGCCGGCGTTCTCGCCGACCTCGTCTCGAT
>JANMTV010000279.1:0-20138 GCA_031390905.1 Ilumatobacteraceae bacterium | reverse complement strand
GTCCGAGCTGGTCACGAGTTGTCGTCACGACTGGACCGGTGTGCCGTTCGAGGATCTTGCCGATCACGAATCCCTCGGGTCAGAGCGCGAGCGCCTGCTCCGACTCCGCGACGAGCTGGACGACGTCGAAGCCGACCTGCGCCTGGCGCTCGGCAACCCCGCTTTGTCGGTCGTTCAGCTCGAGCGGGCGGTCGTCGAGGACCCCACGCATGAACCGCATTGGGTCCGACTGATCACGGCGTACTACGCCAGCGGTCGCCAGCGAGATGCGCTCGGCGCCTACCAGCGGGCGACCGAGACCTTGCTCGACCACCTGGGTGTCGATCCGTCACCCCAGCTGCAACAGCTGGAGCTGCAGATCCTGCGCCAGGAGATCTCGGTCGGCGACCCCGAAGTATGCCCGTACAAGGGGCTGGTCAGCTATCAGATCGCCGACGGTGCGATCTTCCATGGCCGATCCGACACCACCGACGAGCTCGTCGGCCTGGTGCTCGGCACGCCAGTCGGGATCGTGGTCGGACCGTCGGGAGTCGGGAAGTCGTCGGTGGTACGCGCCGGCCTCGCCTACCGCGTCCTCACCGGCCTGGTGCCCGGGCTCCTCACGGTGACGGTGATGACCCCCGGCCCGCATCCGCTGCGATCGCTGTACGCCGCTGGGCACGCCGACCTGCTCGTGGTCGACCAGTTCGAGGAGCTGTTCACACTCACCGACGACCCGCGCCGACGCGAAGAGTTCGTGGAGGAGCTGCTCGAACTTGCCGGACCGAATCGGAGCCGCGTCGTGATCGCGGTTCGTGCCGACTTCTACGACCGCTGCATGTCGCTGACCGCACTGTCACCGATTCTCGGCCGTCACCAGGTCAACATCGGTGCGATGTCTCCGATCGGCCTCCGAGAAGCCGTCGTCGGCCCAGCTGAACGGGCCGGGCTCGAGATCGAACCGACACTACTCGACACGCTGGTCAGCGAGGTATCCGACCATCCCGGCGCGCTGCCACTCTTGTCACACGCCCTCAGTGAAACATGGCGGCGACGGTCAGGCTCGACGTTGACGATCGACGCCTATCGCCGGGCCGGTTCGATCGCCGGTGCCATCGCAGCGACTGCCGAACGGCTGCACAAAGCCCTCGATAAGGCCGGCAGGCTGCAACTGGAACGACTGTTCACGCGCCTCGTCGAACCGGGCGCCGGGACGACCCACACCCGGCGAGCAGCGGCCGTCGACGAGCTTGAAGCTGCGGGGTTCGATCCCGACCTCATCGAACGCCTGGTTGCGGTCCGCCTGCTGACGGTGACGACCGACGGCGTCGAGATCGCCCACGAGGCGCTGATCTCTGCGTGGCCGCGGCTGACCGAGTGGATCGACAGCGAACGCGAAAACATCGTGGCCCAGCAGCGCCTGACCCGGGCGGTGAGTGCATGGCTGGCGTCAGGCAAGGACGATGCCGACCTCTACCGCGGCAACAAGCTGTCGGCCGCTCTCTCGTGGCAAACCGAATCCGCTGCCGTGCTGGCGCCGGCCGAGACGGAGTTCCTCAGAGTCAGCGAAGAGCGCGCCCACGACGAGCTCGCTCGTCAGCGGCGGGCCAATCGACGCCTCCGCATCCTGGCCAGCACGAGCGTCGTGGCGATGATCTTGGCGCTGTCCGCCACGTTCGTGGCCGTAGGGCGCAGCCGCGATGCCGATCGGCGACGTGAACAGGCCGAGGCCAATCAACTCGTCACGGTGCTCGCCGGCGACGAGTCGCTGTCGCAGCTCGATCGCCTACACACAGCGGCCGCCCTGCATGCCCGGACGCCCACAGCCGATACGGCCGGTTTCCTGCTCGACAGAATCCTCGCCGCGCCCGACGTCATCGCTCAATCGAAGATCGACATCATCGCCCTGGCCGGAAGCGCACCGACGTACTCGTCGGGAATGGCCATCCTGGTCCTCGACGCGCATGCCCGATCGGCAATCGTCGACGGCATCACGCTCGAACTCGACCGGTCGGTCATCGGCTTCACCCCCGCGACCGTCGTCGCACGTCCTGAAGGAACGCTGGTCGTCCACGACACCACTTACCAGGTGATCGAACTCCCCGATGGGGGGCCGCTCGGGCCGGCTCCGAAGCTCGACGGCGAACCGGTCTCGGCTGCGCTGTCGTCGGATGGGACCGTGCTGGCGCTCGGTTACCCCGCCGGCGATGGCGTCGATGATCCACGGGCGCGCGTCGATGTGTACGACGTCGCCTCCGGGTCGTCGGTCGCGCACATCGAGACGACGGCGAACACGGTCGACGAGCTCGAGCTCACGAGCGACGGCTCGAAGCTGATCGGTGTCTTCGATGATGTCGCGCTCGAGCTGTGGGACGTCACATCCGCCGAGCGACTCGTTCGAACGAGCGTCGACCCGGGGTTGTCGGCGGTGACGTCGTCGGCGTTCAACCGACTTGGCGACGCGGTCGCGGTGGGGCGTGGCGACGGGACGATCGAGATCTGGCTTGACACCAATGGAGCGTGGCGCGCCTCGACCGCCCGCCCACACAGCGATGCGGTCACCTGGATCGAGTTTGACGGTGTTGATGCCCTGGTCATCTCGTCGAGCCGGGATGGTTCGGTGGTGCTGTCAGACGCGTCGAACGGGGCCCTGCGCAATGGTCCCGTCGAGTTCGACACCTCGGGCTCGTTGGCGTCGTTCTTCGATCCCGAGAGCGGCGATGTCGTCACGATCGACTCGGATGGCAAGACGTGGCGATGGTCGTCACGCTCCGGCGGCGGTCTCGTGACGATGATCGAGGTCGCCTCGGGCTCGCCACCACCTATCGGCACACCGCATTGGGTCGGGGTCGCCGGCGGAGCGGCGGTCGCCGTGGACGGCACGACGCTCAGCGATCTCGGTGTCGGGCGGGGAGCTCTCGACGTCGTTGGAGGCCGATCGGGCGATTACGTGGTGGTGTTCCCCGACCGGCTCGAGTGGCATCGCCCTGGGGGCGGACTGGTCATGAGGATCGAGGCCGAAGGGAGCACGCTCGACGGCCGCCTGGCCGTCAACGGACGGATGATCGCCTACCTCGAACCCCAACCGGATAACTTCGAACCGACTCGCATCGTCGTCCTGGCCGATGACGGCACGACGATCGACAAGATCGAGATCTTAGATAGTCGGGGCGACGTCACCCGCCTCGACTTGAACCCGGCGGGAGACGACCTCGTCTACTTGACCAGCAAGGGAGAGCTGATCTGGTACTCGCTCGACAGTTTCGACGCAGGCGTGCTTTTCTCGGAGGGCATCCACGACGGTCATTTCACCGCTGATGGCCTCGTCGTCGCACCCGGAGTCGACGGCGTGCACCTGATCGACGTCGATGACGAACAGGCGGACGTCGACCTCGGCGTCGGCCGCGATGCCGTCAATGTCGCCTTCGATGCAGGCCGGGGAGTCGCGGCGACGTCGGACGGATCCGGCAACATCACGCTGTGGGATGTCGATAGCGGGCAGCAGCTCGGGTCGAGGTTCTCACCGCTGGGTGGCGAACGGCCGCGCTGGCTCGGATTCGACGGAGCTGGGCGGCTGGTCGTCGGCGGTCGCAACGGGTCGGCCGTGGTACTGATCGACGAGGCCGACTGGCTCAGCCGGGCGTGCGCCTTGGTCGAGGCGTTGGATCCGGACGGCGACCTGCCTCCCGACCCCCGCTTGAGGGAACTCGCACCATGTCCCTGAGACCGCTCGCGGCGTTGCTGCTCGTCGCCTCGCTGACCGGCTCCTGCTCGGCGGGAAGGCCCCGCGAGACCGTGCTCGTGAGTCGCGTGTGGGTAGACCCCCTAATTACAATCGAGGGTGAAGCGATCGTCAGCCGCGATTGGTTCCGGTGCGATGGCGCGTGTCGGATCGAACGTCCCAGCCAAGCGTTCCGTGCCGCCGACGGCAGAGTGGCGACGGTGGGGGCGACCGTCATGGTGTGGCACCTGGAGAACCTGGGTGAATCCCAGGCCGAATGCGGCGGTGATATGATCGTTCGCCGAACTTACATCTACCGGTTGGTTGATTCGGGGCCGGAAGAAACGTCACGACAGACGCTGGTCTTTGACGACGGAAGTGCCGTTCAACTGTTCGTAGATTCCTATATCGAAGTTGTCGACATTTGCTCGGAGGCGGTCGGGCGATGGGAGGGGGTCGAGGGAACGTTCGAAGGCCGCAGCGGGACGTATCGATGGACCGACGACGGTTTACAGAACGAACTCGTCCTGACCGAGTCGTGAGCGTGTCAAGGCGGCCGGGCCGCCCCAAGCTGTCGCGGGTCGACCGGTCCGAGATCGCGAGGCTGACCGCCGAAGTCGAGCGGTTGTCGGTCACGATCGTGGAACAAGCCGTCGAGTTGGCATAGACAGCGTCTACATGCCGGTCTCCGGTACCAAACCCCGCTGGAAGTATTCGAAACTACCAAACCCAGGAGGCCGCTTGGCCAGCCTGTCCGGAATCAGCAGGGCACTCCAGTCAGGTATAGCGCGCGTGGGATGGTATAGCGGTATACGAACTGGACGGAACAGACGAACTGCACGGACGGTTTTGCGGACTGGGGAGTGCTGCACAGCAGTGGACGGACTGTGCGGACGCCTGCCATAACGTTTTTGCCAAGGTGAGGGTCGCGAGTTCGAATCTCGTCATCCGCTCCATGTCTCGGGCAGCTGAGGCCCGGTGCCGCTTGCCGCGTCATCGACTGGCACCTCGGGGCGATGCCCCACGTCGATATGCACGCGCATTCGGGAACACCGCCACCCGCGCTCCGGCGCGACCCGAGCCGTCGGTATGTCCGTGCTCGAGGCCAAGACCGGCTCCTCACGTCCACGCCCCCGCCCCGGCGCGACTGTTATGTTGTTACGCCAGCGTCCGCTGATACGAGGAGGTGGCTGTGATCGTCGTGCGGTTCAAATTGCGGTGCTCATCAGACAAGGCCGAAGAGGTTAGGAGCCTCCTCGCCGCGGTGCAGTCCGCAAGCCAGGCGGTCCCAGGCGTCATCGCGTTCGACATCGGTCGAGACCTTCTCGACCCAAACGCGTTCATCGCGACCGAGGTATTCGAAGACCGCACTGCGCTCGACCGTCAGGAGGCGTTGCCCGAGGTCGAAGCCGCGATGGCTGCATTCGACGGCGCGCTCGTTGCGCCTCCCGAGGCGACGATCTATCACGTTGATTCATCCGAGCCCTACGAGTAGGCGAGCTGATGCGATGAACGATTGGAGCTCAGACGGGTGACGCTCCACCGAGTCGACGGAACAGGCGGACTGGACCGACGGTTTCACGGACTGTGAAGTACTGCAGCGCAGTAGGCGGACTGTGCGGACGCCTCCCATAACGTTTGCCAAGGTGAGGGTCGCGAGTTCGAATCTCGTCATCCGCTCCACGAACACGCTGACCGCATTTTCAGGGCGCTCGGGTTTGCCCATCATGTGCCCATCAACTCGCGGCCTTAGGTGCCGATTGACGATTCATGCAGGGAACGAAGTTTCGCTCGTGTCCGCGCTGTACGCGGCGTGTCGTCGCCGCTATCCTTACCTTTGCCCGCAGGTAAGGAGGATCACGATGGAGATCACCGCAAGGATCAGTTCGAAAGGGCAGTTGACCGTTCCGAAGTCCGTTCGTGAAGCGCTCGGCCTCGACGACGGCGACGACGTCATCTTCCGCGTTGAAGGAGACCGAGCCGTGCTCGCACGCACCCCAGATTTCCTGTCGCTCGCAGGGAGCATCGCCGTTCCCGCGGCCAAGCGGAATGCGGCCTGGGATGACGTGATCCGCAAGACCCGCGCCGACCGAGCGACGGCGCGCCGGTGACGGCGTTCGTCGACACCAACATCCTCGTCCGTCACCTCACCGCCGACCCGCCAGACATGGCGGCTCGCGCCACGGCGTTTCTCGCCGATGCGACGTATCTATTCCTGGCCGACTTGATCGTGGCGGAAACGGTCTACGTTCTCGAGTCGTTCTACAAAGCACCACGCGAGCAGGTCGCCGCAGCGATGCGCTCGCTCATCACGATGCGCTCGGTCGTCACCGTCGACCCGTCGCTGTTACTTCGTGCCATCGAGGTGTATGAGATCGACCGTCTCGACTTCGCGGAGGCGTATCTGGTGGCGTGCGCGGAGAGCACCGGCGTCGGTCGGCTCGCATCGTTCGATCGAGCAATCGACCGCGTCACCACCGTGGAGCGGATCGAGCCTTGAATCACACGCGATAGTGCAGGCGTCGTCCCGGAACACAACGGTCGACAGAGCGTCCCCAACCGCCGGGTCCACGGCGAGCGTGGCCTCAAGTCGATCGCTCCGGGCGTCACGGTCGTATTGACACTCACCTTGAAGGCAGTGCACACGTACATGTTCAGCGACGACACCAACGAGCTCATGGCTCTGGTCGACGTGCCATGACTCTGCACCGCCGCAGCCCTGTAGCGCTCATCGTCGGCCGGGCGAGCCCGACGTTCGGAACTCCCAACCGCGTGGGGGACCGACTTCGATCCCGATCCTGGGCCGTGTCGTCATCCGTCCGATTTCCGTTCTGATGCGCTGAACAAGCACGGACCATGCGGTCCAGTGGATCCGCCAATCGGGGTTCGGGCATTGGAACTCGATCTCTACCGTCCAATCGAATCGTCGCGACCGCCTGCCGGTTCATGACCTCGCGGGCCAGTCCGGTGGCTTGCTCGCGAGCCGGCCAGGTGTCGCATACGCGTCAGACTGACTTGTTCCGTTCACAGAGTCGACATCGCCGGGAAACCCCCGATCCATAGGTTGACCTGCGTGTATACAGCGCAGTACACAACTGATACGTCTCGCCGGTCACTGACCTCGCTCGTCTACGACGAACTCAAGCATCGTTTGCTCATGGGCGAATTCCTACTCGGCCGCCGGCTTGGGGAGGTCTCGCTTGCGGATCGTCTCGGCGTCTCTCGGACTCCGATCCGCGAAGCACTCGTGCGGCTCCACGTCGAGGGTTTCGTCGAGCGCCTCCCGGACGGTGGCTTCTCCCCGGCGGCACCTGACCTCCATACGATCGGCGAGCTCTATGTAGTTCGGCGGGGTCTCGAGTTGGCCGCCCTCGAGATCGACGACGGGCACGACGAACGGCTGCTCGTTGCGCTCCGCGACGAATGGGGCGCAATTGAGGTACCCGACGGGGCTGATCCTGATTTCGTCCTCCAGGACGAGGATTTTCATGTGAGACTTGCAGGCGCCGCCGGGAACAGTGCGCTGGTCGAGATCCTGACGCGGGTCAGTGAGCGAATCCGAGTCGTTCGAATCTACGACTTCCTTACCGCTGATCGGATCCGCAAGACCATCGACGAACACCTGTCGATTGTGGAGGCGTTGATAGCGGGTGACCGCCCCCTTGCCGTACGGCGCTTGAACAGGCACCTTCGGATCTCCCGTCAGGTGGTCGAACAACGTTCGGCAATGGCCTTGGCCCGGATGATTCATGGGGGCGGCGGTGAGTGACCTATTTGATCAAACTGGCGAACCCGAACAGATGACGCCGATCCTCGAAGCCCGCGACATCACGGTTCGTTTCGGGAGCGTCGTAGCCAACGATAAGGTCTCGCTGCGAGTCGCCAAGGGAGAGGTGCATGCCCTGCTCGGCGAGAACGGCGCAGGCAAGAGCACGTTGATGAAAGTGCTCTACGGGGTCAATCGACCATCGACCGGAACACTCACTTTCGACGGTCGGGAAGTGACCATCGCGTCACCCACCGACGCACGTGAACTCGGTATCGGGATGGTGTTTCAAGATCTCCGCCTGATTCCTGCATTGAGTGTGGCCGAAAATGTCGCCCTCTCAGTCGGGCTCGATCGTTACTCGCAGCGTGCCGCCAGGCTGGCGGTAGCAGAGGCAGCCGAACAGTTCGGTCTAGACGTCGATCCCGCCGCATTGGTCCGGAATCTTGCCCTCGCGCAGCGTCAGCAGATCGAAATCCTCAGAGTGCTGATGACCGGCGCCCGAATGATTATCCTCGACGAACCTACTAGCGCGCTGGCGCCCCAGGAGGTCGACGCGCTGTTCGAGACAGTGGCTGGGCTTCGCCAACGCGGTTTGTCGGTAGTGCTGATCACGCACAAACTGCGCGAAGCCCGGGCGGCATGCGACCGCTTGACGGTGCTTCGGGGAGGCAAGCTGATTCTCGACGCGGTCAGCCCCGACTCGTTGAACGACGCTGAACTCGTCGAAGCAATGGTCGGCCGTACCGTCCGTCCTTTGGCCGGCGCACCGAACTCGGTGAAACGAGGCGAGCAAGCGTTGCGAATGCGAGATGTGTACATCACGGGTGACCGTGGGGGAGACGTGCTGAAGGCAGTCGAGTTGGACGTCGACCAGGGTGAACTCGTTGGTGTCGCAGGTGTCGCAGGAAGTGGTCAACGCGAACTGTACGAGGCAATCCTCGGGCTGAGACCGCTTCGCCATGGAGAAATTCACATCAACGGACACCACATCCGGCCGAACCGCCCGCGTGCCGCAAGGAGTGCAGGTGTGGTCGGAATGTGTGAAGACCCGATCGCCGACGAGGTCGTTCCCGGTCTCGACGTGTTGAGGACGTTGAGCCTTGATGGTCGCTTGCCACGAAAGGGTGTGCGGATCGACTGGCCGACTGTCGAGAAGTGGGCGTCGAACCTGCCGGAACTCGAAGCGCTCGGTGTGGCTGCACTCGGGCGCGAGGTAGCGACCTTGTCCGGCGGAAACGTCCAACGCGTGCTGTTTGCCCGCGCGCTAGCCGCCGAGGTCGGCCTGATCGTGCTGGCGTACCCGAGCCGCGGCCTCGACATCGCCACCGTCCGAACGGGCTTGGACCTGATCAGAAAGCGATGCGAAGCCGGAACTGGGGTGTTGATGATCTCCGAGGATCTCGATGAGTTGCTCGCCGTCTGCGACCGAATTGTAGTTCTGCACGATGGCCACATCGCCGCCTCGGTCAAGCCGTCATCGACCGATCGACATCACCTCGGCCAACTCATGTTGGGGGCGGCATGATCACCACCGATTCGGTTCTGGCCGCACCAGACGGCGTCGCCACGGCACGGTATGACGCCGGGACGCGTTTGCCGGAATGGGTCGGCCCGACTGTCCGAGTGGCGTGCACGTTCCTTGCCTCGTTGCTGCTATTCGCCGTGCTGCTGATCACGAAGGGCGCCAATCCGCTCGACGGCTATCGCGCCATGTGGGATTCGGTGGCGCGTGACTCGACCGCCTTCGGCGACGTGATGGTCCGGCTGGTGCCGTACCTGCTTGCCGCGCTGGCGGTTGTCGTCCCGGCCCGGGCTGGGCTGTTCAACATCGGCGGAGAGGGGCAACTCGTGCTCGGCGCGATCGGAGCGATGTTCGCCGCGAATGCGTTGGACCAATCGGCGCCGAGAATAGTGACACTGGCCGTGATGGCGATCTCCGGCATGATCTTCGCCGCCGGTTGGGCGGCAATTGCGGCGGCCCTTCGAGTCGTGGCCGGAACGAACGAGGCAATCTCGACCCTGCTGTTGAACTATCTGGCAACGCTGGTGCTCGGCTGGTTGGTCTTCGACAAGTGGAAGGACCCTGCCTCGACCGGCTTCCCCAGAACGCGTGCGTTCACCGAATCCGAGTCGCTCCCGATCCTTTGGGGTCGCGTGCATGTCGGCCTCGTCGTGGCGCTCCTCGCTGCAGTAGCGGTTTGGGCGGTGCTTCGGTACACGGCCTGGGGTTTCAAACTCGGTGTCCTCGGCGGTAACGCCGAGGCGGCACGCCGGGCAGGATTTCGGACAGGAATGTTGTCGGTTTCGGCGCTGATGGTCGGCGGGGCCCTGGCCGGTCTCGGCGGCATGCTCCAGGCGAGTGGGGTCGAGTCGAACCTACGACCTGGCGTGATGGTTGGTTACGGGTTTACAGCGGTACTGGCGTCGTGGATGGTCAAGCAATCGCCGCTGCGTGCGATCGGCTCGTCGTTCTTGCTGGCTGCAATCGCGATCGGCGGCAACGGACTCAAGATTCGTGAAGGTCTGTCTGCAGCGTCAGTCAACATCTTGATGGCGATCATCCTGTTGGCGATGCTCGGATGGGGTTCGCGCCCGAAGGTGAAGGAGACGCGATGATCGAGGCAATCGCGATTGGCGCGATCCGGGGCGGGACGTCGATCGTTTTCGCCGGTGTCGGTGAGACAATCACCGAACGGTCAGGGATCATCAACCTGGGGTGTGAAGGCTCGATGTTGGTCGGTGCGCTTGCTGCCTACGCTGTCGGAATCGAGACAGGGAGTCCTGCCCTCGGTGCGTTGGTCGGAGCAGTTGCCGGGGCGCTGCTCGCCCTCTTGCACGCCGTCTTGGTGATGGTGCGCGGCGCAAATCAGGTCGCGACCGGATTGGCGATCACGTTCCTCGGGCTTGGCGCAACGGCGCTATTCGGCCAAAGCTATGTTTCGCAAGGTGTCGAGCCGTTCGACACCTGGGCGATTCCAGGCCTCGTCGACCTGCCGTTGATCGGTGACGTACTTTTCAACCACGACCCGCTGACATACCTGTCGTTCGTGCTGGCTCCGGCAGCTTGGTGGTACCTGTTCCGATCAGGTTCCGGGCTCAAGTTGCGGGCCGCAGGTGAACGTCCGCACGTGCTGGCGACGATGGGCGTCGATCACCGCCGTAGTCAATGGTTGGCCGTTGCCATCGGCGGTGCCCTCGCCGGACTTGGTGGAGCTCAACTGTCGACAGCGTTCGCCAAGACCTGGTCGGAGAACATGGTTGCCGGACGCGGCTTCATCGCCGTTGCCCTCGTGATCTTCGCAGCATGGAACCCGATGCTGATCGTGGCTGGCGCCTACCTGTTCTCGGGTGCAGTGGCACTGGAACTCGAACTGCAGGCCCGTGGCACCGACGTCTCGATCTTTCTGCTCGATGCGATTCCTTACCTCGTCGTGATCGTCGTGCTGAGCATGCTCAGCCGACGTCGCCAACATGCCGCCCCCGAGTCGCTTTCGAAGGTGTTCGACACCAACGTCGTTCCAGCTTGACCGAATCCCGACGGCGCCCGGCAACAGCCCTATCAACACCCCTATCAACACCCCTATTACCACACACACGGAGGATTACCCGAATGAGACGACGATTGACGAAAGCCCTGGCGCCGGCGGTAGTGCTGGCGCTGACCCTGGCGGCATGCGGCGGCGACGACGCTGCCGACGAAGCGACGTCTGTCGACGCCGTGACTTCGACAGATTCAACGGCAGCTGCCGACTCTGCCGCACCCGCCAGTTCGGCCGAAAGTTCGGCCGAAAGTTCGGCACCGGCCGGAGAGGCGTGCGGCGTCGGCGCCACCAAGGTCGGCTTCCTGTACGTCGGCTCGAAAGACGACTTTGGGTACAACCAGGCGGCATACGAGGCAGCGGTGGCGATGGGCGAGGCGACCGGCCTCGAGGTTATCCATGCCGAGAATGTCGCCGAGACGATCGAAGATGCCGTTCCCGTGATGGAGGACATGATCACTCAGGGCGCGACGATCCTGTTCCCGACGAGCTATGGCCATTTCGACCCCGCAGTCGAGGTCGCAAAGAATCACCCTGAGGTGTGCATCGTCCACCAGGGCCAGTTCGAATCGTCGTTGGCGGAACCGCTCGACAACTTCGGCACCTATTTCTCATCGGTGTTCGAGCCCGTGTACCTGGCCGGTATCGCTGCCGGGTCCGTGAGCAAGACGGGAACGCTCGGCTACGTGTATGCATTCGCGATTCCGCAGACGCTGGAGAACATCAACGCGTTCGCGCTTGGCGCACAGTCGGTGAACCCCGATGCCAAAGTGATCGCAATCGCGACTGCGAGTTGGTGTGACCCAGGCAAGCAGGCCCAGGCTGCCCAGACGTTGCTCGACCAGGGTGCCGACGTACTGACCCAGCACCAGGATTGCACCAAGACGATCATCGAGACCGCCGAGGCGGCGGGCGCCTACTCCGTCGGCTACCACTATGACGCCTCGTCGCTGGCGCCGAACGGCTGGCTCAGTGGATCGGAATGGGCGTGGACCGCGCTGTACACCGACATCGCCGAGACAATGGCTGCCGGCGAGTTCGTAGCCAGCCCATACAACGGTGACTTCCGGATCGGCTACCGAGATGTCGCCGCCGAATTCGTCGCCTTCGCGCCGTCACCGTTTGGAACCGCTGTCGACGAGGCGACGCAGACGACCATCGCCGATGCGTACGAGGCGTTCTTCACCGACGCCGACAGTGACGGCGTCGGTGACTTCGCAGTGTTCAGTGGGCCGCTCAGCGACCGCGACGGAGCGATGCGAATCGAAGCCGGTGTCACGCCCGACTATCAAACCTTGGACGGCTTCTTCTCAGAACCGTGGCTTGTCGCTGGGGTTGAGGGTTCGCTCGGGTGAACTCGGCGAGTGTTGTTGAGCCCGGCGTCGTGGTACTACTCCACGGCGTCGGGCTCACCCCCGAACTATTCGACCCTGTTCGCTCACTCCTGGCGTCGACCGTCGACTCAATTGCTCCGTTGAGGGGTCCTTACCAGTCGGAAAATTCGCACGCACCGTCGCAACCTGTCGTCGCTCAGGCGGGCTCAATAATTCGTTCGCTCGACGCAATCGGTCCGGTACTCGTGGTCGGTGTGAGTGGTGGAGCGACGCTTGCACTTGCGATCGCGTTGATCGGGAGTCCCAACGTCATCGGTGTGATTGCCCACGAGCCGCTGGTCGGGCCGCTGGCTGACGAACTTCATTCGATCGTGACCGCCGCCTCGGTTCGGCTCGCCAGGACGAATCACGCCGAGGCGGTGGCCGAGTTCGTGCAGACCCTCGTCGGTCCCACGACCTGGTCGACGGTACCCGAAGAGGCTCGACACTTCGTCGATCGGCACGCCTCGGTAATTCGGGCGGAGGTCGCCCAATTCGTTGCGTTTGCCCCTACTGCATCGCAACTCGACGGTCGCCGGACCCCGTTTCTGGTCACGACCGGTGCCCGAAGCCCGTCGTTCCGACATGCCGCCGCGGCGGCGTTGACCGATGCGACGCGTGCCAGATCGACTGTCATTCCTGGAGCCGGTCATCTTGCCAACTGGGAGCAGCCGCAAGCATTTGCCGAATTGATCGTCGATCAGCGGGCGAAATGGAGCGAGGCAGCGTGACGGCCCGCTACATCGCCCACACGAGTCCGTACGCCTGGCCGTACGACGGGCTCGTCGACGCCAGGCGAACTGCGCTGCTGATCACTGGTGCAGGTCCAACCTGGGCGTCGATGGTCCCCCGCGACGAACCGGCAGCGACACGGCTCGACACGCTACGTTCCTGTTTGCGCAGTGCCGGTGCCGTCGTGGTGCTCGTCGCCAACGCACCGGCGTTCGTGCGACCGACGGTGCGTCCAGCTGCTTGCCCGTCGGTTGCTTTGGTCGCCGGCCCGGACGAATTCGCCATCGCTGCCGCCGGAATCGATGGTTTCTACGGCAGTTGTCTCGACGCGTTCCTGCGTCGTCGAGGCCGGACGCACCTCGTGGTGTGCGGATACGGGCTCGAGTCGACGGTCCACAGCACCGTGCGCAGAGCCAACGATCGAGGATACGAATGTCTCACGATCGTCGATGCCTCGCCAGCCCACGACCGCGATCTTGTGCACGCATCACGATCGTCGATCGAGATGTCAGGAGGCATCTTCGGCGCAGTCGGCCAGACCGATGACGTGATCGCCGCATACGGAACCGAACCAAGGAGAGTTTGATGACCATTTTCGGCACCATTGATGCCAACCCATACGCATGGCCGTTCGACGGGCAGATTGATCCCGCTCGAACAGCGTTGATCCTGATCGACTGGCAGACCGACTTCTGCGGGCCGGGAGGATATGTCGATGCGATGGGGTATGACCTATCGCTGACACGATCAGGTCTGGAACCGACCGCTCGTGTACTTGCTGCCGCCCGTTCGGTCGGGCTGACCGTGATTCACACACGTGAGGGCCACGAGCCGGATCTGTCCGACTTGCCGCCCAACAAAGCCTGGCGCTCGAAGCAGATTGGTGCCGGGATCGGTGACCCCGGGCCGTGCGGCCGGATCCTCGTCCGTGGTGAGGTCGGTTGGGACATCGTTCCCGAGGTGTATCCGATTGCCGGCGAGCGGGTGATTGACAAGCCGGGCAAGGGCAGCTTCTATGCCACCGATCTCGAACTCGTACTCCGAAACAAGGGAATCACACATCTGATCCTGACCGGGATCACGACCGACGTCTGCGTGCACACCACCATGCGCGAGGCCAATGACCGAGGATTCGAGTGTTTGCTGCTCGAAGATTGCACTGGCGCGACCGACTACGGAAACTATGAGGCGGCGCTCAAGATGGTGACGATGCAAGGCGGCGTGTTCGGAGCGGTGGCCCATTCGTCGGCATTCCTGAACACGCTTGGTGCCGCATGACGGCGCGTGAAGCGCTCGGTCTGTTCCTCGAACGATTCGCCCGATACGACGATCCAGCAGTAGTCACGACGCCGATCTCGGCGGCCATTTTGGAGCGATGGGCGGCCGACATCGACCGACGCCCGGCGGCCGAGGTGCCGCTGAGGGGCACCACGTTCGTCGTCAAGGACAACATTGACGTGGTGGGTGTGCCGACGACGATCGGGTGTCCATCATGCTCGACGATCCCGCGACAATCGGCGACGGTCGTGGACCGACTCATGAACGCAGGCGGCTTGCCGGTCGCCAAGGTGAACCTCGACCAGTTCGCTACGGGCCTGGTGGGGACCCGCAGCCCCTACGGAACACCACGTAACCCGTTCGACCCGACTCTCGTACCCGGGGGATCCAGTTCCGGCTCAGCCGTTGCCGTGGCAACCGGGCTGAGCACATTCGCCCTCGGAACCGACACCGCTGGATCCGGTCGGGTTCCTGCGGCGATGTGCGGCATCGTCGGCATCAAACCGACAAGAGGCTGGCTCAGTTGCGTTGGTGTCGTGCCAGCAGTGCGTTCGATCGACTGCGTGGCGGTGTTCGCCGACTCGGTCGGACTCGGTGCGACCGTGACCGAAATTGCAGCCGCGCACGACACGGGCGATCCGTTCTCGAGGCGATCCCCGGTCGTCTCATCACCCCCCATTCGCCGTTTCGGGGTGCTCTCGCGGGCGACGCTCGTCGACCTCGATGTCGAACCGTTGATCATCGCCGAGTACAACGACAGCTGTGAGTTTGTCGAACGCCTCGGATTCGAAGTCTGCGAGATCGACCCGACCGACTTGTTCGCCGTCGGTGACCAACTGTACGGCGGTCCTTGGGTCACCGAACGGCTGGCCGCAGTAGGGCATCTGCTCCGTTCGACGCACCACGACCTCGATCCCACGGTCTCGGACATCATGCGCGCCGGCGAGTCGTACAGCGCCGTCGACGTCCACCGCGCCCGGTATGCCGTGGAGGCGCTGCTCCATCGTATTCGTAGCCTGTTCGACGCCGTCGATGCATTGTTGTTTCCGACGATCGGCTGGCACGTCACGCTCGATGACGTGGCGCGCGACCCGCTGGGGCCGAATGCTCGGCTCGGCCGGTTCACTACGTTCACGAACCTCGCCGATTTGTGTGCCGTCACGATCCCGATCGGATCGGACTCCGATCGAGGTGACAGGCTTCTCCCGCCCACCAGTGTCACTATCCACGGACCCGCCTGGTCGGACCGTGCGCTTGTGGAAGCCGCGCGTCTGATCGTCGGCGGCACCAGTTCTCCCATCACGCCGTCCGGATGGCTGCGGCTTGCCGTAGCCGGGGCGCACCTCCGCGGCGAAGCCTTGGAGCATCAATTGATCGATCGCGGCGCGGTGTTCGTATCGACGACGACGACCGCGCCGGTCTACCGGATGTACGCGATTGCCAACAGCGCTCCGGCAAAGCCTGCGCTGGTTCACGTCGGTCCGGGTGGCGCGGCGATCGAGGTCGATATCTGGGCGATCCCGCCCGATGGATTCGGTCGGTTCGTCGATGCGGTGCCGCCGCCGCTGTGCATCGGAACAGTCGAGCTCGAAGGGGGAGTAGCGGTTGCGGGCTTCGTGAGCGAACCACGCGCACTTGACGGTGCAACCGAGATCACCCGCTTCGGAGGTTGGCGGAACTATCGGCGTTCCGGTGGGGGCTGATTTGACGGTAGAGCTGCGATGTGCGCCGCTCATGAGGTAGCGACCGAGTTGTCGGCGAGACCTACCAGGCCCGGGCCGAGCTGCTGGTTTGGCACGTCAATATCCACTTCTCGCGATCAACCGATGTCTGGCTGAAACGCAATCCTGGGAACACTGGTGACTTGACGCCTCGCCGCTCAGATCACCTTGTATGTGGCGGTGATGGTGGTGCCGTCGGTGAGACCGATACTGACGAAACGACAGGTTCCTCGCCATGCGGTCGCAGGTTTCCAGCCCGCCAGCCACCAGCCGTTGCCCAGTTTCACGGTGCGGGCGTTTCCTGGAACGGACACAACGAGCGGTGGGTTAGCACCTGATGGACACGTGGTCGGCGTGCTCGTGGGTACCGACACGACCGCTGAGTTCACAGCAGCGCCGTTGGCGTCGACCAGCCGGAAGGTGAACGGCACCACCGTGTTGCGGAGGACCGATCTCGGTGACGCCGCACCTCCCACCGGAAGTAACCATTGCACGGTGTACGTCACCTGGTACCCGCACGTGACTGACGCCGTGTTGCCGGCCAGGTCGATAGCTGCGACCGTTACCGATCGAGCCCCTGCCACGTTCGTCGGTGCGGCCACCGTGACAGATGGCGATGCCACGCCACTCCCTCCGACGTCGGCAACCGCCGCGGTGAGCGTCGACCCGCTGGCATTCAGTCCATGCTTCGGCGATGCCGGACAAACGATGACCGGAGCAGTGCGGTCGACGCTCACGGGTGTGGAGGAAGTTGCCGCGTGCCCGGCCAGATCAGAGCACGAAGCGGTCAGCACGAGGCCGGCACCCTCACCCGATGACACGGACGACGTGGTGCAGAACTCGGGGTCAATGCCCGATCCACCGTTCTCATCACTCCAGTTCCACGAGACCGTCACGTTTGTGTTGTTCCATCCGGCGGCGTTGGGAGGTGGCGCAGCGGACGGGGCGGCGACGGGCGCCAGCGAGTCGCTATCGCATGCATCACCGACATCATCGCCGTCGATGTCCGCCTGTAGGGGATCGGCGATGGCGGGACAGACGTCGTCGCTGTTGGCGACACCGTCAGCGTCGAAGTCCAACGTCTCCGCAACCTGCTCGGCGTCGACCGCACGGATCTCTTGACCGACCAGTTCTTCCGTCGAGAAACGTGAGCCGGGAGCGAAGTCCGGATAGGCGGTGAACGAGTACACGAGGTTCGACCAGTCATCGGCTCCCGGCAAGCTCTCGTTGCCCGCGGAAGCGAAGAAGGTGCAGAAGTCGTTGATGTTACGAGCGACCGTGTCGGCGGTGTCACCGTCGTTGTTCCAGTCGATCGGGCCGTCGGCGGGCACCACTCTCGGCGAACCGTTCGGGAGGGCGTAGACGGTGTTGCGGCCGCTCGGTCCACCCACCCCTGCACTCTCCACGAGCGCTCCTTCGAACAGAGTCGGCAGCACCGACTGTGAATAATCCAGTGGCCGGGTTGGGTCGTAGTTGGGCACCTGTAACGAGTAGTTCATCACGCTGAGGTAGTTCGACTTGCAGTTTCTGTTGTCGCCCTTGCCGCCGTGGCCGAGACCCTGCGTGTGCCCGATTTCGTGCATCAGGGTGCCCGCCTCGGCGGCCCGCAACGAGCCGGCTGCACTCGCCCACGACACAGCCTCGCCGCCAGTCGTGACGAGAAAATCGTTGCCAGGCATCTCGCCGATCCCGCTTGATCCGAAACTGTTGGCGTACGAATGTGCCCAAAGCCCATACCGGTAGACGATCGCCTTGGCCTTGATCAGCTTCGGGCACGCCGGATCGGCACGCTCGGCCTGTGTTCCGAACCGGCCGTTACACGCACCTGCAGCACCCGAGCGGATGTCTTCGAAGTCGTTGTCAGGGCCGGCGACGGTCTGGATGAACGGCAGATTCTTGATCTCGGGGATGGCCTCGTCGACGTCCACGTGCAACCTGATGCCCGACGTGCCGTCGGGGTTCGATAGCGGCGCCGCAGCGAATGCCGCCACCACGTCGTCGACGGTGCCGGGTTGCGGCGCTTGGCTTGTCCGGTCGCCCACGGCACAGCCGCCAGGCGACAGCGTGCACGTCATGTAGTCCATCTCCACGAACACGTCGCGGTGATCGGGATCGGCGTTGTACGGCGCCTGGTGCAGCGCAAGATCGACCACTCCATCGTTGTCGACGTCGATGCCCTGGGTTTCCCACAGGTCTGAAAGGCCGTCTCCGTCACGGTCGTCGACCACTTGGTACTGCCGGTAGTTGGTACCGATGTTGCCGGCCTGATCGACGCTGGCGAAGCTGATTCCATAGATGCCTGGCTCGGATGTGTCAAGTAACGAACCGTTCGGCGCCGATGCCAAACAGCTGGCGACGCCGCTCGAGGGAGGGGTCGTGTCCGTACAGGCGAACGACACCGTGTGTGTCGACCCGGTCGCATATCGAGCGAGGTGCACCGGCGTGGTCACCGAGACATACGGTGGAGCGGTATCGGTCGTGCCGCCCAGCACCGTGTAGTTCACAGTGAGTGTCGACGAGATGCCGGCCACGTCGACTGCCGTCACCGTAAAGGGGTAGGTCCCTGGTGTAGTGGTGTCGATTACCGAGCCGGCTGGCGAGGTGCCCATGCATGAGGCAATTCCAGAGTCCGTGTCGGCGCACGAAAAGTTGACCACCACGTTCGCCTGGTACCGCGAGAATGACGCGCCGTCGGCCGGGCGGTTGATCCAGATCTGCGGCGCGGTCACGTCGCCGCCCGCTACCACTTCATACGTCACCTCGGTGGCGGCCGTATTGCCGGCGACATCGGTCGCGTCGACGGCAAACGTGTGCAAGCCGACGATCGCGGTGTCGATCGCGGTCCCAACGCCCACGGTGCCCGCACAGGTTGCGACGCCGCTTCCGGCACCGTCGTCACACAAATAACTCGCGAACACGCTGTCATCGACGGTGTATTGGCCGCCATCGGTCGGCAGGTTGACGGTAATCGTCGGTCCCGACGTGTCCGGGGGCGGCACGTTGTCGGGGGCGATCGTGTAGCTGTGGGTCACGCTGCTGGTGTTGGCGTGCCGATCGGTGGACGTGACGGTGAACGTCTTCGGGCCTACCGTCGAGGTGTCGATCGGGTATCCGTACCAGGTGAAGCTCGGCGCGACACACGTCGGCGCGGGGTCCGTGTCGTCCTCACAGGTCCACCGGGCGATGACCAGATCGCCTTGGGTGTATGTTGCGCCATCGGCAGGGCTGCTGATCAGGATCGTCGGCCCGGTGGTGTCGACCTTCCGACCGATGTGCAGGTCGTCGATGATGAACAGGTCGCCGGGCGACTCCACGATGATTCGGGTGATCTCGCTCTTGTCAGCAGTGAAGCCATAGAAACGGCTGCCGTTTGCGAGCGGTCGGCTGACCGGAAACGAGACGGTCTGCACGGTGGGTGCGCCCTGGCTGTCTACGCCGCCGTCTGGGCTGAGCACGGCCCGCACTACGATGTCGGCTTCGATGTCGTTGGCCCAGAACGACACGCTCGACGCTGGTTCGGCCAGTTCGATCGTGAAGTCACCGGTGAACAACTGCGTGTTGTAACCCGACGCCTGGGCGCCGAACGGCGGGCTGTGCGTGAAGGTGGTGGTGTAGCGGGCGGAGAGCCCGGTCATCGTCACGCCCTGTGCGGTGTACGCGCTGGACAGGTCCTGCCCGTCGGACAGCCCGTCGCCGTCGAAGTCGATGATGTCGGTCGTCTCAGCGGCCGTCGCGTTGGCGAAGTCGGTCTGGCCCGACGGTCCTTCGTAACGGGCGACCGGAAGTGGGTCGGGCGCACGGTTCGTTCGGTAGACGTTCACCCCCGTGTCGCCGGTTTCCAGAACCGGAGTCGTCACGATCAGGTTGGTGGCGAAGGAGTCGAACGCCACAGAGCCACCGTTCGGGGCGACGACCGGGTTCGAGGCCTGGCTGTTGGCCTCTCCTCCGATGAGCGACACGCTCGCCAACTCGAGAAAGCCGGAGGTGAAGTCCTTCACGACCACGTCGGACCAGTTGCCGAACTGG
>JANMTV010000229.1:0-5270 GCA_031390905.1 Ilumatobacteraceae bacterium | reverse complement strand
CAGGGCCAAGGCGTTGCAACCTGTCAATCGTCATCTCGGCGAGCATGTATGAAACCCTACAGGACTGGCACGGACCTATGTAGGATTTCATACAGGCGAAGGCGGTGCGCGATCGCGGTCGTCTCACCCGTGCCATCCGGCCCCGGACCGTCCTCACCGTGCGTCTGGTGCCAGCGTGTGTTGGTTAGTGCTGTCTGGTGCTGTGCACCTGGCGTGCACCTGGGAATGACGAAGGCCCCGCCGAGCGGGGCCTCTGAGTAGTCTGAGCTGGTCTTTTGTTTGGTGGAGACGAGGGGAATCGAACCCCTGACATCTACCTTGCAAAGGTAGCGCTCTGCCAACTGAGCTACGTCCCCAAATGGGGAAGCGTCAGGATAGCGGCGAACTCGGCGCACGCCATCGGCGGATTCGTCAATCGTCCTTGAGGGCGACGGCGTTGGGGGTGACGTTCATTTTCGGCTCGTACTCGACGAGTTCGACGACTCGACCCTCGTTGCGGAACGTTGCTCGGAGCTGTGTCCGGCACGGTTCGCATGGTCCGTAGAACCGGGTTTCGACGATTGTTTGGCATCGCGGGCAACTGAACTCCACGTCGGTCGACTGTAGTGGTGTGCCAGCGCCTACAGTCCTCCTCGATGACCGATCTGCCGACACCGAACTACGCGGCGAGGCGGATGCTGTTCAGCACGATTGGGATCACCGCACTCGTGGCGTTGACGGTCGTTGGATGGAGGCTGGTGCGTGGCGACAACCACGACATCGCCAGTGCCGCCGCAAGTTGGAGCGAACTGGTCCTGATCGACCGCACGACCGGCGCGATCAACACGGTCGACGAGAACGGTGCAGAAGTCACGACCGAACTGGGTCTGGGTCGTGTAGTCGACATGTATTCGGAGGGCAGCCGAATCGCATTGGTTGGTGCCCAGCAGATCGTCTTGAGCAGCCTGGACGGTACGCAGCCCGTCGTGATCCCGATCGGGCGCGGTGCAACCGTCACTCGTCTACCCATCGTCGGAGCGCTCACACTGGTGGTCGGTGACGAGTTCGGTGGCAACGTGCAGATCGTCGATGGAATGACGGGCACCGTGCTCGACGTGGGTGCCCTCGCCGAGCAGGCCGACCCGCAGCTCTACGCCGACACGATGCGGCACAGTGCCAACGGAACCCGTTTCGCAGTTGCTGATGCGAAGTTCTTTCAAACAATCCTCGTCGAGCCGGACTCGATTGCCCCTGTCTATTATCCCGACTATCCGGTCGCCGTCGACGACAAGATCGTCGCCACCAGCCAGGTCGTCGGGCAGCGCACTGACATCGGGCTATTCGACGAGACCGGCGTCAATCTGACGATTGCCCCAACGCAGATCCCGGCTGGTGGGATCTTCGTCGATGACGAGTTGGTGTTCGTGTCGACCGAGGGTGGGGTCTTCCGGCTCGGAACCGACGACAAGCAGCCCGACCAGATCGGCACGATCATCGTTCCCGGAGGCGGAACGATTCGATGGGTCCGGCCGACTCTGGACGGCGAGCGATTGGTCGTATTCGGCAACACGTTTGAAGCCGTGATCAAGCTCGACGGCTCAACCGTGTTCACCGTGACGTTCACGAACCCAGTCGACGGATCGTTGCCGGATCCGGCGTGGTCGTGCATCGGGGTCGGCGACGCCTCAGGCGCACACTCGTTGGTTTCGCTCGAGTCGGGTGAGGTGCTCGCCGACCTTGCCGGATTCGAAGTCACCGGAGCGTCGAGTGATGGTTGCACGGTGATCGGTGAGCGGGCCGGCATCAGCGAAGTCGTGACCGCTGACGGGTCGGTACGGCTCGGTCAGCTACGCAGCGCCGTGCTCGGTCCCGACGGGCGCACCGTTGTTTGGCAAACCAACGCCGGTCGCACCGAACTGCTCCGGATCAATGACGACCTCGAACTGGAGGACCCGGTCGATCTGTCAGCCGTCGTCCCCGCCAGCTACATGGTCGCGTTCCTCGATCGTTGATCGGCGGCGATCGGCGACACGGTCCGGCTCGAGAATCACCTCGCCGCCGATCGGCACGAAGCCGGTGGCGAGAAACATTCGCAACGAGGCGGCGTTGCCGGGCGACACCTGCGCGAAGACGAACTCGTCATCAGGAACGTGCGCGAGTGCGGACTGAAGGAGCTGGCGCCCGACGCCTTGGGTGTGCTCGGCACCAGTCAGTTCGATCGAGATCTCAGTTCGTCCGACGAGACCGGTGCCGATGCAGGCCAACCCGCGCTCGTCCCCGTACACCTCGACGTCGCGCCGATGATGTCGCGCCCGTCTGACTCTTGGATGGCCGTCGAGGTCGGTCCGGATCGAGAGTGGATTCGATCGGGCTGGTGCCCCGCGCCGCACCAGCACCACGTCGATCGAGCCGACAAGGCCAGTCGGACCGGCCAGTCGGGTAAGCAATCGAGGCTCGGTCGCCCGGCCGAAGCCGTCCGGCCGAAACCGAGTCAGTTCCGTCGCCGACAAATCCGTGAGAATCACAGAGTGGCCGGTGAAATCGGCCACGGCATGCGTGCCAGCCTGATCGGGGGGAAACAGTTCAGCGACACCGTCGACGATCGGAAACTGCCCGGCCGCGGCACGATCCAGCAACGCTCGCAGCGGGTGCTCGGATGCGTGATCCACTCGATCGAGACTAGAACCGCTGGCGCTTCTATCGACGGCTCGGTCTATGTTCTGCGACATGTCGACAACCGTCAGGCGAGCCAACCCTGACGACCTGCCCGTGTTGCTGATCTTGGCAGCCGAGTACTGCGCGGCCGATCGGCACGCGTTCGATGCGGCGCGGACAAGGGCGGCGCTCGAGCCACTGCTCACCGGTGACTCGGTCGGCACGGCCTGGATGATCGACGAGACCGACGGTTACGTGGTCGTCACGTGGGGCTGGTCGGTCGAGATCGGCGGATTCGAGGTTGTGCTCGACGAGATCTACGTGCGCGCACGGGGCGAGGGGAAGGGCAGCGGCGCCCTCAGCGTGATCGAGGACGACTGCCGGCGGCGCGGCGTGAAACGGATATTCCTGGAAACTGAACGACGAAACACACGCGCCCGTCAGCTATACGCCCGTCACGGATACACCGAGGACGATTCGATCTGGATGTCGAAGGAACTCTCGTGAACGTGTTGTTGACCGCCGTCGCGGTCGCGTTAGCGACAACGAGTTGCGCCACGGATCCACCCTCAGCGGCCGTCAGTATCGAGGCTGGCGGTTGCGACGTGTCAAACGCCGCGGGCAATGGGTTGATCGTCGCCCCCGGATTGGTGTTGACCTCGGCCCACGTGTTGAAAGGTTCGACGGAGATCGTCGTGTCGCGCGACGATCGATCGACAACCGCCACGATCGTGGCGTTCGACCCGAACATGGATCTCGCCTACCTGGCGATCGAGCCGTCGTTCGGTGGCACGATTCCGATGGGTGATGGCGACACAAGGAACGGCGACCGGGGAACCGCGTACGTGTTCCGTAGCGGCACGCCAGTGCGAGTTCCAGTCGTGTTTCGACGACCGATCAACATCCGCACCGAAGACATCTATCGCAAGGGCGAAACCAACCGACCCGGGTTCGAGCTCGACGCTGACCTCAAGGCTGGCGATTCCGGGGGCGTCGTGATTGTCAACGGAGAGGCAGTTGGCGTGCTGTGGGCGCGCAGCCGGAACGTCGACCATCGGGCGTACGCAATCGACCCGGTTGAAGCCGGAGCACTGATTCGCGCTCAGCTCGACTCAGGTGAGATTGACGACCCGATCGACCTAGCGCGTTGTTACTGAGCGAGTTCGGCTCGTGTCCAGAAACCCGGAATCGGGCGGCTGACCCCATCCGCATATGACGCCAGCCGTCGCAGCGCATCAGGATCGAACACATCGATCACGTCGAAGGCGGCGTGCGCGCCAGCGGCGCGGATCGCCAGATCGAACTCGCTGCGAGACTTCGGCAAATCGGACGTCAACACCAATACCCGCTCACCGAGCCCGCGTAACGCATGGGCGCGGCCAAGCATTCGCCACACCGCGTCAACTGACGTCAGGCCGCCGCGATAGCGCACGAACGGGCCACCCGACTCGATCACCCAACGACCGTCAATCCGATCAGTGGCGACATCGTGCACGACGATCCCTGATCCTTTCAGCCGAACACTTCGGCCTTCGGTCGTGAAGCCGGCCGATTCGAGTACGGCAGCAATCCGATCCTTCGAACCGGGCATCCGCTCAGGTTCGGCCAACAGGGGTTCACCCTCGTCGTCGACGCGGACGATCGACAATTCGACATAGCCCGGGTCGAGGTCGTATCCGACGTAGCGACGGCGGAGCCGGCTGGCCGCCACCAGGGTGGAACCGCTGCCCATGAACGGGTCAAGCACGAGGTCGTCGGCGAACGTGTACAGCTCGATCAGCTTCTCCGGAAGCTCGACCGGGAATGGTGCAGGGTGCCCGACTCGACGGGCGCTCTCCGACGGGGTCTGCCAGATGTCGAGCGTGAGAGCCATGAAGTCTTCTGTGTGAATCGTGGCCTGATGCGGAAGCCCACGAGCACATCGCTGCTCGACGGTGAGCGCTCGTTGAAATCGCCCCTTGCTGGCGATGATGACTCGCTCGGTTATATCCCTAAGCACCGGGTTCGAAGGGCTCCTGAACGAACCCCACGCACACGACCCTGACGCGCCGGCACCTTTCTGCCAAACCACCTCACCACGGAGCAGAAGACCGAGTCGGTCCTGCAGGATGTGGATCACGTCGGCACCGAGACTGCGGTACGGCTTACGGCCGAGGTTGGCGATGTTGACCGCGATTCGGCCACCCGGTTCGAGCACTCGTACGCATTCGGCGAACACGTCGTGAAGCAGTTCGAGGTACTCCAGGTAGGAGCTGGGGATGCCGTCGCGTTCCAACTCCTCTTCGTATTGCTTGCCAGCGAAGTACGGGGGTGAGGTCACGACGAGGGCAACGCAACCATCGCGGATCGTGTCCATCTTGCGGGCGTCGCCGCACACGAACGGCTGGATGATCGGCTCAGGGGGCGGCACCGTTTCGTCATCGCTGAGGACGGGCGGGTCAAAACGGCCGTAGAAGCCGCTGGCGTCATGGGATTCGCGGCGACCAACGCCAAAATTCGACGTCGTCGTCCGCTTGCGTTCCTCGGCCGGTTTCTCCACAAGCCAACGTTACGGCACGCCGCGCGCGCCCCGCGCGATAGTTCAACCCAACACGCGCGCTAGGTAGTCGTTCTGAAAGGTGCGGTCTGGATCGAGT